>CAYSGY010000171.1:0-10446 GCA_964430315.1 uncultured Planctomycetaceae bacterium
AGACCCGTTCGCCCCAACGAGCAACACCCAAAACACCCTTTTCGCAACAGAAACACATTACGTGTAACATGCCATTTTCCATCAACGATTGTCAAGTGCGCAAGGAGTTCCACTTCGTCCGAAATGGGAGCGAATCCCCTCGAATAGTCTATACCAACTACATTCTCCAGGGTGACGACTATCCTTAAGCTGCAACCGACGTCCCTTGTCCCCGAGACTACGCCAACCGGCGGAACGCTCCGAGACCCCGGAGTTCGGAGTAGTCCGAAGCTCTCGCCGCAATCTGGGCCAACGGCGGAGACTTTATCGACGGGTTATGCCTGATCTTTTGGGTGCGCAGGATTTGTCGGGAAATTCATTCATGGTGCGAATGGCCCGAAAAGCGATATTGCAGATCAGGGTCGCCTTATCGGCCTTGTCAGCGGCTACTATGCTGGTGGGGGGGACGATGAACGGAGTTTCAGGATCGGTCGCGACGTGCCAACGGCGTCTGGGTGCCACGGGCGTCCCGCCAGTGGGAAAGGGCCCCGGGTCCCGCCACGACGGAAAGCAGACCAACAGCCGTGTACCCCCGGCCGGACGATTCCGGACCGGGTACCCGTTGTGGGGTGTCGCCACTGGCGGGACGCCAGTGGCACCCGACAGGCACCGGACTTGCCGGCGCCGTCGCGCGACCGGAATCGTGGTCGCAATGTTGACGCTCGCGGTCGTCGGTTCGGGCTGCAGCAACGTGGCCCGGCAAGCCATCCCGGCCAACTGCGTCCAGCCGAATGCGCTGGATCGTCCGCGCGGGGACAAACGGCCCATCGACTTCTCGAGACTCCGCCAGGAGGCGCCGCCGGTCTACCAGCTTGGCGCCCGGGATGTGCTGGGCATCTACGTCGAGGGCGTGCTCGGCAAGGTCGACGAGGCCCCACCGGTCTACTTCCCGCAGCGGTGGGACCAGGGCGAATCGTCGGGGCCCGCCCTTGGCTACCCGGTCCCGATCCGCGAGGACGGCACGATCTCCTTGCCGCTGGCGCCTCCCATCGAGGTCGCCGGGCTGACCGTCCCGCAAGCCGAGGACGAGATCCGCAAGGCGTATACCGTCCATCAAAGAATCCTCCGGCCGGGCCGCGACCGCATCCTTGTCACGCTCATGAAGAAGCGGACGTACAACGTCCTGGTGGTCCGCGAGGACACGGCCAGTCAGCAAGGCTACGCCGCGCAGCAACTGATGAGGCAGCGGGGCGGCATGTACGAGGCCCAAAAAGCTGGTGCCACGAAATCGATCGAGTTGCCCGCCTACGAGAATGACGTGCTCCACGCCCTGGCCGAGAGCGGTGGCCTACCGGGAGTCGACACCAAAAATGAGGTCAAGATCATGCGCGGCGCGTTCCGAAGCGCCGCGGAGCGCGACGCGTACTTGCAGACCCTGGTCGATCCCGTGACCCGGGCGGAAGTCCTCAACACGGGCCGCAAGATCCAGAGGATCCCCTTGCGGATCGGGCCGGCCGATCCTCCGTTGGAACTCACCCAGGAAGACGTCATCCTCAACAATGGCGACATCGTCTTCATCGAGTCGCGCGACGACGAGGTCTTTTATACCGGTGGATTGCTGCTGGGCGGGCAGTACCCCTTGCCGCGGGACCACGACCTCGACGTGCTCGGGGCGATCGCCATGTCGGGCGGCTCCATCTCGGCCGCGGCCGGTGGCTCGGCGGTGGGCAACCGCAACTCCGGCGGCGGTGGGCTCTTCCCTCCCACGAGGGTCATTGTCCTGAGAAACGTCAACGGCCAGCAGGTGGCCATCAAGCTGAGCACCAAGACGGCGATGCTCAATCCCCAGGAAAGAGTCCTCGTCCAGCCCGACGACTTCATCATCCTCGAATACACCGGGGTCGAGGTCGCCATGAACATGTTGATGAATACCGTAACCTTCAATCTCGACGTCAACGAGTTGTTCCACCGCTGACCCGGCAGAAGCACCGACGCGTGACGAGAAGTGGGGTGTTTTGCATGTCCGCACTTCGGCCTTAAGAAGCGAACCATGTGCCTACCAAAGACCCTTTTTTCGTGGGCGATAGCCCTTCTCTTGGCGACCAGCGGCATGGCCCAGGACCTGACCCCAATGCACGCCGTGGACAGAGCCCCCGCGACGGAAAGGGCGTCGCAGGAGGTGCCACAGATCCCGCAGATAAGGGATGTGGTGGAGATCCCGCACGTAAGAGACGTGGCGCAAATCCCACAGGTTAGAGACGTGGTACAGACCTCGCAGGTACGAGACGAGGCGCAAATCCCGCAGGTTCGACCCGTCCCAGAGGTCAAACCTGTCGATCCCTATTTGAGTGCCATGCCCGAGGCGGTCGCACCCTGGACGGCCGAGGCCGCAACGCACAGCAGCGGCGTGCTCCCAAGGGCGCAGGGGGCGTCGACGACGATCATCGATCCCTCCTGCTTCACCGGCGGCCCCTACTTCGACGTCACCGTGGACGCCCTCCTCTGGCGTCTGGAGCCGACCCGGGGACAGACGATGTTCCTTAACCCCGTGGCAGGCACCTCCGTGCGCACCGACGACCTCGACCTGGGCTTCCAGGCCGGGCCGCGGATCGCCATGGAATTCCTGTCCGACGATCAAGAAGCGATTCATTCCCTGGAAATCGGCTATTTCGGCATCTACAACTGGTTCGACCGGATCAACGACGTGGCCCCCGCCGGCACCTTCCTCTGCCTGCCGGATCGGCTCGGCGACGTGGGCGTGACCACCGACTTCTCGGCGGCCGACGAGATGCAGGCCCGCTACAACGTGCGGCTCAACAGCGTCGAGGCGAACATCTACTTCGGGAACCAGCGATCCGAGTTCTGCTGGGCGATCGGCCCCCGCTTCATCCGGATGGAAGAGCGGTTCAACCTGAATTCGATCACCGGCGCCCGGTACAGCTACTACGACGTCGACACGGGGAACGACCTCTGGGGCGTGCAGTGGGTCGGGCGATGGCGCCGCACCCGGGGTTGCTGGGAACTCACCGGGATCTGCAAGGTCGGCATCTACGACAACCAGGCGAGGCAGTCGACCTTGATGACCGACAACGACCGGACCGTGGTCCTGCGGAACTTCTCCGACACCAGCACGGTGGCCTCCTTCGTCCTGGACGCCGGGGTTACGCTCGGCTACCAGGTCACGGACACATGGCTGGCCCGCGTCGGCTACAGCGTCTTCGTTCTGGACAACGTGGCCCGCGCCACCGACCAGCTCGACTTCTCCAACAACGCCACCAGCGGCGACCGCGTCTTCCTCCGCCAGGACGCCGTGGCCCACGGGCTCAACTTCGGCATCGAGGGCCGCTGGTAGGACGCTGCGGGCTCGGTGCCACCAATGCGAATCGTCCGCCTGGTGATCTGCCTTGGATACTGGGCACTGCTCTCGGTGCTGCTCCTGGTGCCCGACCCGGCCGCCATCGTGCCGATCCCGGAAGTCCCGGCGTTCCTTTGGAGCGATGTGGGGCTTCACTTTGGCGCCTTCGCCGTCCTCGCGGTACTGACCTACGCAGCGCGATGGCCGCAACCTCCCGGCGGCCTCCTCGTGGTTCTGCTCCTTGCCTACGCCCTGGCTACGGAATTGCTCCAATCGCTGGTTCCATGCCGGACTGTGGCGATCGAGGATTGCGCGGGGAACCTCCTTGGGATCCTGGTCGCTACCGCCGTCTACCGACTCGTTCAACGGGCAGTGCAGCGTCGTTGCGATCCCGCAGCCCGGAAAGCAGCCGGCGAGCCCAACCCTGGCTCGTGAATCGTGCCCCCCTCAGCAGGGGCATGTCCGCCGTAGGGGTGTCTTTTCACGGCGCCTCTTGCAAGGATAGCGCACGGAAGTATACTAGTCACCCAGAAGGCACGATTCCATTCGGGCCTTGCCCGCAGACGGGCTCCATTGTTCGCCCAGGGGGCGGCCTGCCGGGCCACAGTATTGGCCCCTCGATTCTGAAAGCCAATCTGGCTTAACGCGACCTGCGCCCTGTCGCTCGCCCAGTTCCGCAAAAGGACTGTGCTGCGCACTCAGGTAACCACGCTGAGTAAGCACCCCGACGGGGCCGCCTCGATGCCGACCGTGGAAACCGCAGCCTTGATGAGGGAAAGGAGCAATCGTTCCATGAGCACCAACGCACTGCAGCATGAGAATCAGAAACGGGAAGCGATTCGGTTGTCCGGCTGCCACCGACTCAAGTCGATCGCCGTGATCGGCGGCTTTCTGGACGGGGCACGACTGGACTTGGCCGATGGCCTGAACTGTGTGATCGGGGCCCGCGGCACAGGAAAGACCACCGCGTTGGAACTGGTGCGGTACGCTATGGACGCATTGCACTCCGCAGACGCCGACGCCGCGGATCGGCGGCGGACTGAATCCCTGGTCCAACGGAACCTGGCCGGGGGGCAGATCGAGTTGGAGATCGAGACCAAGGAGGGCCTGGCCTACATCATCACCCGCGGATGGGGCGAGGATCCGATGGTCCTCACGGCAGACCGCAAGCCGACGGACCTGACGCTCCGGTCGGGGGACGTGTTTCGAGCCGATATCTTCAGCCAGAACGAGGTCGAACGGATCGCCGACCAGACGGGCATGCAGTTGGAGCTGCTCGACGCGTTCGAGGCCGAGGCGATTGCCGAAGTCAACGCCCAACTGGGTCAACTTTGGAACGCTTTGCAGGCCAATGCTTCTCAGATCGTTCCCCTGGAGAGCCGGCTCGCGGCAATTACCGAAGAGCTGCGATGTTTGCCTGCTGTCGAAGCCAGACTCCAGGCGTACGCGACCAACGGCGAGAACACGTCGGGCGAGATCAACCAGGCCCACTTCTTGAAGGCCCTACGGGACCGTGAAGATCGCGTCGCGGGGGGGGTATCGGAGGTCATGGCGGAGGCACGGAAGGCCCTGGACGGCGTGCGGGGGCGGATCCAAGCCCGGATCTCCGGCATCGTGGACCGTGAGGTGGCGGAGGGGCCGAACGGCATCCTTGTCCAGACGACCGCCCGCTTGGCATCCCAGTGCGGGGACGCTGTGGACCGGCTGATCGAGCAGGCTTTGGCCCACATCGTTGGCACGCAGCAACAGATCACCGAGCAGGCCAAAAAGCTCTCCTTGGCCCACAAGGAACAGGAGATCGTCTTCCGTTCCCTGATGGCCAAGCACCAGCAGGCGCAGGGCATGGCTGCCGAGCGGACGAGGTTGGAGAAGGCCCGCAATGACTTGCTGGCCAAACGCTGGCTTCGTGACGAGTTGGGGGAGCGGCGGGGGGCCTTGCGGCAGGAGCGAAATCGCCTGCTGGAAGAGTTGTCCGAGCTTCACGATCGCCGCTTCGCAATTCGGCAGGCTGTGGCCGGGAGACTCAATGGCAGCTTGGCACCCGCGATCCGCGTGAGCGTCGTTCAGTATGGCAACCCCGAGCTTTACCAGCGGCTCCTGGAGAGCGCCCTGCGGGGGGCAAGGATCAAGCAGGGCGTGGTGGCCGGCAAGGTGGTCACCGCATTCTGGCCGGCCGAACTGTCCGAAGTGGTCGCCCACAAGAACATCGAATTCCTGGTCCACAGGGCCGAACTGAACTACGAGCAAGCCGAGAAGGTGATCGCCGCCTTGGGCTCGTCCGAGGTGCTCTTCCAACTAGAAACCGTGGAACTCCTGGACTTGCCGCAGATCGAGCTTCGCGATGGTGCCACGTACAAGGACTGCTCCACGCTGTCCACGGGGCAGAAGTGCACGGCGATTCTGCCAATCCTGCTCTTGGAGAGCGACCGGCCTCTGCTCATCGACCAGCCCGAGGATAACCTCGATAACCGATTCATCTTCGAGACGGTCGTCGACAGTATCCGCAAGATCAAGCGGCGGCGCCAGCTCATCTTCGTGACGCACAACCCGAACATTCCCGTGCTGGGTGACGCGGAGCGGGTGTTTGTGCTTGAATCCGACGGTTCGAAGGCTCGCAAGGCCAACGAGGGGACGGTGGAGGAGTGCAAGCGGGAGATCGTGACACTTCTGGAGGGGGGCGAGGAAGCATTCAGGCTTCGCAAGCAGCGGTATGCCTACTGATACGTGAGCAAGCCCATGGAAGCCGAAATCGTTGAGATGCTACGCGACGATCACGATGGCGACCGGACGGTGCCGTGGCCGCAACGGCGGGCCCTGGTCCAGTCGCTCGCAAGCCTGCTCGTGGCCGGAGACCACAGCGAGTCGGCCCTCCGGGCTGCCGAGACCTTAGCAGCGGACCCCAAGTGGGAAGTCCGCTGCGATGTGGTGGAGTTCCTGCTACCGCCGTTGCCGGAGAAGGATTTCGCTCGCCTGGCGGCGTTACTCTTGGAGGATGCGAATGTCTTTGTGCGCCGGGCCGCAGAGCGGGCTCTCGATCGGCGTCGGAAAGGCCAGCAACAACTCGATCGCATACCCGGAGGGTTCGAGCGGTTGCAGTCGCAATGGGATGCCTTTGAGCGGCGGTACGGCACGTCAGCGGCGGCCAAGGCGAGGAAGATTGCCGAGCAGCATTCCGACCAGTTGGCAGGAGCCACGGTCCATGAAATGCGGGGCATCCTGACTCCCTTGAAAGCCAGCGTGGCGTCGATGGGGCAGCAGCTCGAGCACGAGCCGTTGGACCGGGCCGACCTCCGACGCCAGGTCGGCAGGGCGGCTGGTCGGATCGTCTTCCTGGAGCGGTTGATCGAGGACATGCACTGTTACGTCCAGCCTGTTCCCGGTCAGCGGCGGCGGGAGCGTTTACGCGACGTGATCGACGAGGCGGTGGGCATGGCCCAGGAGAGCCTCTCTGCCGCGGGCCGAGATCCGAGACGCGTTTCGGTCGAGGTTGGGGTGGAAACCCACATCGCACCGGGGGTTTCTCGCTACCACGTCGTGGCGGCGATCGCCAACGTGGTCAAGAATGCGATCGAATCCTACGCGACCGGATCGAAAGACTTCCGAAAGGGGAAAGTGGCGGTTTCTGCCCGGACCGCCAACACGGACCAGGTCGAGATCGTCATTGCCGACGATGGTTGTGGAATCAGTCCAACGGACCTGGAAGAGATCCGCCAATTCATCCCGGGGAAGACGACCAAGAAGAATCTGGGGACCGGGTTTGGCCTGCCGATCGCCAAGCGAAACATCCTGGCTCACGGTGGCGACCTCAGTATCGTGAGCCGAGAGGGGGAGGGCACGGTGATCACGATTGTCTTGCCTTTGGAGCAGGATCAAGGAGACGAGCCATGACGTACCGAGCTCTGGTGGTAGACGACGATCCGGACGTTCTGGAAGTCGTGGGGGACATCCTGCAGTCGCTGGTCCACGAGCACGACGACGCGACCTGCCAGGAGGAGGCCCGACGACTACTGGATCGCAATTCGTATTCGTACTATCTCTTGGACCTGGAAATCCCGGTCCACGCGAACCGGGGGTTTCCGCGGATCCAGAACGGCGAAAACCTCCTGGCGGAGATCGCGGCCCGGCGCGGGCCGGGCCGCGAGCCGATCATCGTCATCACCGGCCACGGCAGGGACGGCCCGCAACTGGCTGTCGAGATGATGAAGCTTGGCGCGAACGACTACATCACCAAGCCGTTTGCCACGGTCGGCAAGACATTGGATCGGGCCATTCTGGACGCCCTGGCGCGGCATAACGATGGGAATGGCTCGCCGGTTGAGGTCCGCCCTGCGTTCACTGGTCCGACGGCTCCCTTCGAGGGAGGGGAACTGACATTCTTCCCTGATCGGGTCGAGTTGTGTGGCACGACGGTGATCGAGGGGCCGATCCGCATCCGAGGCATTCTGGAGGAACTGCGGGCGAGGCGCTCCAACGGCAAGTACGTGGCGTTCAGCGGAGCCAAGTTGGCGCAGAGGCTAGGGATCGTGGCTGGGCAGAACGCGATTGCCGAGGCGGTGAAGGATTTTCGGGACGAGGTGATCGATGCTTTGATGACCAGGGGAATCGCTTGCGGTCGCAATGGCGTTATCCTCAGCGGGGGCTGTGGATACCGCTTGGCCGAATGGATCAAGGTGCGGGAGGCCGAGTAAGATGGCGGGAAACCGGGGGGCAGCCCTTGATCCACGGACCGGTTGGCCGGGAAGCGACGGAAGTAGGCTTTGTTCGAGGCATGCCTGCGTAAGCGAGGCACGTCGCCCAGAAGACACCGATACGCCATCGATGCAACGAGCGCCCTGTCCGTGCGGATTGATGCGAACTGGACGGCACCACAGTCGGCACCTCGGGACCGTGCATCTCTTTTATCTCTTGAGTAGCTCGATACTTGCGCGACGGCCGCGCTGGACTCAAAATCCAGTTGGAGCAATCCAGTGAGGGTTCAACTCCCTCCTCCGGTACTTCAGTAACCCATTAAGAGAAAAGGACTTGCAGCGTTCCAGCCGCAAGTCCTGTTTTGTTTGCCGGTCCGGAGTTCTACAAGAGTTCTACATATTTCCTTTCAGACTGCCTCGGGACCCCGACTTCAGCGAGCGTCCGGCCCATCACTTCTCGGCCCCTCATCCTCCAGCCTCACCTTCCGGGCGTTTGCGGCAGACCGCAGGGCGGGCTTGGTGTTGCAGTAGTAGGTCTCGGTGGTGGTCACCGATTCATGTCCCAGGAAGTCTTTCACCACCACCGTGGGGACGTTAGCAGCGATCAACTCCGAGGCACAGCTTGACCGGCTGTCACCGGGCGAATTAGAACCAGCCACTGATGAGCGAAATGCCGCAGCCGGGGGTTTTGTTGAAGGAAGTCAACACCGATCTTCGTCAGAACTCCTACGCTTGGCAAGAGGGCGGCGCAGTTTCGTCACCCGCCGGGTCGTCCTTTTTGGTCCGTCTTGGCTTCTTCGAGCCGATGGGCGGAATGGCTGGTTTTGATTCGTCGGCACCTTCGGCGGGGTGGCCGTCGCTTGGCGAATCGCCATTGGCGGCCTGATTTCGCAGACGGTAACTCTTGCCGGTGATCGAGACGATCTCGGCGTGGTGCAGGAACCGGTCGAGGATCCCCGTGGCGCTGGGCACTGAGTTCCTGCTCCAGCTTCGCCAGGATGGTCGGCCGGTACGGCTCGCATTCGCTCGGCCGGCCACGCTTGTTCGTGGCCAAGGCCGTAGACCGCTTTCCACTGCGGGCATCGATGATACTCCGTCGTGGGTCGCGGCGGCGTGGGATTGTCGGACAGCAGTTCCCCCAGGTGAGACGGCTTTTCTTCCGCCATGCGTTCCAGAGCAGTCTTGGGGCGGGCCTGCACCGGCAGGATGCGCTCGATGGATTTTGCCGAGAAGGCCCCGTAACGCACGGCACGCTCCAGCGCGGCCAGCAGGTCTTCGCGACGGTAAACGCCCAACAACGTCAGCACCACGAAGACGAAACGGAAGGAATGGTTCCACGCCTTGGGCTTCCACCAGAGCTGGAATCCCCAACGATCGATGCCCAAGGGCCATCGGGCAGGCGTTTCAGTCCCGAGAAGCGTTGGACGAGAGGATCGTCCCGGTAGCATCGGCTGTCGCGGAGTTCACGGAATCCCAAGACGAGATGGAGCATCCGTTGGATGAAGAGCGTGACGCGGCTGAAGACTTTGCCGCCCGGCAGGTGCCGGAAGCAGGAGGCCAGGCGGCCTTTGAGCGTGAGGAGGGCGAAGAGTCGCTGGAGAAGGATGATTCCGGCGAAGGAGGTGAGGGACTGGGTCTCGAAGCGGAGTTGGGGGATGCCCGCCGAGTACGACCCGGCCAGTCTCGACCCGGAGATTCTGCATGGCCTGCTGCACGAGCGGCGGGCGTGCGACAGACGAAGGGCATCGCGCCCCCCGAGAGCGACTTGGCCAGGTAGGCATTGAGGACGGCTGCGGCGATTCACAGGCCCCTGGAGGCGATCTTCTTCATGGTGCGACCACGAGCCGCGACGCGGCAGCCACTCCTCGCGAGCAGCCCCGAATTGTTGCCCGCGGGCAACAATTCGCGTCCCGAGCACCGCGTCGCGTCCGGTCTGATATTCGCGCGTGGGTAGCAAGGAGGGCGCCTGTACCTGGCGACCAGGACCGGCCAAGTCGCGTGCTTCGGCAGCCGCCAATGACCTCGGCCCGTCCCTACCAAGGCGGCAGCCTCGGGCTAGCGTCTCTTGTTTTTGAAGGTCGTCTCCGGGGGGTCAGGGAGGTTGTCCGTCTTGGCGGCGGCTGCGGCGGCTTTCGGATCGGGCTTCGCGTTGCCCCCGCAACCGAGAATTCCAACCAGGAGGAAACCAACCAGGAGAAGTGCAATCGCTTTTCGCATCGCAGGGTACCTCGAAACAGGCCTGATCGTCCAGAATCCAGAGGATTCCCCGTCCGCACGCCGAGCGAGGGAACGAGGCAAAACGATGAAAAGAGGGCGGGCACCGGACTGGCCGGTGCCCGCGCGGGGGTGTTGTCGCCCCGGGCGTCAGGTGGCAGACGACGCCCGGGGCAACGCGGGTGACTAGAAGTTGCCCGGGGCAATGCC
>CAYSGY010000172.1:0-3691 GCA_964430315.1 uncultured Planctomycetaceae bacterium
CAACCCCGGTCGGCCCCCAACCACCCGAAATCGCTTCCGCAACAGAAACGCATTACAGCGGGGAATTCCCCCCCGCTTCGGCAAGCTGCCCATTCGTCGCCACAGCATACCATGCCGCGCTACTCAGTAGCCAGTCACCCTCGGACGTCATGAGACGCGCTCTATCTGCGCGATTTGGTGATCCGGTGCCAACATGCCGACCCGCGGAAGCCGCGTGACGGCATGCCACACAAACCACCTATGGCACGCCAACCGTGCTTCGGTTATACCCACTGCCACTCCCGCAGCCACTCGTAGTGCTGCGGCAGGTTGTTCCACATGTGCTCGACGATCCCTTGAAGGCGTTTACCGTCGGCCAGGTCGAATTGCCGCCGCTCCTGGACCGCCGCGGCCGCGTTCTTGACCTGGTCGACGGTCATCAGGCCCGGGATCGTGGCCGCCAGGACGTCGCAAGCCAGCACATGGCGCAGGGCGATCCGCGCCCGCTCGTCGTCTTCGGCCTTGGTGGGCGAGTCGGGCGTGCCGCCGGAGAGGAAGACCGTGCCGCTGGCAAAGGGCTTGATGCCGATCATGCCCACGTCGTGCTTGCGGAAGGCGTCGAACATGCTCCCGACCGGCTTCTCGTTGCTGCCGGCGCTGTAGGGCGTGACGATCACTTCCAGCGACGGGTACTTGGCCACGGCCTCGGCGATCCAGGGGCGGTGGTGGGTCGAGACGCCGGTGGCCCGGGCCTTGCCGGTCTTTTTGCCCCACGCCAGGGCCTCGGCCACGGTATCCAACTCCTTTTCGGAGTTCATCGTGGCGTGTTCGCGGAGCGTGACCCGCCACACGTCGACGTAGTCCAGCCCCGCCTTGCGCATCCCCTCGTCGAGTTGGTCCTTCATCTTCTGGAGCGAGCCGGCGAGTTTCGGATCGCGTCCGCCCCACCAGTCGAAGCCGAAGTAGATCTGCTCGCGCCGGCCCTTGAGGGCCTCGGCATAAACTTCCACTTCGCCCGACCAGCAGGCGTCGATGTAGTTGATCCCGTGGTCCAGGGCAGCGGCCATCACTTCGCGGCGGTTCTTCTTGAACTCCTCGCTGCCGGGCTTGGAGGTGATCCGCTTCCAGTGCCCGCCCATGCTCACCGCCGAGAGCATCATCCCGGTCCGCCCCAGGCGGCGGTATTCCATGTTCTCGTGGTAGCTCCGGGTCTTCTTGACATCGGGGGCGGCCGGAGCGGCCTCCACCTTCCCGACCAGCCCCGCCCCAAGCGTCGCCCCCGCGGCAGCGGCGGCGCCCTCCCGAACGAACTCCCGACGCGAAACACGCGATTGGGTCATTCTTGTTCTCCCTCTTGCGGCCCCCGGTTGGATGGCATGCAGTCCAACCCGGGACGATGTTCTGAGTCTAACGCACACCTACTTGTCCTGGTCTTTGTCGTCGTTCACGAGTTCCTCCTTGACGGGCGTCGCTTCTCGGAAGGCGCTCTCAAACGTCCATTTTGTGAACGCAACGAGGATGCACACCGCGGTGAGCGCCGCTCCAGTTTCT
The DNA here is from genome assembly GCA_964430315.1 of uncultured Planctomycetaceae bacterium. Taxonomy (GTDB): domain Bacteria; phylum Planctomycetota; class Planctomycetia; order Pirellulales; family Thermoguttaceae; genus CALFBP01. Next base: position 1,531 of record CAYSGY010000172.1, read on the forward strand.
GATAGGCCCTGCGCCGAATAGCCCGATGTGGCCCAAACTCGGATAAACCGCAGCAGCGTTTGGAGGAATAACACAATGCCACGGATTGTGGCAAGACCGAAGAGCGTTCCGAGAATGACCTTTACGACCTTCATTAGACGCTCTCGGTTGCTAGCCGGGACAATTCACGCCTCCAGAACCCCGACGCATTCTGCGTCACACTAGCCCGAAGCGCAAGCGAGGGTAACGCGTTGCCTCTCCCTCGCTTGCGCTTCGGGCTAGTGTTTGGCCATGAATAATCCGGGCTAGATCGTTCGTGTGGCATGCCGTCACGCGGCGCAAGCCGCGGGTCGGCATGGGAATCGCTATGTGGTATGCAGCGTGGGGATCGACCCCACGTCCGGCGTCAAACGCACCGCCCGGGCCCCAGCATACCACGGGGCGGTCGACCAGGGCCAGTCCTCGGCCCAAGCGACCAGTCCACGCCGGACCGGGTTGTTGTGGATGTAATCGATCTCCAAATGGATCGACTGGGGCTCGAACAGGTTGCGATCGTGGCCTCCGCCTCGCTGCCAGAACCGACAGGCAACCTGACCATCGGGCTGTTTGTCGCGCATTACTTGCAGCGATTCCGGGGAGGTACGCTCAAGGTAGTTCTTTGCCCGCCGCGTCACCGGCAACTTGATCGCCTCCAAGATCCGGCTGATCGAGTACGTTGGCCGGCGCGGGAAGATCAGGATATGGCAGTGTTCAGGCATGATGACGTAGGCCCAGAGGTCGAACGCGAGGCGCTCGCGTGCCTTGGAAACCGCATCGATCAGCCAGAGGCGAGTGCGGTCCTTCGACAAGAATGCTTGAGCGTGGAAGCAGTTGAACGTGAGGGAGTGGGCATCGCCCGGCGTGTTGTAGCGGCGGCAGGTCTTAAACTTCTGCTCTGTCGGACGATTGGGGGACATCGCTCGTCCTCGGGTTGATCGGGAGATGTCGGTCTCTTGGCGGCGCAACATGCCGACCCGCGGCTTGCGCCGCGTGACGGCATGCCACACACTGTTGCGTGACGGCATGCCACACGTTGTTGCGTGACGGCGTGCCACAGACATTGCGCTGCGGCATGCCACACAAATATCAACTCTTCCACTGATTCGCCTGGGGCGTGACCTTGTCGAGGTTCGGCGTGACGTCGGCTTGGACGTTGCCGAGGGCCCAGCTCAGGCCGCCCATGGTAATGGCTTGGAAGAACGGGTTCAGCCAGATCTCGTTGAAGTGCCCGAGCGAGGTGTAGAAGACGCGGCCCTTGCCGTGCATCCGGGCCCAGGTCGAGGGGAAGTCGGGCCGGCGGTAGCAGGCGCCTTTCAGGTACTTCGTCTCCTGCACCAGGATCACGTGCAGGTCCTTCGGAAAATTCTTCTGGGAGTACCACTCGTCGGTGAACGAGAGGCCTTCGGCACAGGCCAGGTCCTTGACCCCGGGGAACGGCGGGATGTAGAGCAGCGCGGCCTCTTGCGGCGTCCCGTGGGTGATGAATTCGCCGCCGAGCATCGCGAGGAAGGGGTCGAGGTCGCTGCCCTTGGAGGGGATCGTGAAGGACGTGGAGTGAAAGCCGACAAACCCCTTGCCGGCGGCCACCGCGTCCAGGAGCTTCTGCTTGCCGGCAGGCGACATGGGCGGGGTGTCGTGCATGCCGGTCTGGAGGAAGTTGCCGCAGGTGTAGAAGGCGAAGGCGTCGAAGCGGTTCAGGTCGCCGTCGAACACGCGGCCGTCCTTGGTGCACTCGACGTCGAAGCCCATGCGCTTGCCAAACTCGGTCATCACGCGGTCCGAGCAGCTCGGCTTCCCGTCCTTGCACATGACGGGGATGTGCTCGTACCCGACGCTCGCGGTGAAGTACAGCACCCGCTTGCGCTTTCCCTCCGCCCCAAACGCCCGACCGAGCGGAAACGCCGACAGGCCCAGCGCGGTGGCCGACGCCGATCTCAGAAAGTTGCGACGCGTCGTTGCATTCATGGAAGATGCCTCCTTCCGGCTAACATGTCCGCATACGAAAGACCCCTTGCCTTTTCAACCGTTGGGCAGCCTATTAGAAACGACCCCGTCGCGGCCCGCAAGACAGGTCCAGACTTCCGATGGAGTGCGGCGACTTGTCGCCGCTTTCTTTGGAGCAATCCCACATGCCGTGCGAAAG
>CAYSGY010000172.1:3701-10425 GCA_964430315.1 uncultured Planctomycetaceae bacterium
TTTTTCACCACCCCAACCGCCGTTCCTACATTTCGGGGCAACCCCCCCCCGCACTCCAAAGTCGCGCCGTGCTCTTCGTCTTGCGGAGACGGCGATCACCCCGGTACCATGGAGCCAGTAACGAATTCCTGAACGAGTCCCTCTTCGTTCGAGGTCCCGCGGAGGCTGACGTGATGAACGCGGCGAACATGCTCTCGGTGATTCTGACGCTCTCTGCCGTCGCTTCGCCTGCCGGCAACACGAAGGCGCCGCCGCCCGGACAGGCGTCGATCGACTTCGGCATCGGCGGCTGCGGCGGGGTCTACTTCCTCGCGGAGCCCGGTGAATTGACCGTGGACCTCGAGAAATGCGACCGGGGCCGCAAGGGCCGACGCACCGAACTGCGGGCTATTCTGGCCGGGCCCGACCGCAAGGTCCTTCAGGAGGTCACGCTTCGCGACGGCGTCCCGTCCACGCCGGGCCGGCCCGGGCAGACGCAGACGGCGCGGCTCTCGACGCACGTGGTCCGCAAGGGAGTCTACGTGCTGAACATCACCGCCTCGCAGGACCGCTACGGCGATACGATCCTCTGGGGGTTCCGCACCAATTGCCGCCGCTACCTGATCGAGACGTCCCGCGGACACCGCGACGAAAGGCACCAGGAGCCGCTGGTGCTGCGGAACCCCAACCGGCCGGGCGACGTCGGCTTCCTGCCGCGTGCCGGGGCCTTCGGCATCGAAGTCACGGGCCTGCCGGCCGGCACGGATGCCTTGTCGGTCTTCGACGACCGCAACGGCCGGCTGTTTCTCTCCTACGACTACTGGTCGACCTACTGGTTCTACCGCACCGATCATGCGGGAAGCCGCCGCGCGGTACTCATGTCGCCCGACGGCGGCGACACCTGGAAACTGGCCGAGAACGAGGACCTCGCCGGACCGTAAGTGGGCATTCAGAGACAATTTCGGTATATGTGGGACAGCCGCCCTCGGCTGTCCGTGATTCCGCACAGTCGCCCTCGGCTGTCCGTGATTCCGCACAGCCGAGGGCGGCTGCGCCACAAGTTACTCTTGGAGGACCGCTAAGGATCGGCAAGGGACCAACTGCCTTCCTCGGCAGCTTGGGTGGCATGTCGACCTTCGGCGCCGCCGAGGGTCGGCATGGAAGCGGTCGTGGCGGCTTCCATGCTCCGGGTGAGACTTCGCGCCCGCCTATCGGGACTTCGACCTCATCGCCTTGTCCGTATCCTCGAACTGCTGGACCAATCCCTCGACGTCCCGCACGGCCCAGGTGCCGTTGAATCGCACCATCTTGCCGTCCTGGGAAACACGGAGCGCACGGGCCAATTGCAGCATCTTCTGAAGGGGCTCCCTCGTCTTGCTGAGATCCTTCTGCATATCGGGGGGCAACTTACCGAACTTGCTCTCGACCTCTTTGAGCTGCTTTTCAAGTTCTTTGAAGTGCTTTTCAAAGGATCGGATGCCGTCGTTGAAGCCGCCGACGAGTTTGCTTGCCTCCGCCTCGCTGGGGAAGCCGAGCGTGGCCTGGACCCCCAAGCTTGAATCGGTCGTGATTCCGGCGCTTACCCAGTCTGGAATTGGAGGAACGCCGGACGTCGCCTTCCAGCCCGGCGGCGCCGGAACCGCCGGTCCGCTCTCCTTGGGCTTGAGCATCGCCACGACGACATCGCCCTTCGCCCTGCCCCAGGCCTGACGCAGCACCTCGTCCAGCGGAGGAACCTCCTTGCGTTCCATCCGGGCAATCGCGTCCTGGAGGTCCTGCTCTCGATGCGTCAAACAGAACGTCCCGGGGGCGATCTTCGCGCAGAAACTCAGGCCGCTCCCCGTGCCCAGGGGCAAGTAGGCGACGGTGCCGGCGGTCTTCGGCTCGGGCGGCGTGGAAGGCGGCGTCTGCTTCTCACGAGCAAGCCCGAGGGCTGTAACGACCGCACGCTCTAGGGGCATGTCCTCCTTGGTTCGCACCACAAGGATCGGACTGCCATCGTCGGTAACCGCCAGACGGACCTCCGTGATCGACTCGATTGCGGTCGTGAACTGGGCGGGGTCGAACGGGGCGGACCTGGACATGCCCGGGAATTCGCCTGGGAACGGGAGCAACCCGGCCCGTGGGCCGCCCTTGGCAGCAAGCGACTTCACGAGCCGAGAGACATCGCTGCGGGCGACCTTCTCGACGTTGGCGAAAGCCACGACCTTGGCATTGGGCGGAATGCACCAACTGGCCCAGCCCAGGGGGCCGTCCACTTGGGCCAGGGCGGCGTTCGGGGCAGCCGAGCCGCCCAAACGTCCGCCGCCGCCGAGCGTGAGCACCAGGATGACGATCAGCCCGACCAACGCCACCGCGCCTACGGCGATGCCACCGTAGAGCATGACATGGCTCTTCTGCGAACGCGGTGGCAGCGGTGCGAGGGAGACGGGCGAGCCGCTTCCCGTGGGCGGAGATTCCTCGGCCGCCAACAGCTCGTCGAGAAGCGAGGGCAGACCGGCCGAGGCCATCGCCGGTATCGGCGCGGCCATCGGGTCCTCAGGCTCCGCCGAGGGGGCATCCGGTGAATCCAGAGCCGAGAGTGGAAACGGCGACGAGGGGGGAGGCGGAGGCGACGGCAGAATCGTCGCCGAAGGTGGAGGCGATGCCGGCTCCGCCGAGGACTCCTCGCCGACATCGGCATCCCGCGCCACAAAGACGGCGCGGCACTCGAGATCTCGACAGCGAACGTGCTTCCCGGCGAGCGTCGCGACGACCTTGTACCGCTTCTTGCACTTGGGACACACGATGTGCATCCGTCGCCCTCCGCAATCGTCTCGCGCTGCGCAACCCTGACGCAATTATCTCCAGCCAAAGGAGTTACCGTCAAGTAGCCCGCCTTGTCTTTCTCTGGAATCCCAGGGGATTTGGTGTAGAATTGGGGCATGGAACGGCGTCAAGATCGCCCCTTTGGGAGGAAGAACCCGTGTCCTCGCATCGCGATCCCGAGGGCTCGCCCTGGCTCGATGCCGAAACCAAAGCGATCCTTCAGTCGGTTCCGCCGGAAGAGTGCGTGGCGCTGGGGGTTTCCGGCTTCACGCTTGTCCTCCTCGAGAGAGGATTCCAGGTGGATCGCCTCGTCCGTGCGTTCCAGCGGATTCACCTCGATCCTGAACGGGCCGTGAATTCGTTGCTTTTCGCCCCGTGTCCGACGGTTGTCCGTTCCGGCCTTACGCTCGACCAAGCCATTGTGGGACAGTTTGAGCTTGTTTGCTGTGACTGCGTTTCCGTCTTCCTTCGAGATGAGATCGCGGCAGAGGGTACTGCAGAATACCTCCGCAGCCTCTATTCTCGATTGCGTGCCAGCCCGGAATTCCAGCCGGTGTTCCTCGCGATCACCTTGGTTCCTGATACGGATGCGGGAAGGCGATTCTGTGATCAATTCCTCTCATCCGCCTTGGAGAAGAGAGTCCGGTATGGAAGCGAGGGCATCGTTCGAGACCGGGTGTTCCGGAAGAAGGCCCGAATCATGGCGCACTGGGCGAGCGAAATGGGAGTGCGGTTGGCCGTCGAAGAGTGAGCTTTCTCCCCAGGGCGTTGTGCTGGGCTATTGTCAAACGTCCCTCCGGGACGAGACTGCGGTGCGTACTTCACCGGCGCCGTCGGCGACCTGTTCGTCGGGCGGTTCGGGCAGGAGCATGGCCACGAAGGCGGCGGGGAGGAAGACGAACGAGGCGTAGAAGAGGGCCGGCCGGTGGTCGCCCAGGTGCGAGAAGAGCCCGAAGAACACGGTCCCGGCCGCCGCCACGATCCGCCCGATGTTGTAGCAGAACCCCGCCCCCGTGGTCCGCAGCAGCGTGGGGAAGAGCGGCGGCAGGTACATCGTGAACAGGCCGAAGAGTCCCTGGCAGGTCCCCATCGCGGCCAGCCACCAGAACTGCGCCCGGTACCCCAGCGGCGTCGCGTAATCGAAGTACGCAACGGCCATCGCCGCGCAATATGCCGCGCACATCCCCGCGATCGTCTTTCGATAGCCGAAGTAACGGGCGATCAGCCCGGCCAGGTAGTTGCCGAAGATCGAGGCCACCATGACGAGCGTCATCGCCAGGGTGACGAACCGGGTTTTCTCGGGGTCGGTCCAGGAGGCGATGTCGGGCAGGTTCCGCAGGTGCTGGAGGAACCAGTACATGAAAGCCCAATGCGCTGAAAGGGAGAGGGCGCAGACGAGGATCGTCAGCACCGTGGTCCGGCGGACCACGCCGCGGAACAGGTCCGTCACGCGCGGCACCGCGCCGTGCGACCGGGCCTTGGCCGCGTGCCATTCCTCGGGCTCGGGCACGGCGCGGCGGATCCAGAGCACCAGGAGCGCCGGCAGGATGCCCACCACGAACACGATCCGGTACTCGTAGTACGCGTATTCTGCTCCAAAAGGGATCAGCGACAGCAACGCCACCGCCACCATCGCCACCAACACGCCGATGTTGACCGCGCTTTGCAGAGTCGCCGCGATCCAGGGCCGCCATCGTTTGGGCCACGTCTCCGAAAGAAGCGCCGCCCCCACGGCCCATTCCCCCCCGATCCCCAAAGCCGCCAGGAAGCGGCAGAGCAAGAGGTGCCACCACGTCTGAGCGAAGAACGACAGCCCGGTGAACATCGCATAGGTGAGGATGGTGAGCATCAGCGCCCGGGCACGGCCCAGCCGGTCGCCGATCCGGCCAAAAAAGCCTCCGCCCAGCGCCCAGCCCACCAGGAACGACGCCTGGATCACGGAGCCGTAGTAGCCGACGTCCGGGTCGCGCGCGTCCTTCACGCAGAGCAACTGGGCCACGAACGGCGTGGCGACCAGCGTGTAGAGGTGCATGTCGAGGCCGTCGAAGAGCCAGCCCAGCCAGGCCGCGATTCCCGACCGCCACTGGTGGGCCGAGATGTCGCGGAGGCGCGTGGCCTCCTGGCCCGGGCCCGACGGAGCGGCCCCGGCCGGATGATCGGCCGTGTCGGGAGCGGTGCGATCCATGGCGGAGGCCTCGTTGGAAAAGGGCAAACAGGGCCTACGCTAATAGGAAATGGGAAGCGTGTCAAGCCGCTGCTTTCCTTTGGCAGCAGGGCCGATGCCTGCCGCACCGATCGGCCAAATTCAAAGCGGCAACGAGTCGCCGCACTCCAGAACTCCGGGGGCCTTTCCTGACGGGGGGCCGTGTCCGATAATCACCCGTCGTAAGGGTCCGATTTGCGCGACGGTTCGGAGTGGGAGGACGAGTCATGGCTCGATGGCTGATCTGGGCGGCGGTTTGGCTTTCGGCCGGGGTGGCTTGTGCCGCGGAGAACCTCGTGCGGAACCCGAGTTTCGAGGAGAAGGCGGATCGAAACGGCCTTCCCCCGGCCTGGCAGATGTCGGGCAACCGGCAGCGGGTCGCGCAAGCCCTCTCCTTGGAACGCGGCCGCGACGGCAAGCACTGCGCCCGGCTCGCCTGCACCCGGTTCGCCGGCGGCACGCCCGACTCCCACGCCATGATCTGCCAGATGGGCGTGCCCGTGAAGCAGGGCACGTCCTACCGCCTTACGCTTTGGGCCCGGGCCGAGGCCCTCGCCGGCGATGTGGTGCAACTGGCCCTCTCCGACACGTCCACGTGGCAGAACTGCGGGCTCCAGGAATCGTTCGCGCCGACGATGGAATGGACAAAGCAGGAGTTCATCTTCCGGGCCACGCGGACCTGCGACGCCACGACCCGCTTTCAGATCTGGTTCAATTCCACCGGCACCCTCTGGCTCGACGACGTCGAACTGGTGGAGATGGGCCGCGACCTCTACCGGCCCGGGCAGGTCGTCTCCGCCGCCGGGCACACGAACCTCGTCCCCAACGCCAGCTTCGAGTGCGGCACGGACGGGTGGGGCTCGGCCGAAGGCGATCGCGTGGTCCATTGGGGCGGGAGGATGAACCGGCTGTTCGGCGAGATCGACACGGCCCAGGCGCTGGACGGCAAGGCCAGCCTCAAGATCGCGCTTTCGCCCGAGAACCAGCCCGTCTCCTTCTTCGACTACTACGAGCTGACCCGCACGCCGATCCGCGCCCCGCTGGCCGGCAACCTCGGATTCATGGAGGTCGAGCCGGGCAAGCCGTACACCTTCTCCGTCTACATGAAGGCGGACCGGCCCGACACGCCGGCCCGGCTCCGCGTGCAGCAATTCCAGTCAGGACACACGGACAAGAGCGTCCGCGTCTCCACAAAGTGGCAGCGCTACAGCCTCACGTTCAAGCCGTGGACCAAGTGGTGCTACGTGCTCGCGGGTCCGGACCTGTGCGCCCCTGTAGCACAGCCGCCCTCGGCTGTGCCTGGCAGTTCCCCACGGCCGAAGGCGGCCGTACCCGGCAGCTCCGCACAGCCGAGGGCGGCTGTGCCACATGACGGGACGGGGGCCAAGGAGGAACCAAGCCCGCCCAAGCAGGCCACCGTGTGGCTCGACGCCGTGCAACTGGAGCAGGCCAAGGAGCCGAGCGATTTCCGGCTGCGATCGCCCATTGAGTTCGGCGTTTCGACCGACAAGCCGGGAAACGTGTTTGATTGGAATGAGCCGGTGCGGTTCGTGGTCACGGTTCACCGGGCACGCGACGAGGCACAGCCCGCCCGAGTCCGGTTCGCCCTGACGGACTTCTTCGATAAGGAGGTGGAATGTGACCTGGCCGCCTGGGACGTGCCGGCTGGCAAGGACTTGCGGTTGCCGGTCTCGCTCGCCCCGAGTCCGCTGCGGCGTGGATTCCTGCATCTGA
>CAYSGY010000173.1:0-10355 GCA_964430315.1 uncultured Planctomycetaceae bacterium
GTCTCGGAATCAGCCGTAGGGTGCTCTGGGAGCACCATGACACGGTGCTCCCAGAGCACCCTACATGCTGAACCCCGAACCCTGGCCCCTCGCAGAGGAACGAATCATTCGTCGTACGGAGGCAGAAAACCAGCATGATCCGAGTCTACAACACGCTTTCCAAGAACAAAGAGCCTTTTGAGACCGTCCGGCCCGGCAAGGTGGGGATCTATCTCTGTGGGCCCACGGTCTATAAGCCGAGTCACATCGGCCACATGGTCGGGCCGGTGATCTTCGACGCCGTCAAGCGTTACCTCACGTATTCCGGCTACGAGGTGACCTTGGTCATCAACATGACCGACGTCGACGACAAGCTCATCTCCGAGTCCAATGCCCGGGGAATGCCCATGGTCCAGTTGGCCGAGGAGATGATCGCCGACTACATGGCCAACCTCAACGCGATGGGCATCGACAGCGTGGATCACTTCCCCCGCGCCACGGAGCACATCGGGCACATCATCGACTTCACGGCCGCGCTGGCCGAGAAAGGGGCGGCCTACGAGTCGGAAGGCGACGTGTACTTCGACGTCAGCAAGGCCCAGGACTACGGGAAGCTGAGCCATCGCACCCTGGAATCGATGCAGCTCGAAGGGGGCTCGACGGCCGAGCGGAAACGGAACGCGGCGGATTTCGCCCTGTGGAAAAGCGCGAAGCCCGGCGAGCCTTTCTGGCCCAGCCCCTGGGGAAACGGCCGGCCCGGCTGGCACATCGAGTGCTCGGTGATGAGCGGGCGGCTGCTCGGGGAGACGTTCGACATCCACGGCGGCGGCCTCGACCTGGTCTTCCCGCATCACGAGAACGAGATCGCTCAGAGCGAGGCCCGCTACGGCAAGCCCATGGCCCGCTACTGGATGCACAACGGCCTGATGCAGGCCTCCGACGAGGTCGGCAAGGTCGGCGGGCGCCACACCCGGGCGGCCGAAGGCGATATCGTCTCCCAGGACAAGGGCAAGATCAGCAAGTCGCGCGGGGCGAGCCCGTTCCGCGAGATGTTGGCCGACTTCCAGCCCGAGACGATCCGCTTCTTCCTCCTCTCGACCCACTACCGCCGGCCGATCGACTTCGGCGAGGGGCGGCTCCGCGAGGTCGAGACGGGGCTGAGCACGTTCTACCGATTCTTCAAGCGTTTTCAGCGGGTGACGGGCGGGTCGTTCTACGACATCGTCCCGCCGCCGCGGCGCACCGAAGGCGACTTCGACCCGAACGACGATCCGCTCCTGAAGGCCGTGGCCGAGCACCGCACGCGGTTCCTCGACGCCATGGACGACGACTTCAACACCGGCGGGGCGGTAGGCGTGTTGTTCGACCTGGTGCGCCGGCTCAATAAGTTCGCCGACGACGAGAAGCTCGAAGAAGTGGCCAAACGCGACGCCGCCAAGCTGGCCGCCCTGGAGCAAGGGGCCAAGACGCTCCGCGAACTGGGCGCGACGCTCGGCCTGTTCCGCAAGCCGCCGACCCCAACCACCGGGACGTCGTCCCACACAACGGACGCGTCTCTCGTACGCGGCCCCGACGCACTCATTCCACTACTCCTTGACTTGCTCGTGGAACTACGCACCAACGCCCGCAAGGCGAAAGACTTCGCCTCCGCCGACCGGATCCGCACGCGCTTGGCGGAACTGGGAGTGACCCTTGAGGATCGTCCCGGCGGCACGGAATGGACGCTGGGCAAATAACGCGGCTGCGCCAACCGCCAGGACACGGCGGACGGAACGCTACGGGAAGAGGCTTCGCTGCGGGCCGGACGAATCGTCGGTCGGAGTGAGACCGAGGTGCTCAAACCCTGCCGGCGTCAGTCGCCTGCCCCGCGGGGTGCGCACCACCAACTCGCACCGCAAGAGATACGGCTCGACCTCGTCGATCAGGGTGTCGGCCGAGACGTTCATCGTGTGAGCCACCGCCTCCACACCGACTGGCCCGCCGACGAAGACCCGGGCGATCGTCGTCAGGTACTTCCGGTCCAGGGAATCCAGCCCGAGGGAATCGATCTCCTGCATGGCCAGGGCGTCCCGGGCCACGGCAAGCGTGATCCGCCCGTCGGCCCGGCTGATGGCATAGTCGCGAACCCAGCGGAGGCGGTTGTTGGCCAACCGGGGGGTGCCTCGGCTTCGTGAGGCGATCTCGTCGGCCGCGTCGTCGGTGGTGGGAGCGCGCAGCTTGCCGGCATTGCGACGCACAATCTCCGACAGCTCGTCCACCGTATAGAAATCCAGGTGCTCGCGCATCTGAAAACGGTCGCGCAAGGGGGCGGAAAGGAGCCCGGTCCGGGTCGTGGCCCCGATGAGCGTGAACGGCCGCAGCGGCATGTTGAGCGTCCGCGCGTTGACCCCCTCGCCGAGCGTCAGGTCGATGCGAAAATCCTCCATCGCCGGGTAGAGGAACTCTTCCACCGCCTTCTGCATGCGGTGGATCTCGTCGATGAACAGGACCGACCGCTCCTCCGCGTTGGTGAGGTAGGGCACCAGGTCCTTGGGGGCCTTGAGCGTCGCCCCACTGCCGATCTGGACGTTGACCCCCAAGTCCCGCGGAATGCAGGTGGCAAAGGTGGTCTTGCCGAGCCCCGGCGGGCCGTCGAAGAGGATGTGGCCCAAGGGCTCGCCCCGCTTGTTGGCCGCGTCGATGGCGATTTGCAGCCGGGCGTACACCTCCCGCTGCCCGACCATCTCCCGCATGTGCTGCGGGCGCAAGTCGCGGTCGTCATCGGCAGACACAGGCGGCGGCGTAAGAATCGGCTCACGGGGCATGGGCGCAAGTATAGCAGTTGGAGCCGGTTACAGTAAGGCCATGCCGGTGAGCCGCCACCACGGCGTAGGGCGGACCGAGCGAAGCGAGGCCCGCCACCGCGTGTTCCTGCACGGGCTCTTGACATTGGGCAACGCCGGCCTCTACGGTGGCTATGGGGCAAGACAGACCACCGGAACGGTCCTTTCGGGAAAGTCCATTGGGTCTTCCTTCCGACACTTGCTCCAAGAGAACGGGTGCAGCATCGGCGTGGTGGTTGGGGTTCCATAATTCAGCAGTCGTTGCGAACGGAGGCTGAGTCTGTCGCCATCGCTTTGGAGATCAGCTTGTTTGACGTGGCTGCCGCAGTTCGTTGGGCTGATCGCCAGATTGAACAGGCGGACGTGCCACACATTGCGATTTGTGACGTCGCGTTGGCGGCCTCAAAGCATCCCCAGGATGTCGCCTTCATGCTTCGCCAAGTTCCGGGGGAATGCGATCACCCGCAGGCGGTGCGGCTTGTTCTGCGTTACGCTCTTGCAGCGCTCGAAGAACGAGAACGCGATCCACGCCAGATTGCCCACGGGCTTTTCGATTTGGCCTGTGCTGACGATCTCCCCGAAAGCGACCTTAAGCATCACGCATGGGGCTATTGGGATGCCCTTGACCTTGCTCGCGACGGCTACGTTGACCAAACCGAAGAACAGATCGTATCTCACATGATTTCGACGCTAAAGAGTTTCCTCGCAGGCGAGACAAGGCGGGCGGACCGAACGGAGTGAGGGCCCGCCGACATGCGTATGTGAGACATCTCCAAGGAGTAACGGCACTGGGTGGCAAGATGTGGCCCGGAACCGAACCGTACTGCCACGGTGCCTGTCTCTTCTTGCGACCGCCAAGGTGGCGCAGTCATACGAACGCCATCGTGGTATAATCGACCCGCGGATGACGTGCGCGGAGACGATGCAATGAAGACGATCCAGTTTGAATCCGAAATTGGAAGCGACGGGGTTCTCTCGCTACGGGTACCGGTGGGACCTGTGGATGCGAACGCCCGGGTGCTTGTGACCATTCAGCCCGTCGCGTCGTTTACTCGAGACCAAGAGGAAGAGCCACGGCAGGATTGGCACGATTTCGTGCGACAGACCTACGGCTCCTGCGTGGGGCTCGGATTGGAGGAACCACCCGACCTTCCGTTGCCCGCCCCCGACTGGTCGCCATGAAGTACTTGCTCGACACGAATCCCTGTATCCGTTACCTCACTCACAACGTCGATGAGTTCCGCCGAATTCCAGGTTTGGCCATTGAGGATTGGGAACAAGCGTAGAGTCGACCGAAGAATAACTTCCGCATTTCGCATTCCCTGGAAAGACTTCCGAAGTCTGGGAGCTACTCTTCGGCCGGACCTTAGCGCCCTCCCAAAACGCCCAGCAGCAGAATGATCGCCGCCACGACGGCCACCGCGGCGAGCACGGCCCCGGCGAGTTTCGCCAGGGAGATCGGCGCCTCGCCGGTGGCGCGGCCGGTCTGGCCGTTGACCAGGAAGCGGTAGAGCTTGTCGCGGAACGTGTAGGCCATGATCCACACGGGCAGGAGCACCGGCTCGCTCGACATCTCCGAGACGAGCACGTTCACATGCACGTTGCGCGACCGGCCCGGGACGCACGCGGCACACGCCTCGGTCTCGGCCGCCTCGAGTCCCTGCCGGGCGAGCGGCCGGGCATACTTGCGCGGCATCGAGAACTGCTCGAAGATCACGTTTTCGAGGTCGATCTTCTCCGGCGCCACGGCGTCGGCCAGGTCGAACGGACAGATCGCGGCCGTCTCGCGCGTCGCGATCGCCCCGCTCGCCCCGATCAAGAGCCCACCGTAGCTCCCCTCGTGCTCGCCCGCGAGCGGATACCATGCGGCCTTGGCCCCGGGGGGCGTCTGGTCCGTGTCGGCGGTCCAATAGGTGTGCGTCTTGGCCTCAAAGACCCAATAGGGAACGTAGACCGCCGTCATCTTGGCGACGCGGGCCGACTCGGAGAGGCCCTTCGGACGCCAGAAGCCCCGGCCGAGCCACTTGCGCATCCTCTGTTCGGCCTGCTCGCGGGTCCATCGAAAGGGGACGATTCGTTTCGGAGCGAGCCGTTGTGCGTCGGGCTTGGAGACCATGTCCGCGGAGCCGCAGAAAGGGCAGCGGAGGGCCTCGGCGCCGGCGTCGTAGCTCATCGACGCCCCGCAGCCCGAGCAGACGAAGTTATTCTTCGTCAGACGCGACGAATCGGCCTGCGAGGGCTCTTGCGCGTGGCGAGGCGACTCGGTGCCGCAATTCGCGCAGAACAGGTCCTCTTCGTCCACAACGCTCCCGCACACCGGGCACCGGCCGCTCGATTCTCTCATGGCTCACCAATCCTGGGACGCGTGCCGTCACGCGGTCTCAGCGACCGTCCGAGAATTGCTCCCCTCTCCCGTTGGACGGGAGAGGGGCCGGGGGTGAGGGGACTTGCCAACGGAATCCCGTAGAAATTCGTGGACGCTTGCTTCGCCGCGCTCTCGGCATGGAGATGCTGCAACATGCCGACGCTTCGCGACGGCATGCCACACGGATTGCACAACCTGCGTATCGGAAATCCGTCAGACACATTCATACTCTTCTGACCGTCAATGGAGTGCCAGAATCACGCCTATCACCGCCAGAATCACGGCGGCGGCCGTCAGCCCGATCTTCCACCACGAGACCGGTTTGTTCCCGGCCGCCTTCCCCGTCTGGCCGTTGAGCAGAAACCGGTAGAGCCGGTTCCGGTAGCGATAGCTCAGGACGTAGACCGGCAGAAGGACCAGGTCGGAGCCGACGTTGTGGAACTCGGTCCGGGCCTCGAGGCGGCGGTGCGTGTCGCCGGGCAGCAGCGCGGCGATCTTCTCCCATTCCAGACGCTCGAATTCCCGCCGCGAGATCGCCACGGCCGCCTCGCGATCGACCGAATACTCCTCGCACATCCACCCGGCGAGGAAGAAGGGGGCGTAGCGTCGCACGGCGGCCAGGTGGAAGGGCTTGATCCGCTCGGCGTCGTCCTGCTTCAGCCCGCGGCTCCCGGAAACGAGGTAACCGCTGTAGAAGTGGTGGTGCCGGCCGCTCAAGTCCCACCATTCGGTCTCGGTGACCGTCCGGGTCTTGGTGACCGGCTTGCCGTTCTCCATCGTCGTGTAGGTCTCGGTGCGGTACCAGTGCTCGCCGATCTCGGCGGCCCAGCGGCTCCGGGCGAGCATCGAGAACGACCAGAACGGGATGTAAACGCCCTTGAGTCTCTCAGCAATTTCTGCCGCCTTCAAGTCGCCGGGCCGGAACCAGCCGTTGCGGCCCAGCCAGCGACGGAACTCCCGCATCGCCTCCTCGGCCGTGACCGCGAATCCGACAACGAACTCGGGCGCCTGCCGCCCGGTCTGGTCCGCGGCGTATTCGACCACGTAGTTGGAATCGCAGAAGGGGCAGGTATAGCTCCGCTGGTTCGGCTCGATCACCACCTGGGCGCCGCAACTGTCGCAACGGAAGAATTTCTGTTGGCGTTGAGTCGCCGCATCGCCGCCTTCCGGCCGAGGAGCCAGGGCCGACCCGCACGATCCGCAGAACGGGTCCAGCGCCTCCACCGGCGCGCCGCACGAGGGGCACGCCCGGGCATGCACGACCGGTCCTGCGTCCAGCACCGTAGGCTTCGCGCGTAGCAATTCGCTCATGACGCGGTTCCAGAATCTGTAGGGTGGGTCGAGCGCAGCGAGCCCCACCAATCCCCAATACATCGCATGCGTTCCGTGGCGGGGCTCGCTACTCCCTGTTCACCCCATTCGGGATCATTGTACCCGGGGGTAGGGTCTTCTGCGCCCCAGTCCAACGTGTATTCCCCCATCGCCACGAAGCCATGAAACGAGGACCACGGCCAATCGCGAACGTTGGCCATCAGGCCATGCTTCTTCGGGTTCCAATGGATGTAATCGACGCAGCGTTTGAAGTCCTTCTTTCTCGACGGCGGTTCTGGCATCGCAACCCCGGCGGCAGTGAGAGCGATTCTGGACCCCCAAGTCCAGGGAAGTCAAGCACTTGCCGCGAATGCGCGAATCGCAATTTCCTTCGGGAGGAAGGCAGGGCGGACGGAACGAATCGCGGTGGGCCCGGGCATCCATGGAAGCCTCTTGACACGCGACAACACCGGGGTTTAGGGTGGCCAGCGGAGGCCTCTAAATGAGGGCGATCTGAGCCTATGCCAACGGCTCTGCGAATCGGGCCCTATCGTTTCTATTTCTACTCCTACGACTGCGGTGAGCCGCGCCACATGCACGTCGATCGAGAGAGCAAGAGCGCCAAGTTCTGGCTTGACCCGGACGTGCTGCTGGCTGAGAATTATGGTTACAGTCGGAAGGAATTGCGCGACATCGAGCGGATCGCACGTGAGAACCTGGAAAGGCTGAGAGATGAATGGGATGCCTTCTGTGGCGGTCACCCTGGGCCTGCCTAGAGTCGCCGATGTCACGGTGACGGAAGATGCCCTCTCGGTGGACTTGGAGGACGGGCGGACGATTTCTGTGCCCATCGGCTGGTATCCGCGGCTCGCCCACGCGGCGGCGGCGGAACGTGTGAACTTCCAAATCAGCGGCGCAGGCTACGGCATCCACTGGCCCGATCTCGACGAGGACATCGGCGTGGAAGGGTTGCTTTGCGGCAAGAAGTCGACGGAAAGTCCCGCCTCGTTCGAGCAATGGCTCCAGAGACGGAAACAGGGGCGAGGATCCCGTTGAACGGGAAGAGTCTTGCTCGCCCGCCCTAGGTTGCGTGGCTTTGCTGGTAGATCGCCTGCAAGAGGCTCTGCACGTCGGCGTACTTCTTCTTGGCGGCCAGGGCGGCGTCCAACAGGCGCCGGGCGTCGCTTTCCGAATGGCCCAGGTTGCAGAGGACCTCGTAGGTTTCGGAAACGACGTCGGGCTGGACTTCCGCCTCGCGGGCCTCTTCCCGGGTCACCATGAGGGCGAATTTCGGGACCTTGCGCCGCAACTTGGCGACGATCCGTTCGGCCGTCGCCGGCCCCACCCCGGGCAGACCGGAGAGCGTTTTCGCGTCCTGATCCTCGATCGCGGTAGCGATCTCCTTGACCGGCCGGACCATGGCGCGAAGCGCTTTCTTCACGCCCACCCCATCCACCGAACAGAACAAGTCGAAGAACTCCCGCTCCGCTTCGTTCAGGAAGCCGATCAATCGCGGCGTCATCCGCCCTTGCATCGGGTTGCCTTCGAGATACTCGATCGTGAAGAGGCTGATCTCGCTGCCCAGCGACTGTTGGAGCTGGCGCCGGGCGAACTCCGGGATCAGGACCTGATACTCGAACGGGCCGACCTTCAACATCAGTTCGTCTTCGGCCAACTGGCTCAACTGGCCTGTGATTTTCGTGATCACGCGTGCGTTCCTTCGTTCGTGTGTTTCGTGTGTAAGGAAAGGGGAAATGGGAAAAAGGGAAAAAGTGGGAAGGGGGGGCTCTATTCTGCTTTTCCACTTTCCCCCTTTCCCATTTCCCCTTTTCTTACACCCGATGCGCCTTTTTGGATGGCGTCGGGTTTTTCCTTCAGGTAGTAATGGCACAAGGCCACGGCCAGCGCGTCGGCCACGTCGGGTGGGTCGGGGAGTTGGACCAGCCCGAGCTCGTACTGGATCGCCCGTTGGACCTGCGACTTCGGGGCGCGGCCCGACCCGGTCAGGATCCGCTTGATCTGTGTCGCCGAATACGGGACCACGGGGATGTCGGCCAGGGCCGCGGCAAGGCAGAGGACTCCCCGGGCGTGGCCCATCAGGATGGCGGTGCGCGGGCGGTCGTAGTGCGAATAGAGTTCCTCCAGCGCCATGACGTCCGGCTCCAGCGCAGCGATCACCTCGCGGACGCCGGTGTAGATTTCCGCCAGCCGCCCGGTGAGCGACCCGTGGGACCGACCCCGGATCACACCGGCCTCGCTCAGAAGCAGCTTCCCCGCGGAGACTTCGAGGACTCCGTAGCCGGTGATGTTCAGCCCCGGATCCACGCCGAGGATACGTGTAGGACGGTCCAACGGCCCTCACCCCCTGCCCTTGCTCCAGCCCGGGCGTCTATAGGATTATGCCAGTGCCCGCGCGACTTGAACAGAGCGAGTTCGCGTTCCACCTTGCCGGTTCAGGAGACCGTCGACAAGGATGGTTCCTAGGGAACGCAGACTCATCGAAGCTCAGTGCCATGGGGCACCGGGGGCGCGGAGGACGCAGGGAAGACCCCGGCTTGTCCGGATTCTCCCGCGTGCCGCGCCGTTTGCTCCCGGCGGGCGACGTGGCCCGCCAGACGATGGAGCCGGTCGCGCTCCGTCGCGAGCTTGCGGTGCTGCTCCGCCAGGTCGCGTCGAATGGCCAGCAGCTCCTGTTTCTGCCGCGTCAACACGTCGCTCTCGCGGCGGTATTCCTCGGAGAGCGTGGCCCGCACCTGGGCCACGGTCTGCTGCCTCACCTCGGCAGGAACGAGCAGGCCGAGTTCCTCGCGGAGCTGTTCATTGGCCAGTCGCAGTTCGAGGGATTCGCGGCGGGCCCGGGCAACCTCTTCATACACCTGGCAGAGGGCCGCCCACGCCCGATCCACTTCCTCGGCCCGTTGCTCCAAGGCCGCCCGCTTCGCCTGGAGATCGGCCCAGTCGCGGCGGTGCTCCTGGTCCAGACGCCGGCGCGCGGCCTCCAACTCGCTCCTCGCCGAACGCCGCTCGTCGAGCCACCGCCGGCGGAGTCGCTCAAGGTCGTTCTCTCGTTGACGCAACCACGACCTTGCGTTGCGGAGGTTGGACTCCAATTCCGCGGCCTGGGCGTTCAGCGTGCGCTCTTTTCGGAGCAACTCATCGTGCCGCACCGCAAGATGGTCGGCCAGTTGAATCGCCTGGGTGCGGAGCTGTGTGGCCGCCGGCGAGGCCTCGGCGGAGCATGCACGCTCCGGGAGCCCGAGACCGTGGGGCAAACCGTGGCCTGATTCGGACCCATCGGCGGCGTCCGGCTCCCCGGCCAGCGGCAGACCATGGGCAGCGTCGATCCGCATATCCGGCGACGTGGCGTCAGGCCCGGACACGGAGCTCGGATCGGACGGTGCGGAATCCAAGGGGTACATCGGCGCCAGCCTTCACAGGGAATACCTTGCCCAGCCCGCCCGTCGGGCGCGCGGCAAGACCGCTCCCACCTCTGTTCATCGGCATGGGCGGTGCGCCAGGCCACAACAAGTCTCCAACACCCGTCTGACAGAGGGGTGGTGAGATGAGGGTATACGGAGACTGCGCGGACGCGATGACCTTCACGGCGTCCGATCACCCCTACCGGACCCTCCCGGGGATGTGGGGGCCAATACCTCGCACTTCCCGGAGCGCTTCTCCGCAGGCCAACAAGTCTCTGGAGGGTGCTCGGCGAGCAACACCAAGAGTCGTGCCACCCATGCCTGGCAGGTCGGCGACCTGCCCCACGGATGCCGGGATCGCGGTCTTTACACCGCGCCGGCCATGGCGGCCTTCTTGCGTTCGGCGACCACTTCGCGCTGGATGCTTGGCGGGAGGCGTTTGTAGCGGGCGAATTCCAG
>CAYSGY010000174.1:0-8831 GCA_964430315.1 uncultured Planctomycetaceae bacterium
GGTGGCGGCGGCGCGGGCACGACCGGCGCGACCGGCGGACGCGGCAGGGCCGGGATCGCTTCCGGATCGCGGTCCACGCCGGCATAGCGCACGAGCAACTCGCGGCGACGCTGGGCCAGCGGCTTCACCCGGGCCTCCCCGGCGACCTCCGTCCAGGTGCCGTGATACGGCGCGTTCAGATCGATCCAGGTGATGAGCCGGTCCCATGCCTCGGCGTCGAGTTGGACACCGTAGTGCCCGCGGCGCAGGAGCTGAACCAACCGAGTCGTGTCGGCATGGAACTCCATCGGCGCGAGCATGTGGTAGTCGCTCTCCAGGCCCGGCCGGCGGACGTAGCGGTGAAGCTCGGCGTAGGAAGTCGAAAAATGTCCCGCATCGGCGCCGCCGTAGTGGAACTGGCTCTTGTAGTCCTGAATCACCTCCCGGCCGCGGAGATCGAAGGCGATCCTTGTGGCACGGCCGCCCTCGGCCGTGCGGGGCTCGTTCAAAGGCCGCGACGGCAGAGCCCGATGCAGCACAGCCGAGGGCGGCTGTGCCACAGGAGTTGCTCTTCCTGAACCCTGAACCCTGAACCCTACCATCTGGCCCCCGACCCCTGACCCCTGCCCCCTAACCCCTGACCCCTCGTTGTGGCAACCGACGCAGTAGCGGTCGAGGACCGGCTGGACCTCGCGGGCGAAGTTGAAGCCGCGTTCGGGTCCGTACCAAGGGGTGATCTCGGCTGGCCGTTTTCGGGTGGCCAGGGTCTGTTTGACCAAGGGTGTGGTGTTCTGACTCTCATGGCAGCCCACGCAGGAGACCACTTCGCCCGGCATGCCCGTGAACCAACTTCGCATCAGTTGCAGGGCCTTGCCTTCGGCGTCGAGCGGCTGCACCGCGATCGGCACGTTGGCCGGCACGCGGAACGACGCCGAGCCGTCCTCCTCGACCGGCACCGTGCCCATGATCCGCTTGATATCCCAGGGGCCCTCCATGCCGACCACCCCCTGCGGCCCGCCCATGTGGGGAAACAGATAGTGATAGGTGAAGAGCCGCAACCGTTTGACCGTGCCGCGGGGGATGCCCGCCAGTCCGCCGCCGGAGTACACATCTTCCAGATAGACGACGGCGTCGCGGCGTCCGGGGATGGTCTTGTCGGGCAGGACCGGCGGCTTCGGGGTCTTCCGGAACGGGACGGGCTCGAGGAAGGCCTGGCCCGGCTCCTCCTTCAGCAAAAACATCCCATCGAACACGTCGACCAGGTAAATACCCCAGAGCGATCGGGGCGTCTGCTTGGCGGCGACGAGGAAGTACTTGTCGGAAAGCGGATAGGGATGAAGGAACTTGGGCCAGGAATCGTCGACGAGGTTGTCGGCAATGATCGGCTCGACCTTCTTGCCCCGCCCGGGGATGCGTTGGACCGCCCCGTCGGCCTCGCGACGGCCGCGGCTCACGTCAAAGAGCACCAGTTCGCCCATGCGCGGCACGCCGTGGTGCCCACCGACAATCGCCACAAACTGCGTGGGACGGCCCGGGACCGGCCGGGCATAGAACATCGAGTTGGGCCAGTAGGAGTTGCTGCCGTAGTGTTCCATCTGCCCGGTGCCGTCGGGATTCATCGTGAAGAGCACCCGGTCGTGGGCGTGCGGCGTGTCGGTGTATTCCCAGCGGAGGTAGAGCACCCGGCCGCTTTGCATCACGGTCGGGCACCAGTTGTGCTCCTGGTCGAAGCAGAGCTGGCGGATGTCGCGTCCGTCGGCGTCCATGCGGTAGAAATTGGCCACCAGGGTGCTGCCGTTCACGCAGGGGACCGCGGCCATCGAGGCGGTGGAGGAGAAGATGATGCGGCCGTCGGGCAGGTAGCAGGCGTCGTAGTGGTTCACGTCGGGCGGATCGGCGGGCGTCACTTGGCGCAGGCCCGACCCGTCGGCGCGGATCTCGAACACGTGCCAACGCCGGTTGGTGCCGACCGAGGAGAAGAGCATCTTCTCGGCATCGAAGTCGAGGTCCACGTCGCCGACGAACACGGGGTCCTTGGGCCGGTAGAGCGTCTTGGTCTCCCCGCCCGGCCGGACCGGCGAGAGCACGGCGATCTCGTTGTCGAAGCCCGCGGCCGGCAGCACGCAGTTGCTCTGCCAGTTCTGCGGCAGCCCAAGCGCCGGGCTCCCGGCGCTCCGCCGGATCACCAACAGCCGATCGAAATCCAAGAGGGGATTGGCCAGCACGGCGCGGGCCTCCAGGCCAGCCGCCGCCCGATAGACCTCCCAGAAATGCTCCCACTTCGCCCGCCCCTCCGGCTCCCCCAGTACGCTCTCCAGCCGGACCGAGAGTTCTTGTAGGGTGGGACCAGCGAAACGCCGGCCCACCGCCTTCTCGATTCCGGTGGGACTCGAAGACTCGTCCCACCCTACGGCCTCTTGCCCTACATCCTTCTGCGAGCCCATGCTCCGGTAGTCGTCGAGCAGCAGCCGCACGTGTTCGAGCATCGTGCGCACCCGATCCGCATCCAACGCCAGCACGTCGGACTGGGCCTCGCGCCCGGGACGACGGACCGTGACTTGAGCCGCCCAGGGAGTCGTCACACCGGAATCGGACGCAGCCCCTTGGAGCAGTTCGTCGCGGGCCGCCGGGCCGACGGCCGGGGCTGCCTCGGCGGCCGGAACCACTCGGGCCTCCAACGTCGCTGCGGGGTCGGTCGCCGCCATGGCGAGCAAGCGATGCCCACGGGGGACGACCGGCTCAACCGCGGCCGGGCGCGATCGGGCGGCCTGCCGGGCGAGTCGCCAATCGGCCGGCAGCGGCACGGACGACTCGAACCGCAACGCGCAAAGGTGCGGCATGCACGAGCCCGGACACAGGAGCTTGACCGTGTGCCTTCCCTGGCCGATCTTCAGCACGCACTGCCGTTCCCACCGGGCGTGCGAGGTCTGCCAACTCCCGGTCACGGCGGCGAAGCCGCGGTGGACCTTCACGCCGTCGAGGTAGATATCGACCGGACGAGAGCTGGCTGCGGTATAGAGGGCGACCACCGTGTAGTCGGCGGTGACCGGGAAATCGAGGTCGTACTCCGCCTGGTTGGGCAACTGGCCCGCGTTCCAGATGCACGGGTACTTGTCGGCGTACTCGTGGCCCGGCGTGCTCACGCGGAGGTTCGCCCGGTCGAACCAGTCGGCCCGGATGGTGAAGCTCGCGCCTGGCTCCGCGCCGCTCGTCAGGCATGTTGCGAAGAGGCACACGCACACCGCCGACACGCCCGCGAGGATCAGCGTCCGCGGGCGCCCTATCGGGAAGGAGTCTGGCATGGGAAGGACCTCCACCCGCTCGCAAGTATGTCGCCCAGGCTTCCACACACGAGTATGTCAGGAGGAACGCAGGCTCCTCGGTGCGGCCAAAGAATACATTATGCACAAACTAACGCTCGACGAGGTCGCTTGTCAAGAGCCCGTAACAGAAACGAATTCGTTTCAAGGAACGATCCCTGGAGTTGGCGCTCGACGACACGCGCAGGCGGCGAGTTCTCTCGGTCGGGCAGAGAGCAGCCGTTGGGGATAGGCAGCAAACGCTCACGATGCGAAGCGTCGCACGGAGCATGAAAGCCGTCACCAACGGCTCCACGCCGACGCTCGGCTGCGCCGAGTGGCGGCATGCCACCCACGCTACGGAAGGCGTTAGTTCTTCTCGTTGTCGGTGAAGTCGAGGATGCCGCTGTAGTCGAGGACCTTGGCGGGCAGGGCCCCGAGAGGATTCTTGACGAATCGCTTGCGGCATTCCGGGCAGAGGTCGAATCGCAACTCCTGGTAGACGTCCTCGCCGATCTGGCCGCTGGGAGCGTCCTCGAGGTGTTCGAGAAGATCCTGGATCTCTTCGAGATGATCGCGGTCATCCTCCTCGTCGTTGGCCACGGGATCGAAGGCTGCGGCAATCTCGATCTTGACGACGTAGCGCAGATCCTCCCGAGGATCCAACTCTCGTTTGCACAGATCACAAGTATAGTGAATCATGGACCCGCTCCCGAGCAAACGTTGGTTCTCACCCACAACCGTATGGTATTAAGGACCGCCCCGACAACTTCATCCTAATGACAAGGGCCAAAACGTGGCAAGGCAGGTTGAGAAATTTCTTGCCCCGGGGCAAGCCCGAGGCGGATCGCTTCCGCCCCCCCAGATCGCCTCCTTTCCCGCCAAGGGCCCGTCGCCATGGCTTCCTGCAAGCTGCCTCTGGCGTCGTCGGCGGAGATCAGTTAGAATGGGTGGTAACTTGGGGAGAGGCGTCACTCGTCGGCTTTCCAGGGCGGATGGGTCAATGGCCGGGTCGAGGGGGCGAGCACTCGGACGGGCGGGGCCGTTGCGGCCGACGACCGCGACCCACGGGCCGCAGGCCGAGCGAGAGAGTCCAGGGAGACTGTCTCATGAGGAGTCCAAGTGCGTCCGAGGCGTTGTCCTCCAGCGTGCTGGTGCTCAACCGCCTCTATCTGGCCGTCCACGTCATCGGCGTCCGCCGCGCTTTCAGCCTTCTTTGCCGTGACCTGGCCGAGGTCATTCACTCCGAAGACGGCCGCTTTTACAACTACGATTTCCAGGCTTGGCGAGAGAATTGCGACCTGCGGGTCGAGCGGAAGCAGTCCCACGAAGACTGGATCCGGTCGGTGAACTTCGAGATCGAAGTCCCGCGAGTCATCCGGCTGATGCGGTACGATCGGATGCCGAGCCGGGCCCTCCGGCTCAATCGGCACACGGTGTTCGCACGGGACGAGCATCGCTGCCAGTATTGCGGCCGCCGGTGCCTTACCAGTCAGCTCAGCCTCGACCACATAATCCCCAAGAGCAGGGGGGGCTCCACTACCTGGGAGAATGTCGTCTGCTGCTGTTTGGGCTGCAACATCAAGAAGGGCGGCAAGACCCCGCACGAGGCCCACATGAAGCTGGTGGCCAAGCCGGTCCGCCCCAAGCGGAGCCCACTGATCACCCTGAAGCTCCGCAATCCCAAGTATGAGTGCTGGCGCATTTGGGTGGAGTCGGTGCACAGCGAAGTGGGCGTCTTCTGAACGGCCCGGCCCCGTCGCTCAATCCGCTACTCCTCGGCAAGCGGCGCCTTCTTCTCCGTGATCACCGGGCACTTGGGCGACATCTCCGCGTTGAGCTGGACGTAGCTCTGCCA
Organism: uncultured Planctomycetaceae bacterium; assembly: GCA_964430315.1. GTDB lineage: Bacteria > Planctomycetota > Planctomycetia > Pirellulales > Thermoguttaceae > CALFBP01. The sequence goes on from CAYSGY010000174.1 coordinate 5,137, forward strand.
TTCCTCCGGCACGTTGGCGTCCAGGAAGATCGCTTCGACGGGGCATTCCGGCACGCACGCCTCGCAGTCGATGCACTCGTCGGGGTGGATGTACAGCATCCGCTCCCCCTCGTAGAAACACTCGACCGGGCAGACCACCACGCAATCCGTGTACTTGCAGTCGTAGCAGGGCTGGCAAACCACATGGGTCATAGCGCGGGTTCTCCTTTCCGAAGTTGCTCGCGGCGGGGATGGCCGGATCGTCTCAATCGGTTGCGGCCGAAGCCTTGGAAGGGGCCCCAAAGCGGGGTAATCGCTGAATCTTATTGGCCTCTAGCAAGGCTGTCAATGCTTGGAGCGGTCTCGAGGGATCGGGGGCGGGGACATGGGGGCAAACGGGTCGGGACTTCCTGGGGCTCCGTCTAGCATGCTCTGACGGATGAAGCGATGATCCCATGCCCATGTGGCACAGCCGCCCTCGGCTGTGCATGGCATTTCGCACAGCCGAGGGCGGCTGTGCCACATATCAAAGCACGACGGACGGAGCACTAGGGCTCATCCGGATCTATGCTGCAACACATTCCCTCCAATCTCCGCCCCCGAATCTTGCTCGCCGTCCCCCGGGCAGGCTATACTCTCCACGTTCGTGCGGCTCCCCGAGGGTCGGCATCGGGGACTCATGGGGGTCGTGTTCGGCCGAGACTGCTTCCCGGGGGGTTCTTCCATGTTCTTTGCGGCGATCGACTTCACCCTGGCGCCGATCGACTGGATCATCATCGTCGTCTACCTGGTCGGGTGCGTGGCGGCCGGCGTGTGGATGCGCCGCTACGTCCGCAACGTGGACGACTTCGCGGTGGCGGGCCGGGAAATGGACCTCAACCTCGGCGTCGCCTCGCTGGCGGCCACCGAAGTGGGCATCGTCACCGTGATGTATACGGCGGAGAACGGCTTCAAGGGCGGCCTGGCCGGCGCGACCCCCGGCCTCCTGGCCTGCATCATGATGCTCATCGTAGGGATGACCGGCTTCGTCATTGTGCCCATGCGCAACGCCGGCGTCATGACGATCCCCGAACTGTTCGAAAAACGGTTCGGCAAGCACGTCCGCTGGCTCGCCGGCGTGGTCGTAATCCTCGGCGGCGTGCTCAACATGGGGATCTTCCTCCGCCTGGGCGGCGATTTTCTGATGTTCGTCGCCGGGCTGGATCCCGCGGCCAAATTCCACATCGACCTTGCCGGAATCTCCTTCAACCTCGGCATGATCGAGGCCATGATGACCGGCCTGCTGCTCCTCGTGCTGCTCTACACGGTCCTCGGGGGAATGCTCTCCGTGCTCATCACCGACTATCTCCAGTTCCTCGTGATGGGTGCGGGCCTCGTGGTCACGTCCGTGTTGGTGATTTGGAACGTCGGGTGGTCCAACCTCATCGACGGCTTGTGGCAGGCCCACACGTCGGGCGTCAAGCTCCTCGACACCAGCATCCCCGGCACGACGACGGAAGTGACCATGGCGCATCCGTTCAATCCCATCGCGGCCTTCGGCTGGGGCTGGGTCACGTGGCAGGCGATGACCTCCATCGCCATCGTGACCACGTGGCAGACGACCATCGCCCGCGTCCTGGCGGCCCGCAATGCCGACACCGCCAAGTCCATCTATCGTCGCACCAGTTTCTACTATGTGGGCCGGTTCGGCCTGCCGGGCATCTGGGGCATCGGGGCCTTCCTCTACTTCTGGCACCAAGGGGGCCTGCCCGAAGGCATGGGCAGCCTCACCGCCATGCCGGCTTTCCTGCACACGATCCTGGGGCCCGGCCTCCTGGGCCTGGTGATCGCCGCGATGCTCGCCGCGGAGATGTCGACCGACAGCGGCTACCTGCTCACCTGGGCCACGGTGATCTACAACGACATCATCAGTCCCTGCCTGCGCACGCCTCTTTCCCCGAGGGCGAAGCTGCTCACGGTGCGGCTCATGGTCCTCCTGATCGGCGTCTTCCTCGTGTTCTACGGACTCTGGTACCAGCTCCCCGGGGCCGCCTGGGATTATCTGGCCGTGACCGGCAACATCTACCTGGCCAGCCTCTTCACCCTTCTGGTCGCGGCCCTCTATTGGCCCGGCGCCCATAGCTGGGGCGCGGTCGCGGCAATCGTGCTGGGGGCCATCGGTCCGGTCACGTTCCTGATCGTGAACGCCATTGTCGAGAAGCAAAACCAGATCTCGCCCGAGATCGCCGGCTGGTCGGCCTTCGGACTGGCCTTCGCCGGGATGATCGTCGGCTCGCTGGTCGGCCGGACCGTGAGCAAGGGCCGATCCGCCGGAACAACCGCCTCCTAGCCCGCCAAGGAACCCATGCCATGCTCGATCGCTTCCTCATCGCGTTCTGGACCGTCATGGTCTTCGCCTCGATCGCCTGGTACGGCTACCTGCTCTTCCACGTGGGCATCAAGGGCGGCTGGGACATCGCCCGCATGATCCGCGCCCTGTCGGGCCGGGGCGGCGAGAACCCGTCCCAAGCGCCGACGGATCGGTAGCAGAGCATCGAGGCGCTCACGCCCGCAAAGCGAGTATTTCCGCGCAAGGAGTCGCCCATGGCCCTCAGCATTCGATGTCCCTCGTGTGCCAAGACGCTCAAAGCACCCGATTCTGCGGCGGGAAAGAAGGCAAAATGCCCGGCCTGCGGCACCGTCCTGAGTGTCCCCAAGCCCGAGGCGGTGGGGGTGCCGGTGGCCGGGGAAACGACCTTGCCCTCGGCGCCGCGTCCGGTCTTCGACGACGATTTCGCCCCTTCAGACGGCTCGGTCTATTCCGTTGCACCCGAGAGCCCGTTGCCGGCCGCTTCGCCCAGGCGGCATCCCTGCCCTCAGTGCGGCGAGTCGATTCCCGACCAGGCTGCCAAGTGTCGGTTCTGCGGAGCGATCTTCGGTCAGACGTCCCAGCGTGCGAGGAAGGCACGAGGGCCGGCGTTCTGGAGAGAGATGCGTGCAACGAGCCGGTCGATGGTTGGCGGGCTGGCGATGATGGTGCTCGCCGTCGTGTTTCTCTTCGCAGGCCTCTTGTTCCCCCTGTTTGCTCTCGTCTCGCCCATCCTCCTTCTCGTCGGCCTGGTTTTCTTCCTGAAGGGCGCGGTGAAGCGACTGACCGGCTGGGGCCTGGGCAGTATCCTGAGACGCGTGTTCGGCGCGATCGCGATCGTTTTCGGCGTTGCGATCCTCGGCTTCACCGTGTACCGAGTGCTTACAGAGGGGCTAGACTCGCGCTTGGCAAGAGGTGCAGTGCGCGCCCTGGCGGCCTCCATCGCCTTCCTGATTGTCGGTATCCGGTGGGTAGTAGCTGGAACCGCGCTGCGAGCGAATCGCTAGCGCATCACAACCGCCCCGCCTCGTGAATCGTCTCGTACATCGCGACGATGTTCTCGGTCGGCGTGATCGGCTGGAGGTTGTGGCAGGGGGCGCAGATCCAGCGGGCGTTGCGGTAGATTTCGATGCTCTGGCGGACCTCGGCGGCCACGTCGTCGACGGAGCCGAAGGCCAGGGTCTGCTGGTTGTCGATCGAGCCGTGGAAGATGACCCGGTCCGCAAAGTCGCGGACCAGCCCTTCCCGCTCCATGCCCGCGCAGCGCCACTGGATCGGATTGAGGATCTCGATCCCCACCCGGTCGATCAGGTCCGGCAAGAAGACCCTCGCCGCGCCGTCGGTGTGATACATCACGTGGACGCCGAAG
>CAYSGY010000174.1:8841-10292 GCA_964430315.1 uncultured Planctomycetaceae bacterium
CCAGGTCGGCCATCTTGACCTGGTTCGGCAAGAGGAAGCGTCGGTAGGTGGCGAGGCTCATCAGCGGGCCGGTCTGGGCGCCGAGGTCTTCGGCGACCCAGGTCAGGTCGATCCGCCCCCCGCCGGCCTCGAAGATCCGCCGGTGGAACTCGTGGTAGAACTCGAAGATGTGCCCGAGGATCGCTTCGGCCAGTTCGGGCCGCAGGGCGAGGTCCTCGAACGCCAGTTGCAGCCCCCGCAGGTAGCCGTAGAGCAGGAAGGGCTCGTAGCAGCCGCTGTGGAGGGGCCAGTAGCCGTCGGACCGCTCGACGGCCTCGGTAATCACTCCGTAGTCGAAGTCGTCGGGGCTCGGCCAGCGGTGGGCGTGGACGTCGTCCACGGTTTGGACTTGTTCGAGCGGATGATACCATGGCTCGTCATACGTGCCGGAGCCGTAGTCGGCCTTCCGGTAGCGGATGCCCCACAGGTCGGCCTGCGGGTCGAGCGGATGATGGGCCAGCTTCCAACGCGGCTCGATCACCTTCCGTTTGTCGACCCGGAGCCGCCGCCACAGTGCGTCTTCGTCGGCACAGCCGAGGTCCGCGAGCAGGCGCGCCGTGACCTCCGGCGTGGCCTGATAGTCCGTTGGAATCCGGTCCACGGGCCGCTTGTCGAGCAAGGCCAGCCAGCGGGCACGGGGGGTCATCGAGGTAGGCATCGAGTTTCACTTGTCCCTTCTGCCGATCCCAGACATGATATCAGGCAGCCGTAGCGTGGGACAAGCAGCCGTAGCACCCTACGGAGGAGTTCCGGATTACGATGTCGATGAGCGGGAGAATGCGCGATGCCCGACTATCGGCGGTATTACGTGCCGGGCGGAACGTACTTCTTCACCTGCGTCGCGCATCGTCGCACGCCCATCTTGACGACCGATCTTGGACGGCGATGTTTGCGGGAAGCCATCGCGAGGGTCCGACGGGATCATCCTTTCCAGATCGTGGCAATCGTGTTGTTGCCCGATCACTGGCACACGATATGGACGCTTCCGCCCGGTGATGCTCGCTACCCGTTGCGATGGATGCGGATCAAGGAGGAGTTCACCGAAGCGTGGCTCGCCGCTGGCGGAATCGAATCGCCGCAATCCCGCTCGCGCAAGGAGCATCGCCAGCGAGGAGTATGGCACAAGAGGTACTGGGAGCATACGGTGCGCGACGAAGACGACCTGAAGCGGTGCGTAGACTACATCCATTGGAATCCGCGCAAGCACGGTCTGGCTAGCCGCGTCCGAGACTGGCCCTGGTCTTCGTTTCACCGGTTCGCAAACGCCGGGGAATACGAGGTCGATTGGGGCGGTGCAGATCCGTCTCCCGGCTGGGACGATCCGGAGTGGGGTGAATCGACTGACTTGTAGATGCCCGTGGTGGGCCGGCGCTGCGCTTGTCCCACCCTACGTCCCCTAGGAGTGGTCTGAG
>CAYSGY010000175.1:0-10248 GCA_964430315.1 uncultured Planctomycetaceae bacterium
AGGTCGGCGATCACGGGGAAAGTGACCTCGATGCTTTCCATGCCCTTGTACTCGATCTTCTCCTTGATCGTCCGCAGCCAGGCGATGTGGCTGTAGTTGCTGTCGATCGAAAGGCCGAGCAGCTTGCAGCCCAGGGCGTCGAACTGCGGCATCAACGCGGCGAAGGTCATGAACTCGGTGGTGCAAACCGGCGTGAAATCGGCCGGATGGCTGAAGAGGATCACCCACTTGCCCTTGTAGTCCTCAGGGAAGTGGACTGTCCCTTGCGTGGTCACGGCCTCGAAGGCCGGGGCGTCTTCGCCGATCAAGGGAATCCGGGCCGCAACCGCCGGGCACGCGCCGGCGGCGCCGTTCTCATTCGCGCAGCAATTCATCGTGAACTCTCTCCTCGAGGGTAATGGCACACCTTGTAGGCAACGAAGAGACTACAGGCACCGCAGGAACTCGACCAGATCCTTCTTCTCCTGCTCGGTGAGCTTCGTCTCCAGGACGATGTTATGGAACTCGACCGTATCCTCCAGCGTCAGGAGGCGTCCGTCGTGCAGATACGGCGGCGAGTCCTTGATGCCCCGCAACGGGAACGTCTTGATGGGGCCGTCGCCGCTCGCCATCCGCCCGTTGTACTTGTGTGGTTCGAAGAACCGCTCGGTGTGCAGGTTGTGCATGGTGTTGTCGGTGTAGTACGGCGTCGTGTGACAGGCCGCGCAGCGCCCTTTTTCCAAGAAAACCTTCTGCCCTCGCATCTCTGAGGGGGTCGCCTTCCTGGGGTCCAGGGCACCGAAGAGGTCGAGCTTGGGGGCGGGCGGGAAGTCGAGGATCTCCATGAACTCCGCCATGAAATGGACCTGGCTCCCGCGCTCCAGGATGTTCAGCCCCTTCTTGGTGCCGATCACCGGATCACCGTCGAAGTAGGCGGCCCGCTGCTCGAATTCCGCAAAATCCTCGATGCTCTTCAGCGCACGCTGCGAGCCGAACAGGCGCTGGACGTTCACGCCCCGCAACGTCGGCGTGTCGAGGCGGTGCCGGAACTCCTGCGGGCGGATGTCGCCGACCAGATGCGTCGTCCCGTTCGAGTGCCCGTTGACATGGCAGTCGAAGCAGGTCACCCCGCTGCTCGGCTTCAGGGACCGCCGGTCCTCCGTGGCGTTGAACTGCTGCTGCGGGAAGGGTGTCACCAGCAATCGCACCCCCTCCAACTGCTTCGGGTTCAGGACGCCGTTGAACAACTTGTAGTAGTTCTGCAGCGTCACGACCTGGCCTTGGGACACGTCTCCGAGGTCGGTGCGGGTCGTCAAGTAGATGGGAGGCGGATACTCCGGGAGGAGATGCTTCGGCAGGTCGAAGTCGAGATCGAAGCGCGTCAGGTCGCGGCCTTCCTGATGCTTGATCTCGTCGATGTGGTGCTGAGGAAACACCATGCCGCCTTCCGGATGGTTCGGGTGCGGCAGGGGGAGGAACCCTTGGGGCCAAAGTCCCTTGGAGCGGATCTCCTCCGGCGTCATGTCGCCGAGTTCTTCCCACGACCTCACGCCGGCCGGCAGCTTCACACGCACGCCCTCTTGAACCGCCTTGCCACGCGCCATGGTGACGCCTTCGGCCGGCCGGTCCGAAAGGTCGTACCGCTGCTGGAGCAATTCCGTGTGCTGCTGGAGCACCTTCGGTTTGGCCGCTTCCATGCGCTCGACCGTCGCGGCGAAATCCTCCTGGATCACCACCGGCGAGTAGCTCGACGGCCGCTTCTCCTGGGCCGCCGCGTTCGAGGCCAGTGCAAGAACCGCCAACGCGGTTCCGAAGCAGAGCAGCTTTGCACAACGCATTATACGATCCTCCGGAATGGGAACGGGATGACTTCAGAGAGAGACGACGACAGGCGGGAAGCCGTTACTTCTTCCACAGCCCATGGAGATTGCACTCGGCCCGGACCGTGACTTCCTTCGCGCTGGTCATGAAGACCGCCTCGGGCTTCGCGTCGACTTCGAGGAACTGGCGGCACACCCGGCCGTCGGCGATCAGTTCGATCCACGAGATATGGTGGTCTTCGGTCATCGGGTGGGTGGCGGACCCGACCTTGACCTTGTATCCCCCTTCGATAGCCTCGACCACCGGCAGATGGGACCGCGCCAAGGCGCCCGACGTGAGCTCCTCCAGAAGTTCCATCGGCTTGCCGCAGTGAACCAGCGAGGGCATCCCCGGTTCGAGGACCTCGACGATGGTATCGCACACCTGGCACTTGTAGACCTGCAGACGCTTCTCCGGCGTCTTCTCCGCGGCCACGCTCGGGGTATTGCCTGCCAACAGGGCGCCCGCACCGACACCCGCTGCCGTCAAAAACGCTCGTCGCTTCATGGTAGACTCCTCGTCAAAAAGGGGACTGGGAAAATGGAAAGCCACGTGTCTCGGAAACTGGCCGGCTTGTTCTGACGCGGATTCTAAGCGGCGTATTCTTCGACCTGCACCCTCCAGAAGACAACCACCCATCCGGACTATTTCAACCCAAACTCAAACCTCGCCCCGACGTGGCAGGCGACGCACCGGCCTGGGAACGCGCTCCACAGGGCCACCGTCGCGGCCATCCCCGTGCAGTGGCAGGGGGCCAGCACGCGGACCCCAAGCGTCCGAAACGCCTCAATCGTCCGGGCGACACGCTCGGGGGATGCACCGACCAGGTGCATCCCCCCAATCACGGCGAGAATCGGCTTGCCGCCCGAGAGGTCGGCGATGTATCGAAGCGTGTTGATGACGCCGCTGTGCGCACAGCCCAGCACCACGACGAGCCCCTCGTCGGTCTCGAAGAAGACCGACTGGTCATCGGCCAGGGGGTCGGGCTTTGTGCAGGCGGCGTCGAGGAAGAACGGGCCGCCGGTGTCTTCAAAGTCGGTCGTGCGCGGGACGTGGCCCGTGACGGTGAGCCCGTCCAAAACGGCCGTCGGGGATTCGGTCTCGACGACGCGATGGCCATGTTGACGAAGGGCCTGGCGGCCGGGGAACGGAATGCCGATCTCCCGGCCGGTCCCGTCCTTGTTGCGGGCGTACTTCGCGTCCAGCGCGGCGGGATGGAGGTAGACATCCGCAGGGCGACGGCTTCGGAGCACTTCGGCCAGGCCGCCCGTGTGATCGTAGTGGCCGTGGCTGAGGACAATCGCATCGGACTGGCGGAGCGGGACGCCCAGCTTGTAGGCATTGCCCACCAGCACGCCGCCCTGCCCAGTGTCGACGAGCACGCGCTGCCCATCCCACTCGATCCAATAGGCCAGGCCGTGCTCGGCCAACATGCCGGCGCCTTGGGCGGTATTCTCCACCAGAACGGTGATCCGGGCGGTTCGACTCACGGCCTGCTTCTCCTGCCTTCAATGGTCACAGGCATTGGGGCCGGTTGTCAGGCTGCCGCTCAGATAGGCGGAGACCAGTTCCTCGGGCGTGCCCGCCGGCGCGCCGACCAGGACCTTCACGCCGTTTTGGGCAAAGAGCATCTGCGCCCGTTGTCCCATGCCTCCGGCGATAATCACGGTGGCGCCCTGCTCGTGGAGCCACCGCGGAAGGAGGCCCGGTTCGTGGGGGGGCGGCGTCATAAAGGCCGTTTGGGTCGGCTTGCCGGCGATCTCGTCCACGTCCACCAGGGCGAACTGCTCGCAGTGGCCGAAGTGCATGCACAGCCGGCCCCCGGCCGTTGGAATGGCGATCTTCATCAACGTTCCTCCTCTTCCTTCTCAAAAAGTTGCATGTAACAGTGCTCCCCCACGTCCACAGTGGCTTGGGGGACCAACCGCAGCGCCCGCTTCAGTTCCTCGGGCGAGAATCGAATGCGGAGCGGCGGCCCGAACGGGGTGTCCCGCTTGGCGATCTCGACGATCGCCAGTCTGCCCTGGGGCTTCAGCAGGCGAACCACTTCTACGCGGAACCCCTTAATTTGTGCAGGCGAGAAGCCGTGCAACACCATGGAGACGTAGACGAGATCCAGCGAGGATGGCGGCAGGGGCATCCCGGTGGTGATGTCTCCCACGAGCGCCGAGACATTGGTTCCCGCCGTCTCCTCTCGAAGCGTAGCCACGGCGATTTCGTCGCGATCGAGGGCAAAGACCTTCCCAGCATCGCCGACCCGCCGCGAGAACTCCTTCGCCATGTAGCCGCTGCCGCACCCGGCGTCGAGGACGGTCTGACCGGGGACAATCCCCAGATGGTCGAGGATCACCGTCTTGTCCAGGAGTTGCTCAGAGGACTTTCCACGGTGGTGGTGACCGCCCGCGGTGTCCTTGGCATCTTCAGCCGTTTCTGGGCGGCCCGATTGGCGGCATTCTCGACTCATTTCGGTGTCCCTGCATGGCTGATGATCTGCTGCACAATCCCGGCGAAGGCCGCGGCGGCCGGGCTGTCGGAGTGGCGCTGGCTGTACGGGACGCCGGCATCGCCGCACTGAACGATCTGGGGATCGATGGGGACTCGCCCCAGGAAGGGGACGTTCATCTCCCGGGCCAGCGATTCGCCGCCGCCGCTCTTGAACAGGTCGATCGTCTCGTGGCAGTGCGGGCAGATCAGGCCGCTCATGTTCTCGATGATGCCGACAACGGGCAATTCGACCTTATGGCAGAATGAGACGGAGCGGCGGACGTCGGCCACGGAGATCTCCTGGGGCGTCGTGACGAGGACCGCGCCGGCCGGCTGGCCCACAAGCTGGGCGACCGAAAGCGGCTCGTCGCCCGTGCCCGGCGGGGCGTCGATCACCAGGTAATCCAAAGGCCCCCAGGCCACGTCCTTGAGGAACTGGCGGATGACGCCGTACTTCATCGGCCCGCGCCAGATCACCGCGTCGGCATCGCTTCCGAGCAGAAAACCGATCGACATGACCTTAAGGTCCTCGCCGATCTCGATCGGCACGACCTCCGACTCGTGCAGGACGACGCGCTCCCTGTCCAGGCCCATCAGCTTCGGGATGCTCGGGCCGTGGATGTCCACGTCGAGCAGCCCGACGGACTTGCCCGAGAAGGCCAACGAGGTGGCGAGATTGGCGGCGACCGTGCTCTTGCCCACTCCGCCCTTGCCCGACATGACCAGCAGCTTGTAGCCGATCCGGCACATCCTGCGGGCCAGGGCCTGGCGTTCCTGGAATTGCTCATCGGATTCGCTTGGCTGCCGCTCTCTCGACGGGCATTGGGTCGAGGAGCAGTGCTGGCAATCCTGCGACTTGGGCGCCGACCGGCTGAGGAAGTCCGCGATTGCGGCCTTGAGCGTGTTCGCGGCCAGCAGGGCACAGTGTTCCGAGTCCTTGGGCAGGCCGCCCAACGCGGCCAGGACGTCGGCCTGCGCGATCTGGGCCGCCTCGCCGACGGACCGGCCGACGACCAACTCCGTCGCCATGCTCCCGGCGGCACGCGACGGTCCGCAGCCGGTCGTCGTGAACCCGAGCCGGGCGATCCGCCCTTGAGATACGTCGAGCCAGAACTCCATGGTGTCGCCGCAGGGCCCGGTGATCCGGGCATGGCCGTTGTGCTCCGGCAACGGGCCGTAGTTACGCGGACGCTCGGACCGCTCCTGGGCCTGGGACGAAAGTTGATTTTGAATCGTAAGCTTCAATTCTTCCATTTTGGCAACACTCGATCGGTGCTACTCCAGTGCCGGGATTCACGTTGACGGGGTCTTATTCTACAGCGTACGCACGACAATTTCGTCCCGGAGGGACGTTCGACAATAGCCCAGCGATTCATCGCTGGGATGCCGATCCACAAAGACACCCCTTGTCCCGTAGGGACACTTGAAACGAGCCACTCGCAGTTCAAGTGTCCCTACGGGACACCCCGGGCACCGCGACCCTGCCACCCAGCGATGAATCGCTGGGCTATTCTCAAGTGCCCCTCCGGGGCACGGGGCGATGTCCACATCCTATGTCTCCGCAACTCTGAATCACTACCACAACACGGGCATCCAATGTCACTCCGGGGAGACCGCCAACTGGACCAGGCCGCCCGCCTGGGATGCCGCAAGCGACTTCCATCGCTCCTCGATCTCACACCCTATCCGACGGATCGCCCGGGCCGCAGGGCCCTGGGATACCTCGACCACGCTGCGTTCGGCGATCTGGGCGCGGGTCACCTCCGGGTCGTAGGGCACTCGCCCGACCGGCTCGATGCCGATCGCGCGGGCTGCGGCCTCCAGACGCCCGGCGACCTCTTCGTTGAGGTCCGCCTTGTTGACCGACAGGATCGCCGGGACGCCCAACTGAATGGTAAGCTGCGCGATCCGCTCGAAATCGTGGAGCCCGGAAGCGGTGGGCTCGACCACCAGAAGGGCTAGGCTTGCCCCGGTAAGCGAGGCGATCACCGGGCAGCCGATCCCGGGGGACCCGTCGCACAGGATCCGATCGAGCCGATGCTCCTGGGCGACCTGCTGGGCCGACCGCCGGAGTTGCGTCACCAGCTTGCCCGAGTTCTCCGCAGCCACGCCGAGCTTGGCATGGACCATCGGGCCGCAACGGGTTTCGGAGATAAACCACTGTCCGGCCACCGCGGGCGCGAACTCGATCGCCATTTCGGCACAGTAGTCGACGCAGACCCCGCAGCCCTCGCAGGCCAGGCGATCGACCCGAAACGTCTTGCCGATCCGTCCGTTGCCCGGGCCGTCGTAGTAGATCGCATCGAAGCGGCACAACTCCTCGCACTTGCCGCAGGCCGTGCAGTGGCCGGGCTTGATCCGGGCCTTGCCGCCGCCCAGAAAATCCTTGCGCGACAGGATCCGCGGCTCCACGACCAGGTGCAGGTCCGCGGCGTCGACGTCGCAATCGACCAGGACGACCGGCCTGGCCAGCGCCGCCAGGGACGCCACCAGCGAGGTCTTGCCGGTCCCGCCCTTGCCGCTGACGACCACGAGTTCTCGCATAGGACCGCCTCTCCGCTCAATGCGTCCATTCCAGGACCTTGATCGACTCCCCGACGCGCCGGCGAACGGCGCGGAGCATCGCGTCGAAGTTCGGACAGGGCCATTGATAAGGAGCCCCGCGTCCGATGCAGGACGCCAGGGCGATCGCCTCGGCCCCTTTGCGGACCATCATCTCCGCGCGGGCGACCGCCGCCTTCCCGGGGCAGCCGCCGCAGGAAACGAATCCGACGATTTCCACGGGCGCAAGTGTCTCGAAGCCTGCCGAACCGGCTGCCGCGCACTTGAAATCGTTGAATCCCGCGCACAAGTCCTCGGTCTTCTGACACCGGATGATGCCAATCTTCATAAAACCCTTTCCGGACGGAGTCCGATCGAATCCAAGAGCCGCTCGATGTTGCTGCGGAAGGCCGGCACGGCTTCGCAGATCATCTGGCCGCGCGAGTAGGCTTCGGCGACCGCGCGATCGTCGGGGATTTCGGCCAGCACCGGGATCCGGCTGCGATCGCAATACTCGCGGACGCGTCCGTTGCCGGTGCCGGCCCGGTTGATAACCACGGCAAACGGCATCTTCATGGCCCGGACCATTTCCACGGCCAGGGTCAAGTCGTTGAGGCCGAAGGGCGTCGGCTCGGTGACGAGGACCACCTGATCACACCCTCGGATCGTCTCGACGACGGGGCAGGACGTGCCGGGCGGGGCGTCGAGGAGGGTCAACTCGGCGGGCGGCGCGGCCGACTTCACCTCGCGGATCGCCGGCGGGCTCATCGCCTCGCCCACGTGAAGCGTCCCTTCCACGAACTGAACGTCCCCGCTCTTGCCTGAGCGGAGCGTTCCGATCGACCGCGGCACTTCGCGGATCGCGTTGGCAGGACACGCCAACAAGCACCCGCCGCACGAGTGGCAAAGCTCGGCGAAGAGGAGCGTCTGGTTCGGCAGGCTGGCGATTGCCCCGTAGCGGCACGCCCGGGCACACAGGCCGCAATGCGTGCAGAGAGCGGGATCGATCGCGGGAATGAGCTTCTCGATCGGACACTGCCGGTCGATGACCGGATTGAGGAAGATGCCCCCGTTGGGCTCCTCGACGTCGCAATCGAGATAGGCCACGGTGCGGCCGCCCCGGGCCGCAACGTGGGCCAGGTTCGTCGCGACGGTGGTCTTGCCCGTGCCGCCTTTGCCGCTTGCGATTGCGATTTTCATAAAACGTCTGGCCCTCAGGCCGTGCTGTCAGGCGTCCCCGCCGGGGCCGCGGTATTCTCGACGACCTCGCCGTCGCGCGGTGGTCTCGTCCACTTCATCCTGCCATCCGTTCCGGGTACTCTCGATGCGGTCGAACCTGGCCGTGTACGGCTTGATGTCGAGCAGGGGAGTGCCGTCGAGCACGTCCACAAGGTCAAAGTGAAGGACGTTCTCCTCGCGTCGGAGGAGTCGCACGATGCTCAGTCCGATCGGGTTCGGCCGGCACGGGGCGCGTGTGGCAAACACGCCCCGTTCCTCGTCCTGGAGGAACGGCTTCACCACCAGTTGCGGCCGGTGCGTCCGGTGCATGTGGTAAAGGAGATAGACGTGCGAGAAGCCTTCCAGGTCGCGGAGGCCGGCCGCGAACTCCGAAAAGACTTCCGCCCGCCCAAGGCACCCTTGCGCGTAGACCGGCTGGATCGGAGTCTTCTCGGGCGTCGTGTGTTCGCTCCGGATGACCCCGATCGGTTGGTAGACGATCGTGTCGCTCATTGCTCCGCGGGCTCACTGCTCGCGGGCCGGGAGGTCGCGATTTCTTCGATCCGTCGGCGGATCTGGTCGAGCGCCGCGGCCGTGGCCTCGGCCTGCGTCTTGAGCGATTCGAGTTCCTGCTGAACCACTTCCTGAGGTTGCGGCTGCGGTGCGGCGGGCGGCTCGGCCACGTCCATCGCGGCCCGCTGCCACCCGGTCAGACCGGTGGCGTAGAACATGTTCCTCCGTCCGCGTCCACCGCGGCCCCGGCCGCCCCCGAAGGCGCCGGCACCGAATCCGCGGCTTACAAATCCCGGCGCTCCGGCCCCGGCACAATAGCCGGCCCCGCGCCCCGTCCTCGGTCCCATCCCCATCGGGCCCGTTCGATCTCCACCTGGCATGATGACACTCCTTTTCTGTTGAATTCGAGATAACAGTCCGGCCGTATGAAGTTGCTGGAAGAGGAGAAGGGAAAAGGAAGAAGCGGGGGAAAAGGGGAGGAGAACAGGAGAGGGTTCGCATCCAGAGCCGTGTGATCAGGGCACGATTTCTCGGATTTCCCATTTTTCCAGAGCTTCTCCTTTTCCCTTCCCCTATTCGCGCTTCATTCTGCGGAACACCTGCAATTCGAGTGAGATGTGCACGACGCGGCCCGCCGCGAAGTGTATTCACGTCCAATGGCCTTCGACGTCGGCCCCGTCGGCGGCCCGAAGTTGCCCGGCCTTGAATCGCTCGACGGCCTCGCGGACCGTCCCCGTGACTCCGGTGTAGACGGCCACGCGGCCGGCCCGGAGTGTGGCGAACGCCTTCGGCCCGACGTGCCCGGTGAGCACGGCCTCGGCCCCCAGGCGGGCAGCGGTTTGCGCCGCCTGAATTCCCGCTCCCTGCGGGGCGTTCAGGTTTTGGGCGTTGTCGTGAGCGGTGAATTCGCCCGAGTCGGTGTCGACCAGGACGAACTGCCTGGCCCGTCCGAAACGCGGATCGACCGGGCTGTCCCAAGCGGAGCCCTGCGCGGTGACAACGACTTTCATGCAACATCTCCTTGGGTACCTCGGCCCCCCTTGCCACATCGCCGTCCGTGGCCGAAACCGCGCCGGCGGCCGCAGCAGCCGGGCATGGCGAAAGCGCGGTCGCCCAGCCTGCCCGATCGGTAGGCGTCCAACACCTCGTCGACGCCGCCACAGACCCGGGCGATGACCTTGATTCCCGCCGCTGCGAGCGTCGCCTCCAACGGCCTGGAAATCGCGCCGCAGATCAACACGTCGACACCCAACTCGCCGAGCCGCGCGGCACGCGCGTTCGGATCTTCTTCCTGGAGGATCGCGTCGCTGCGGAGAGCCGGCGCCCCGTCCTGGAGGTCCACCAGGAGCAGGCTTCCCGCCACATCGAAGACGGGCGAGATCCGATCGCGCCAGACGGGTATGGCAATTCTCATGGCAAGCGCACTATGCACAGCGCATGCCAGTCACCTGGAGAACTCGGACGTGATCGCCGAACCTGTTTGATTACAGAGCTTTAGGACACGAGTGGATCGCGAAATGAAGAAACAGTGTATTGCGGAGTGCAACGGTTGGCTGGCGATACCGTGGCGGAATGCAATTCCAAGTGGAAACGTCCGGACCTGGCGGGGTGAAACGGCGCGCTGCGTATTCCCACGTTTGGTGTCCGGTTTTG
>CAYSGY010000176.1:0-10233 GCA_964430315.1 uncultured Planctomycetaceae bacterium
CTTGCTCTCTCTTATTCCTCTCCGTTCGTGGTCTTGACAATGGGGTCCACCTCAGGCGTACGCCACGGAAGTACCGGTGCCTCTTCTCTTTTCCGCGTCCGTGCAGAGAGCGAACAGAGGAGAGGCGCCGGTACTTCCGAACGATGTCGTGCGGCAAGCACTGCCGGACGAACCGGCAGTGGCACCCGCGCGGATTCAGCATCCGTCGTTTTGCCCATGGTCCTTTTCCAGGAGTTCTCACGGCAGATACAGCCGGCCCGTTCCACGGTAGTTGTCGATGTCGAAGAGGACCTCCATGAGCTGGGCTGCGACCTGTTCGGCGTAGCGACGATCGTGTTCGACCGCCAGCGGATCAGCCAAAGCAAGGACGGGAAACGAAGCCGGTTGGTTCTGAGCACGGATCGTGTTTTCGAGCGAATCGGGCGATTCCGCGTTTCGATTGCCGGTGACCAACACAAGGCCCTCGCGTTGGCATGCCTGCCAGATCTCCGAATCGGCGGCGTCGGCCTGGAGTCCCAAGGTCTCCAGGGTGTACACGCGCAGACTGAGACCTTGCCAGATCTCTTGCCATGCCGGCGAGGTGCAGATTCGGATCAGCGTGTCGAATTGTCCGCGGACATCATTGTCCGACAGAAGTCCCTTGAGCATCAATGGCGCTCGTGCTGACCTTGAGTCCAGACCCCTTGCGCAATGCCTCCAGCTTGGCATGACTCGCGCGGAACTTCTCCTCGACCCAAGCGGGGTTGCCACGCTCAATCCGACTGCGGATATCCTGGTACTGCCGAGTGACTTCGGCCTCGTGCTCCCGGATGAATCCCAGGGCCGCTTCCACTTGATCCGACGACACCCCCAACGAAGCGGCAATCACGTCGCGGTGTATTCCGGCGCGCCGGTACTCCAACACGTGAAACACGGTGATCCGCGTCCCTGAAATCTCCGGTCCGCGGCCGCGGTCTATGATGGCAACTCGACTCACGGTGCGGTCTCCCTGAAGTCCAACCTGGCTCAGGAGCATATTACCCTTGCCCATAGTATACTCGCATGACCTGCTTGGTGGAAGGGTGTCGCAAGAGAACCAAGCCGCCTGCCCGCGTGTCAACCCACTTTCCTCGATTTGCCGCGTGAAGTTTGGCCATCAGCGGCTACAATCAGCGTGCAGGAATCCCCGTTGAACATCGTCCTCTGCGTGAGCCAATGAGCGATTCTCGTCTTCGGGTGCTTCTCATCCAGCTTCCGATCCCGTTGCCGGGAATGGAACCGGTCCGCGGGAATGTGCCGCTGGCGGCAGGGTATCTGAAGCTCTTCGCGATCCGGCGGGGGCTCGGCGAGCGGTATGCGATCGAGATCCTTCCGCCGCGGCTGGCCGGCAGGCTCGGCGACCGCGGGCTGGTGGAGGAGGTCCTTGCCCGAGATCCCCGAATCGTCGGCTTCACCTGCTACGTGTGGAACATCGAGCGGACCTTATGGATCGCCCGCGAGCTCAAGCAGGCCCGGCCGGAACTGACGATCGTGCTCGGGGGTCCGGAGATCACGCGCGATAACGCCTGGGTATTGGCCCATCCGGCCGTCGATTACGCGGTGATGGGCGAAGGGGAGCAGACGTTTTGCGAGTTGCTGCACCTTCTGGCCGACTGTGGGGAAGCGAGGGCTGGGACGCGCGGGGTGACGCCGTCCGCCGCGATCGCGGGCCTGTGGTCGCGTGGCATGGACCGGCCGCCCCCGCCGCGAAGGCCGCTGGAGGATCTTGACGCGATCACGTCGCCGTACCTCGAAGGCATCCTCGACGTGGCCGACGAGGAGGCGATGTTCCTCGAAACGAGCCGCGGCTGCGCGTTCCGGTGCAAGTTCTGCTACTATCCGAAGAGCTACGACGCCACGTACTTCGTCTCCCAGGAGAAGGTCGCCGCGTGCCTGCGTCATGCGAACGAACGTGGCGCGAAGGAGATTGTCCTTCTGGATCCGACGCTCAACCAGCGCCGCGACTTCGTCGACTTTCTCCGCTTGCTGGCCCGGCACAACACGGCCCGCCGGTGGACCTGTTTCGGCGAGCTTCGTGCCGAGGGCATCGACGGCCCGAAGGCAAAGCTGCTCCGCGAGGCGGGCTTCACCGAGGTGGAGGTCGGCCTGCAATCGCTCGATCCCCTCGCCCAGAGGCTCATGGACCGTAAGGTCCCCGTCGAGGCCTTCGAGCGCGGGGTGAAGGCGATGCTCGACGAAGGGCTGACGGTGCGGGTCGACCTGATCCTCGGGCTGCCGGGCGACACGCCCGACTCCGTGCGCCGCAGCATCGACTACCTGCACCGGTCGCGGCTCGACTCCAAGGTGCAGGTGTTCCATTTGTCGGTCCTTCCCGGAACGGCGTTCCGCGAGGAGGCCCCACAGCTCGGCCTGGAGTTCCAGTCCCGGCCGCCCTACTACGTACTGCAAACGCCGACGCTCCGCCTGGAGCAGCTCTACGATCTGATGGAAGAGGCCCAGGACGCCTTTGAAATGGAGTTCGACCCGATCCCGCCGCCTCGTGATTCTTGCGTGGGCAAGCAGTGCCACACGGTCCACCCGCTCTCTTGGTGCTCGATCGACCTGGACGGAGAGGAGGCCGAGTTGCCGCCGGCCGGCCGGCGTGCCTTGGGCTTCGCGCTCCACTTGCGGTCGGCCGACTTCCACCGCCGGCGCGATCGCGGCGCCGCGTTGGTGCGACGCGTGGTGGAAGAAAATCCGCACACGTCGCTCGACGTGTTCCTCGAACCCGTCGGAGGTCCGTCGCGACTCACCGAAGAGGCCCTCGCGGCCCTGCTGGCCGCATGTTTTTCGAGCACGAGCTACCTCGACCTGCACTACAGCCTGCATCCGAACCGGCTGCTGGGCGCCAAACGCCTGATCGTGGTCTTGCAGGCCGGGGATCGGGAGACCCTCGGACCTGGGGGGCTCGACCGGATCGCCCGGTACGCCACCGTGGCGTGATCGCGTTGAATCGCCTGCAGGTTTGGGCTACACTGCAATCCGTTCGCATTCGTCTCTGAGACAAGGGAGCAGTCGATGGCCGGTTCTTCGTCGAGCGGTGAGCGAGGGAAATCTTGTTCTGAAGCGTTTCCGGACAACGCCCGCCGGGAGTTCCTCAAGCAGGCCGCAGCCCTGCCCGTGAGTCTCGCTGCCTTCGGGACGGCGTCGGTTGCGGGGGAGGCGTCCGGGCCGTCGTCGATGCCGCAGATCCGGATCGGACCGCACTCCGTGTCGCGTCTGATCTGCGGGGCCAACCCGTTCCACGCCGGCTCGCACCTCTCCTGGTTCGTCAACCAGGAGATGAAGCAGTATTACACGCTCGAACAGATTTTCAAAACGCTTCGGCGGTGCCAGGAGGTGGGGGTCAATTGCTGGCAGTCGGGCGGGAAGCATTTTGAGACGTACCGGCGGTTCCTCGACTCCGGAGGCCAGATGCACTTCCTCTCCCTCGAGTCGGGCAAGACCTCGGTCTCCTTCCTGCCCGAGCTGGCCAAGGGGGGCTGCATCGGCGTGGCCCACCACGGCGAAGTCACCGATCGTCTCTTCAAGGACGGCAAGATCGACCAGGTGAACGACTACCTGAAGCGGATCCACGACGCCGGGCTCCCGGCCGGCATCTCCACGCACATGCCCGCCGTGGTCGATACGGTCGAATCCAAGGGCTGGGAAGTCGACTACTACATGACCTGCGTGTACGAGCGTCACCGCAGCCGGGAAGACCTCCGGAAGCTGTTGGGCCACGTGCCGATTCCCGTGGGCGAGGTCTACCTGGAGAGCGATCCGCCGCGGATGTACGAGGCCATGCGCAAGACAAAACGCCCCTGCCTGGCCTTCAAGATCCTCGCCGCCGGCCGGCTCTCCGAGCACCGGGCCTGGGTCGAACAGGCGTTTCGCCAGGCCATGGAGTCGATCAAGCCCATCGACGGGACCATCGTGGGCATCTACGACAAGTTCTCCGATCAGCCCGCCGAAGACGCCGACTTCGTCCGCCGCTTCAGCTCGCTGAGCCGGCCGATCTGAATCAGGTTTCACAATCCTGGGAGGGCGAGGCTCCTGCCGAGCCTGCGGCAATCGTACGTTTTGGCGGGTGCCTCGCCCTCCTAGGATCACACAAGGTCATTTAGCCGGCCGGCTCCTGGAGCACCACGGGCAGATCGACCGTGATCGTGGTCCCGCGGCCGGGGGCGCTGTCGATCGTCGCGGAACCGCCGAGCACCCGGGCCCGCTCCTGGATGCCCTTGAGGCCGAAGCAGCCCTCCGGCACCTGCTGCGCATCGAAGCCGGTCCCCCAATCCTGGATTTCCATGTGGAACGTGTCGCCCTGCCGGGCCAGGGCGACACGCACCTTGTCGCTCTTGCTGTGCTTGACCGCGTTTCCCAAGCCCTCCTGCACGATGCGGTAGACGGCGTTTTCAAGGACCGGGGCCAAGCGATCCGTCGCGACTTCGCTGTGCAGCGAGACTTCCGGCGCCCCGGGTCTCGATTCGATATCGTGCACGAGTTGGGCAATCGCGGGCACGATCCCCAGTTCTTCGAGAATGGGGGACTTGAGACCGCTGATGAGCCGCCTCGCCTCCGCGAGACTCTGTTCAACGTACCTCAAACCGGCTTCGTATGCCTGAGCCGCCTCGTCGGGGCTTTCCTTCCGGAGTCGCTGGTAGGCGTCGAGCTGCATGGCCGCGCCGGCGAGCGTCTGGGCCAGCCCGTCGTGGATTTCGTAGGCGATCAGTTGCCGTTCGTGATCGCTCGACCGCAGCAGTTGCCGCAAGGTCTCCTGCCGGCGCGCGAGTTCGGCGGTCCGCTGCCGGACCCGGTCTTCGAGCGACTCGTGCAGGGCCCGCAACCTCGCCGCCAGGGCATTGAAGCTCCGGGCGAGCACGCCGATCTCGTCGTGCCCCCGCACGGGCACCGGGGCGACGACGCCGGTTTGCGCGGCAGACTCCTCAAAATGTGCGGCGATCGCCGCCAGGCGCCGGGCAACCACATACCGGAACAGCACGAGGATGAAGCCGAACAGCACAAGCAGGAAGATCCCCGTGGTCAGGAGGCTCGTCCTGGCGTCCAGCGCGAGGGCCGCGTTGAGTCGTTCCATGGGGACCGCGATCACATCGAGGCCGGCCACGTCGCCGACCTTGCGATGAAACCCGCCCGTGCCGCCGTAGCGATCGAGAAGCGACTTGGGCGAATCGGAGGGCGATCCGTGGCATCGCAGGCAGCCCTGCTCGATCCGCATGGCGTGTACGTGGGCGAGATATTCGTGGCCGTTGATCGCCAGCCTGCCCGTCCAGCGGTCGGCGTCCGCATGCTCCTGGAAATAGCGGAGGAGTTCCATCTCCTCAGGCCCGGCCCGGTTGACCGGGTTGCGAGGATTGTCCGAAGAAAACTTGATGAGGTAGTCGGGGAACTTCTTCCGGACTTTCTCGAACACGCTCCTGGCGATGTAGGAGGTGGACATGACCTCCACGACGAAGTCATCCTTGGGGATGCGTTTCTCCATCTCGGGGCGAATCGTCTCGCCTGCATACGCCCGGAGCGCAATATCGAATTCGAGGGCCAGCCGGGCCTGCGCGGCCGTCAACTCCTCGGTCTGTGCCTTGGCAACAGACCAACTGCGATAGAGGATGAGCGCTGAGAAGACGACGGCGAAGGCGCCCACCGCAAGCGAGAATCGCGTGCCGATGCTCTTCATGCCCCACCCCGTTCGGCGTCGGGCTACCGCGTCATCTCGAGGATCCCCAGACGCCACGGAATCTTGCCATAGGGATTGCCCCGGTACTCGGCGTCGTTGACACCTTGGAAGAGCATCCGGACGTTCGCCGGATCGATCTCCATGCGTTCATCGATGCCCGTGCGCAGCAGTTCCCCGTGGCTGATGTTGGTTGTCCACTCCTTCGCCTGCTCGACGTTGGAAAACGCAGCAAACGGCTTGTCGCGGCGGTCGGCCAGGGGCTGCCACGGGCCCTCGAGCCGATCGGCCAGATAGGCCTTGTAGTAGCGACGCCGGTCCCCTTGGGCCTCGACGATGGTCAGATACTGCTCCAGCCCCCGGAGCTTGTACGTGTGCGAGGCCTCGAAGATGTCGCCCTGGAGCACCAACTGGGGTTCCGACCAGCCGCCGGGGAAACTCTTCAGGCCCGTCTCACACCTCCACATCCTCCCGTCATTGGAAGTATAGAATAAGTGCGCCTTCGCAGCGTCGGCGATCACCCAGAAATCGATCCACTTTCGCTTCGGCGACCCCGCCGGGAACAGCCATTGCGGCTTGGACCAGGACTTGGGATTGCCCAAATCGCTCGTGGTCGAGAAGACCGGGCCGAAGGGCGGGCTGTGGTTCTTATCCGCGATCTGGTAGATCAGGTACCATCGGCGGTGCGGCCGGAAATAGAACACTTGCGGGGCGCAATAGTACTGGTCGTGGAGGCCGAGCAGGTGCCGCGGGGCGTCGTTGGCGTCTTTCCAGCCGGCGAAGCTGGCGAACCGCACCGTGCAGAACATGTGCCAACGGCCGCCATCGCGGACGATCGTCGGGTCTTTGATCGAGACGGCTTGATCGGGCGCCCCACGTTGCGGACCGACCAACGGGCCGGACGCCTTCCAGGAGAATCTGCCGTCGCGGAAGGCGCTCCACGGCTCAGGACCGGATGCGTCCGCGGCGATGACTGCCGGGCACCAGGACCCGAGCGCCAGGAGTGCCAGCACCGGCAGGCCGGCCAGCGTTCTGGGGTTTTGCAGCGTGGGCAGCAGCGTCATCAGGGGGCTCCCAAGGTACTTTCCTCACCTAAACAGTGTACCTTAAGCGCGTCCGCAAGGGGAGTCCTTGGCCGGGAACCGGGCGAGACAAGTTGGCATCCTTCCGGTGGGTGAGCTAGAATTTTGGGAAGGCGAAGACCCCCCGAGAGGCCGGGCTGCCTGTGCTCCCCCCTTGCGTCGTCTTCGGGATTCCTGGAGTCTGGATGGGGAGGTTTGTTTGCGGCTCGGGCTCCGAATCGGCCGTGTTCGTGGATCGTATCCTGCTGGAGAACCGTGGTGTCGCTCGTCCGCGTATTCCGGGTTGCGATTTGCAGCCTCTATTGGCTTGGCTTGACCGTCCTCCTGCTTGTCCCGAACCCCGCACGGGCCCTCGGGATGCGGAGAATGCTGGCGCTTCCTTGGGGCGACCTCGGAATTCACTTCGCCGCGTTCACGCTTCTGTCGCTCCTGGTCTGCGTTGCGCGATGGCCGCGGCCGATCGGGTGGCCGATGGTTGCCTTGACGATCTATGCTGTGACGATCGAGTCGCTGCAAGCACTCGTGCCGCCGCGCACGGTCGAATTGAAAGACTTCGCGGAGAACGTCCTCGGGATTGCGGTGGGCCTGGGCGTCTACTGGTGCGCACGCAGAATGATGGGCCAGGCCGGCGCCGAGAGAGTCTCAACGGCGGGGAGAGTCGTATGAGTCGGCTGGGCGAAGAGATCCGAGCCTCGCAAGTGCCCGGAGGGTCGGTTCGGATCTGGTGGCTCGGCCAGGCGGGGTTCGCGTTCAAGACCGCAGGCGGCAAGGTCGTGTACGCCGACCCCTACTTGTCCGACGCCGTGGAGCGGCTGTTCGGCTTCAAACGGCTCTGCCTCGCGCCGATCGAGGCCGAGGAGGTCCGCGCCGACCTCGTGGTGCTCACCCACGAACATGCCGACCATCTCGATCCCGACGCCTTGCCGGTCATCGCCCGCAATAATCCTCAGTGCCTCTTCGCCGCGCCGGCCGGATGCGCGGAGGGGCTCGCAGAGGCCGGAGTCGCGGCCGAGCGCACGATCGTCCTGGAGCCCAACCGGAAGTACGCTCTGGACGAGGCCGTCCTCCACACGGTGCCCGCCGACCATGGCGACCTTTCGCCCTCCGCCCTCGGGTTGGTGCTGGAATTCGACGGCGTCCGGGTCTTGCTCACCGGCGACACGTCGTTCCGCCCCTGCCTCTTTCAGCCGCTCTTCGATCTCCAGCCCGACGTGATGCTCCCTTGCATCAACGGCGTCTTCGGCAACATGGGCCACCTCGATGCGGCCCGGTTCGTCCAGCAGGCCAAGCCTCGCTACGCCATTCCCTGCCACTACTGGACCTTCGCCGAACAGGGAGGGTGCGATCCCGGCGGGTTCCTCCACGCCTGCCGGCAACTCTGTCCCGACGTGCAAGCCCTCCTCCTCAAGCCCGGCGAACCGTTCACGGTCTTGCGGCGCGACCCTGATCCCGGCCGTGGATGACGGGGGCTCCAAGCGTCCTGCCGGCCAATCGTTGCCGAGGGTTGGGAAGGGGGCGGGCGGTTCGGCAGTCTGTGCCGGTGCCGCGGCAGGTCGGCGGCCTGCCCCACGTTGGCTGTCCCCCGGGCGCCGGGCCGGTGGCATTTCACCACGTTGCGATGCCTTCGTGTTGCCGGAAGGCAACGGCCGGAGCGGCTTCTCGGAACCACGAGACATGCGATTCCGGCCCCTCCTGCCAAGGCGTTCCCCCACGGGGCCGGTTCCAGCCGGGATTTGTCGTTCCAGACGGCCTCCTGGCCCGGGCGGATCACCGGTCGGGCGGCACGGTCCGTGGGCGAAGGCATCTTCGGCACAGCACCTGCTCTAAGGCCATTACCGTCCGACGACGATGCCGACCCGAAGAAGCGGGCGGCCGGGCGTCGGACACGGCAACATCCGCACGTAGCCTTTGGGCCGAACGACCGGAGAGCAGCAGATGCGAACCAAGGAGCGTCATCGCCGTGCAGAACGCGAGCACCGCGGACTGATCTCCGTGGAACTACTCTTCGCCGTGCCCGTGCTTCTGCTCCTCCTCCTTGCCGCCGTGGTCTACGGCCGCGTGATGACGGTGCGATGCGCCGCGACCCACGCCGCCACCGTGGCTGCCCGCGAAGCGGGAAAGGGCGGCGACGTTCGGGAGATCGCGGGGGCCGTGAGTCGCGTGTTGGCGCCTTACGGCGTGGCGGTCACGCCGCGGCCGGGATCGGGCACGAAAGTCGTCCTGCAAGACGGCTTCGGCAAGGTCCGGGAGTACGGCGATCCGAGTATGGTCTACGTCAAGCCACGCGGAGTCGCCGCCGGGGAAATTCTCTCCACCGTGTGGATCCGGACGACGGCCAGGAAAGCCGACGGCGCGACCCCGCTCATCCCGTCCTTCGGCGGCTTGGGCGCCGTGTTGCACACCGGAGAGATTTGCGTCAGTTCGCTCGCGAAGAAGGATCGCTGAGGTATCTTCCGCAGATAGGAGCCGGCCCTCCCGGCGGACCGGGGGCCGGGCTCATGGATCGAGTCAACGTGGTTCCAGGCGTTTCTACCCAGTCTCTTTCGAGAGGAAAGTTCCATGAAATTGTTCCGCAAGTTGTGGGCCGACGAAGCAGGCTTCATCGTCTCGGCCGAACTCGTCCTGGTGGCCACGATCCTGGTCATCGGGATGATCGTCGGGCTGGTCGTGTTGCGTAACCAGGTCGTCCAGGAATTGGTCGACGTGGGCCAGTCGATCGGCTCGATGAGCCAGAGCTTCGCGCTGGCCGGCGTCAAGAAGTGCGGCGTTGCCTTCACCGACGGCGGTTCGTACAACGACAAGACCGATTTCTGCCAGGCATGGCAGAACGCGGGCAGCGAGCCGGGTGGGATCTCGGTGCAGGTGTGGCCCAGCAACGCTCCCTACTACCCGCCGGGCGGCGAGATCTCCTGGTGAGTCGTGGAACCCCGAATGGCTACCACGAATCCCACGTTGCCTCACTGGTCCGCCATAACCTAAGCTTCAAGAGCATTGGTTCTCCCTCAGGGGAAGCCAATGCTCTTTGCGTTTCTTGACCGGCATACGTGAGGGGGGATTCTGGGAGGGCGGATTTGCGTGGTCTGCTTCGGTTCCGCTTGGGCTGCCTTGGCTGGACGCTGAAAGCGTCCCATCGTGTAGCCCAGGGTTGCCGCGCAGCGGCTACCCTGGGACCCTGGAATCGCCCAAGACCCCATACCCCAACGGGGTTTCATCAGGAGCCCTACGATGCCGGGAGGAACGTCATCGTCGGCGGTCATTCCAGGAGGAGATCCGGGGACTCCTGCAGAGACATGGAGTCCAATTCGACGAGCGATAGGTGTGGGATGGAAGGTTCGACCGATTCAACCCCTTCGGGGTTGACGGTATCGTTCCGGCAGGCCACCCAGGGTAGCCGCTGCGCGGCAACCCTGGGCTATGTCATGGAACCGCTTCGCGGTTCACCCGATGGACCCTTATCGGAACAAA
>CAYSGY010000177.1:0-10207 GCA_964430315.1 uncultured Planctomycetaceae bacterium
GGCGTTCTTCTCGAACTACGCGATCGCCCAACTCGCCCCGGGGGCAAACGATTGGCGGTGGATGTTCGGGGTGGAGGCCTTCCCGGCGGCGGCGTTCTTCTTCCTCCTGTTCCTGACGCCGCTGGGGCCCCGCTGGCTTGTCTCTCAGGGCCGCACCGAAGAGGCCCGCGCCGAGTTGCAGAGGCTCGGCACCGACGCCGGGAGCGTCGATCGGGAGATCGAAGAGGTCCGGGCGTCGCTCGACCTAGCGCACCACACGCTCCGGGAGCCGCTGTTCCAGAAGGCCTATCTCACGCCGGTCCTGCTCGTGGTGGCGATCGCCATGTTCAACCAGTTGTCGGGGATCAATGCCCTGCTGTTCTACGCGCCGACGATCTTCAAAATGGCGGGCGCGGGCTCCAACGCGGCGATGTTGCAGGCGGTGGCCGTGGGCGGGACGAACCTGGTCGTGACCATGGCCGCCCTGGCGGTGATCGACCACTTCGGCCGGCGCAAGCTGATGATGGTCGGCTCGATCGGCTACATCCTCAGCCTGGGGACCACGGCCTGGGCGTTTTACGCCTACGGACCCGAGTTCCACGCCGCGATGGCCGCCGTCGAGAACCTCGAAAAGGTCAGCGCGGCCTCCGTGGCCGACCCCGGGGCCCTCGCCGCTGCCGAGTCGTCGCTGGCCGCCGCGTCCGCCGCCGCCAAGACCGGCAGCGCCGTGGTGCTGGCCAGCCTGCTGGTCTTCATCGCCTCCCACGCCTTCGGCCAGGGGGCCGTCATCTGGGTCTTCATCAGCGAGATCTTCCCCAACCGCGTCCGGGCCCGCGGACAGGCCCTCGGCAGCTTCACCCACTGGTTCATGTGCGCCGCGATCTCCTGGACCTTCCCCATGATCGCCGCAAGTTCCGGCGGGCACGCCTTCGCGTTCTACGCCGCGATGATGGTCCTTCAACTCCTGTGGGTGCTGTTCCTCATGCCGGAGACCAAGGGGGTCTCGCTCGAAGAGATCCAGAGGAAACTGGGAATCCAGTAGCCGGGGGAGGAATTGCGCGAGACGACGAGACAATGAGAAGAAAGATCACGAAAACACGAAAGGGCGAAAGCGCGAAAAAGGGGGGCGCGATGGACTGACATGGCCCCGCTCCGTTTCGCTTTCTTCGCGCTTTCGCCCTTTCGTGTTTTCGTGATCTCCCCGTGCTTTCGCGATCTCCGGAGGACCTGCTATGTTGCGATTCACTCTTGCGGCGAGTCTCCTGATTCTGGGCTGGTTGCCCGACGCCTTCGCCGGACCGCCCGCGCCGACGTTGGAACCGCTGGTGCGGACCGTCGACGTGCGCCTCGGTCAAGCGCAGGAGGTTCAGCTTGCCGATGGGAAGAAGGCCACCGTCAAGCTCTTGGAGCTGAAGGAGACGCGGGACCCGATCCGCGACGCGATCCGTGAGGCCCGGGCACACGTCGAGGTGAACGGGGAGCGGATCTGGCTCACGTCGGCCAACTACGAGCTGCCGCGCACGGTCGCCGGCGTGCAGATCGACTGCCCCATCACCAAGGGCTACCTGACCAACTCCAGTTCCGAGGCCTGGGGCCTGGCGGCCGATGCCCGGCTACGTCTCTGGCCGGCGGGGTCGCCGCTGGTGAAGCCGGGCACGATGGTCTATCCGGTCAAGCAGCGGTGGTTCGCCAGCTCCACGCAGATGGCCAACGAGCCGTGTTACGTGGATGCGGGCGAGCGTCCCCAGAACCGCAAGATCTACTACCACTACGGCCTCGACTTCGGCGGCTGCGAAGGCATGATCGAAGTGGTGGCGGCGACCGACGGCCTGGTCGTCTCGGCCCGGACCGACCGATTGCCTGGCTACGACGACACGCCGGTCAAGCCGCGCTACGACGTGATCTACGTGCTCGACGCCCGGGGATGGTACTATCGCTACAGCCACCTGTTTAGCATCGACGACTCGATCCGGCCGGGCGTCAAGGTCCGGGCGGGCCAGCGTCTGGGGCTCTTGGGCAAGGAGGGCGGGAGCGGCGGATGGTCGCACCTCCACTTCGACATCTTCTGCCGCCAGCCGTCCGGCAAGTGGGGCTGCCTGGAGGCTTATGCCTTCGCCTGGGAGGCGTACCAGCGGCAGTACCAGCCGAAACTGATCGCCGTGGCCCGACCGCACCACCTGGCCTGGGCGGGCGACCGTGTGACGCTCGACGCGGGCCGCTCCTGGAGCGCCGATGGCAAGATCGTCCGCTACGACTGGACCTTCACCGACGGCGCCAAGGCCGAGGGCGTGCGCGTGGACCGGGTCTACGACCGGCCGGGCTACTACAGCGAGGTGCTCAAGATCACCGACGCCGCCGGCTGCATCGATTACGACTTCGCCATCGTCCACATCCACGATCGAAAGCACCCCGAGCAATTCCCCCCGTCGATCCACGTGGTCTACGCCCCGACGTTCGACCTGAAGCCGGGCGACGAGGTCACGTTCAAGGCCCGGACCTTCGCCACGACCGACGGCGAAGAGACCTGGGACTTCGGCGACGGCACCCCGAAGGCCACGACCCGGTCCGACGGCAATGTCCGCGCGTTGGCCAAGGACGGCTACGCGGTTATCACGCATCGCTACGCCCGGCCCGGCCACTATTTGGTTCGCGTCGAGCGGACCGATCGGCTTGGGCATCGGGCCGTCGGCCACGTCCAGGTGCGCATCGGGGAAGATGTGGCACAGCCGCCCTCGGCTGTGCGAGGTTCCCAAGCACAGCCGAGGGCGGCTGTGCCACAAGTCGGTTCTGGGATCGGGACGAAGGCGATCGACGCCGACGTGCTCCTGAAGGGCGGCACAATCTACGACGGCGGCGAGGGCGACGGCGTGGTCGGCGACGTGGCCCTCCGCGGCAGCCAGATCGTCGCGGTCGGCAAGTTCAAGGCCGGCAAGGTTGGCCGCAGCATTGACTGCGCCGGCCTGGTCGTGGCCCCGGGCTTCCTCGACGCCCACACGCACAGCGACGCCACGGTCCTCGACGCGAAGGTCCGTCCCTGCCTCAATTATCTCCTCCAGGGCTGCACGACCATGGTCACCGGCAACTGCGGCGGCGGGCCCGGCGAGGTGGCCACGTTCCTCGACAAGGTGGACCGGCAGGGCGTGGGCGCGAACATCGTCCATCTCGTGCCGCACGGAACGGTGCGAAGGACCGTCATGGGCGACGCCCGCCGCGAGCCCACCCTTGCCGAACTCGATCGCATGAAGAGCCTCGTCGCCCAAGGCATGCGCGAGGGGGCCTGGGGAATGTCGACCGGACTGATCTATCCGCCAAGCTGCTACGCCAAGACCGAGGAACTCGTCGAACTCTCGAAGGTGGTGGCCGAGCACGGCGGGATCTACGTCAGCCACATCCGCGGCGAAGGAAGCGCCTTGCTGAAGTCTGTCGGCGAGGCCATTGAGATCGGCCGTCGGGCGGGCGTGCCCGTCCAGATTTCGCACTTCAAGGCGTTGGGCGTTCCCAACTGGGGGCGAATCCGCGACGCCGCCGCGATGATCGACAAGGCCCGGCACGACGGCGTGCGGGTCACGGCGGACCAGTATCCCTACGCCGCCAGCTCACCCGGCCTGGAGAGCACGGTCCTGCCCGACGACGCCATCCCCGGCGGCCGGCGCAACCTGGCCAAACGCATGGCCCAAGACCCCGAACTGGCGAAATCAATCCGCAACCTGGTCCAACGCCAACTCAAGTCGAGCAAGAAGATCGTGATCGCCGCGTGCAGGAAGCACCCGGAGTACGCGGGCAAGAGCCTCCAGCAGATCGCCGACGAACAGAAGGCCGATCCCGCAGACGTGGCCCTTCGGATCGCGTTGGAAGGCTCGACGCAGGTGGTCAATTTCGGGATGTCGGAGGAGGACGTTCGCTGGGCGATGTCGCTCCCCTGGGTCGCCACGGGGTCCGACGGCAACGCCAGCATCCCGAGGCCCGGCGCGTTTCCGCACCCCCGCAGCTTCGGCACCATGGCCCGCAAGATCGGCTTCTGCGCGATCGAGCAGAAGTGGATTTCCTTGGGACACGCCGTCCGCAGTTGCAGCGGCCTGCCGGCCGACATCTTCGGCCTGGCCGGCCGCGGTTATCTCCGCCCCGGCTATGTTGCCGACGTGGTCGTGTTCGACCCCAAGACCTTCCGCGACCGTGCCACGTTCGAGAAGCCGCAGCTCTACGCCACCGGCGTGCACTACGTCTTCCTCGCCGGCCGGCCCGCCATCGACGCCGGCAAGCCGACCAATGCACTCCTGGGTCGCGCGATCCGCCATCCGTCAAAATGAGGGTTCCTCCGACTATTGCCCCTCACACGCCATCAAGTTCACGGACTCAGGGTTCGATCCACATGAAGACCATCGCCTGTTTGCTTTCCATCCTGACCGCCGGATCGACGTTGATCGCCGCGGATGCACCGGCGCCGCCACTCAAGAAGCCGGTGTGGTCCGTGCGGGGGTGGCAGGGGATGCCCGGCCTTTGGAGAGACGATCAACCCGTCACCCCGATGATGTTCTGGCAGTGGCAGCCCGAGGCCTACGAGGTGGCGCATTTCTCGGAGGCCGGCATCAACTTGTTCAGCTTCTTCGGCTCCTTCCAACACTACGCGCACCCGTATTGGAAGCAGGACGGCGGCGTCCAGTTGACGTTTCAGGACGCCGAAATCCGGAAGCTGTTGTCTTTCAATCCGAAGGCATTCTTCCTGCCGCGGCTGTTTGCGACGGCGCCCGATTGGTGGATCGAAGCCAATCCCGGTGAGGCGTGCCTGTTCGGGAGTGGGCGTCAGCTCAAGACACCACGCGAGTCCTTCGCGTCCAAGAAGTGGTTGCGTGAAGGGGGGGACGCCTATCGGCGGGCGGTCCGTCATCTGCTGGACGCCGACTACGGAAGGAACCTGCTGGGCATCCATGTGACGAACGGTCCTTGGGGGGAGAACTTCTTCTGGGATGCTTATCGGGGATCCAAGCCGACTCCCGAGGCGTCGGATGTCTCGGAGCCGATGCGGCGGCGGCTGATCTCGTACTTGCGGGAAAAATATGGGAACGACGTCGGCCGGCTGCGCGACGCGTGGAACGACGCCTCGTTGACCTTCGAGTCGGTGCAGGTGCCGGGTGCCGCGGCTCGCATGCGGATGACGGCCGGTGCCTGGCGTGATCCACAACAGTCACGGGCGGTGATGGATTACTTCGAATGCCACAATCAGACGGCAGTCGAGATGATCGACCACTACTGTCGAATCGTCAAAGAGGAGAGCAACAACGCGCTGGTCACGATGGCGTTCTACGGTTACACGCAAGACGAGAATTGGCCGATCGAGTCGGATCACCGGGGCATCTCCAAGCTGTTGCGATCGAAGCACCTCGACATGCTCTCGGCGCCGCACACCTACCGTCGCCGCCGGTTGGGGGAGGACGGGGAGATGCGTCAGTATCTCGCCAGCGCGGCCCTCCACGGCAAGTTGTTCATCGACGAAGGCGACGATCAGACGTATCTCGAGAAACGCAAAGCCAAGCCCGATCCCCGGTGTCACGTCAACACGGTGGAGGAGACGCAGTCGCTCCTCTACCGCGAGTTCGGCAACACCGTGACCCACGGCGTTGGGCTGTGGTACATGGATCTCCAAGGCGGCTGGTTCCGCGATCCGGTGCTGATCGACACGGTCGGCC
The DNA here is from genome assembly GCA_964430315.1 of uncultured Planctomycetaceae bacterium. Taxonomy (GTDB): domain Bacteria; phylum Planctomycetota; class Planctomycetia; order Pirellulales; family Thermoguttaceae; genus CALFBP01. The sequence goes on from CAYSGY010000177.1 coordinate 5,664, forward strand.
GTATCAAGAAGTGGGCGGACGTTGCGATGACCCACTCCCGCCGGCGCAACGCACAGGTGGCGGTGATTTCGTCGCCCGAAAGCGAATTCTATCTGGGATACCGCCAGACCCCCGACAACGAAATCTCCGACGCGCTCTACCATCATCAGATGGCGGCCTTCTATCAGGCAGGCGCGCCGTTCGACTGGTATCTGATCGACGATCTCGATGCGGTTCGTGCCAAGGATTACAGGGTCTGTGTCTTTCTGGACTGCTTCTACCTGACCGACCGGCAACGCGAAGAAGTGGCGATGCTGCGGTCCGGAGGCCGAACGCTCCTGTGGTTCTATGCCCCGGGGTACGCCTCGCAGAAGGACCTGTCCCTGACGCGGATGGAGTCACTCACCGGCTTCGCCTTCGATCGGGCGGAGGAGGGGATGCTGCAGGGCGTGCTGACGGCTTCGGGCGAAACGGTCGGAATCGCAAAGCGGCAGAAGAGCCTGTTTACCGTGCGTCCGGGCGAAGCCGTGCGCAAACTAGCGAGCGGAACGGGAAGCCTGAAAGACAAGACCGTGATGGCGCTCAAAGAGCATCCGGGGTGGAGGTCGGTCTTCTCCGCAATTCCGGGGGTGACCGCCGATCCGTTGAGAGAGTTGTACCGGGAGGCCGGTGTCCATGTTTACATCGACTCTGGCGACGTGCTTTCGGCGAACGAGTCGTGGCTCATGCTCCACACCAAGACTGCCGGTCCAAAGCGAATAGTCCTGCCAAAGAACTACAAACGGATTACGGACATCACAACCGGGAAGATCCTTGGCGAGAACAAGGACAACATCTCACTGGACCTGCCGAAATACGGCACGGCGGTGTTCCTGCTGGAATAGCGCCGTGTCCGCTTGTGTGCCATGGTGATCCGCGTTACAGCAGGAAACTCTCGATGAGGATCACGGCGATCCCCATCAAAGCCCCGCCCGCGATCACGCCCGCGCAGACCGGCTCCATGTTCTCGACGAAGACCTTGCGGAACCACGGCGTTTCGTTCTGGCTCCGTTTCTCGGCGAGCCAGAAGAGGAAGGATCCGAGGAACATGGCGAAGCAGGTGTTGAATGGGATCACGGTGGCCAGTCCGACGCCGACGCCCGAGAGCCAGAAGCGGCCCTTGGTGGCCAGCCGGGCCGCTTCCAGGGCGATCCCCAGCATCGCCCCGGCCAGGGCCGCCCAGCGGGCCGAGAGCGGGAGCTTGTCGAGGCCCTGCGTGAGGAGTTCCGCCACGGCCTTCCACACCGTGGCCGCAGGCATCGGGTACTGATCGCTGATCAACTGCTGCGGGCCGTTGCGGAGAAAGACCAGGTAGAAGACCGGCACGGCCACCGCAGCCCCGGCCAGGATCCCCAGCACGTGGCCGATGGCCTGCTGGCGCGGCTTGGCCCCGAGCATGTAGCCGGGCTTGATGTCCATCAGCAGGTTCGAGGCGTTGCTGGCCGCCTCGGCCGTGACCGCGGCCGTGGCCAGGTTCGTGGTGATGTTGCCCGGGGCGATCGCGCCGTAGGTGAGCTGGGTGAGTTTGCCGATGGCGCCGACCGGCGTGATCGAGGTGAGCGCCGTCGAGTTGGCCGCGATCAGGGTGAAGACGAAGATCAACGCAACGGCCACGATCCCTTCCCACACCGCCACGCCGAAAGCCAGGTTGGCGATTGCCACGACCACCCCGCCCAGCACGGGAATCCCCACGAGAAAGACCCAGGTGGGCAGCTCGATCCCTTTGAGCACGTCGCTTTCATGGCGGGGCGACTTCCGTCGCAGCAGGACCGTGAAAGCGCTGGTGAGGATCCGCGGCCTGGCGAAGAAGGCCAGAAGCGAGGCCGTGGTCATCATGGCCACGCCGCCCCACAGGCCCCAGACCGTGATCCGCCGAAAGCCGTAATGGATCGCGCCGTCGGCCACCGCGCCCTCGATGTCCCCCCAGGCGATCATCCACGGGGCGAGGATACAGTAGTTGACGATCGCTCCCACCAGGAGCGACACGCCGGTGCGGATGCCCATCAGCCCGCCGGCAGCCATCATGACGAAGTCGGTATCGGGCCTCACGGTCAGTTCGCGGAGTTCGGTGCCCAGGATCCGCGGGGAGAAGAACCGATAGACCCAGCCGTCGAGGAACTCGGGAAAGGCGACCCGGCCGATCCCGAGCCGCTCCAGGATCGGCTGGCTGCTCCAGAGCTTGACCAGTCCGGCGGCTGCGCCGCAGACCGTGAGCAGTTTGGCCTTGAACATTCCCTCGCTCGCATCGCCGGAGTGGAGGGCGTCCATGACGATCCCGGCGGCCCGGCCCTCGGGAAACGGATGCTGCTCGTCGTTGATGAACCGCCGCTTGAGCGGAAAGGCGAACAGGACGCCGAGCGTGGCCACGGCGGCCATGAAGGCCATCGTGATTCCCATGGGAATCGGGGTGCCGGTCGCGATCATGTAGGCGGCCAGCGAGGAGATCAACGGCATGGTCATGTAGCCGGCCGCCGTGGCGATCGACTGCATGCAGTTGTTCTCCAGCACGGTGAACTCGTCGGCCAGGCCGAGGCGTGCCAGGATCCGAAACGACGCGAAGGCGAGGATCACGGAGGTGATGCCGACGCCCCGCGTCCAGCCGGTCTTGGCCCAACAGCATCCCGGTCAGCGCTGCCCGGAGGGTCAACTGGGGCATGTCGCCCCGCCAGACGTTTTCAAGCCACCAGCGGTCCTTCTGCTCCAAGGTCCAGGTGCGGATCTGCTCGTCGGTGAGGTGCTGAATCGCCATACACGGATCCTAAGACTTCGGAATTCCTAGCTGCGGCCTCGGTCGCACGAAATGACCTTGCAGGGTACTGGGAGACCGTGGCATGAACTGTAGGGAACGCCACAGAGGGCGTTCCCTACAGCGAATCCTCCCAGGATCCTACGAAGCCGTTTAAGGTCGCCCCGAGCCCCGTCCCGGGCCACCGGAACCTCCAAAACCGCCCGAGCCGCCGGAACCTCCAAAGCCGCCCCGGCCGCCTCCTCCGACACCTCCCTGTCCTCCGGCGTCTCGCTCCCGGTCCTGGCCTCGCGAGGTGTTGTAGGAGTGCGAGCCGTTGCGCTGGGCCGGTTGCTCCCGGCCCGACGGGCCGGTTGGCCTCGTGCCGGAGGGCTGGGCACCGGGCGATCGGTCCGCCGCGGCCCGCGCCGCTCCGGCCCGCGCCGCTCCGGCCTGGCCGGCGTCGCCGGCCCCGGGAACCCGGCCGACGCCGCCCTGGCCCCCTTTCGTCTCCGTGTGTGCCCGCTCGTTGGCGAGGCCCGACATCTGCTTGGCCGATTGCTGCACCGCGACCCGCTGGCCCGCGCCGACCGGCTGCACCTTGATCGGACCGTTCGGGTTCTTCTGGAGTTGCCCCGCCGGATGGCCGACGGCGAGATTGCGGGCATCGGGCCGGCCGTGCGACTTGGGGTCCGCCAGCAGACGCTGCTGTGCCGCGAGGGTGTGCGGCGGACGCATGTCGGGATGCCGCCGATAGTAATCGTGCCAGCCTCGCAAGTTCGCCTCCCAGTGCGGGTCTCCGCGGTGGTACGCCCGGTAGTAACAGAACAAGGGATCGTAGCCGTAACGGGGACCCGCATAGACGAACCATGGTTGGAACCCGATCGCCACATAGGTGTCGGCGTAGTAGTCGCCGAAGTAGTAGTGACGGTAGGCCGGCCGGCAAAACAGCGAGACGCTCACCGCGCCCACATCGACGCACACCGCCGGCCGATAGACGCGGACCGGCGCGGTGAAGTAGACGGGCGCGAAGAGCAATCCCCGCCGCTCCAGGGGATAGTCCCAGTAGCCGTCGCAGTAGACCCAGCCGCGCGGGCACCCGTAGTAGGTAGGATAGACCCAGACCCGATCCGGCTGCGACACCGCCCAGTAGCCCGGGACCCACACGTAGCGCTCCAATCGCCACTGCCAGTGCCCCGGGACCCAGACGTGCGTTTCGCCCGGCGAGGGACTACTCGGTCCCTGATCCAAGCTGTCCGGCGGTTTGGGGAGGTACGTGACTTCAGTCTTGGCGATCGGGATCCAGTAGCCCGAGACCCACTGCCATCCGCCCTGGGCTTCCTGCCAGTAGCCCGGGTTCCAGCGGACCCCATTGGGGGCCACCCGCCACACCCCGCTGACCCAAAGGAAGTCTTTCCGCTCGTCGTCCCAACTCCAGTAGCCCGGAATCCAGGCAGCGTTGCCCCCCTCCGGCTTCACCTCAGGGGGCTGCTCTTCGACTGGCTCCGGCGGACGCTTGGGGACCATCATGCCGGGGCCTGCGGCGTTGGTGACCGGCGACGCATAGGCTTCGTGGATCGGACCCCGCGTAAGAACCTCCACATTGGGGTCAACAGCGGCCGGAGTTGGCACCGTTTCGGTGGAGACCGACTCAGTCGATGGAGGGGCAAGAGTGGGCGGCGCGGCAAGCGTTGGTGGGGGAACGGTCAACTCCTGAGCGGGAGTCAACGAGCCATGGAACCACCAAACCGCCAAGGAAAGGCACGCTGCTCCCGCTGTCCTTCTCGCAATCCACGCGCGA
>CAYSGY010000178.1:0-10200 GCA_964430315.1 uncultured Planctomycetaceae bacterium
TATCCACTCCAGGAGGGCGGCTGCCGACGTGCTCGCCGCGGTCGGACATCGCTTTGCCGGGACCGTCATCCTCCACTGGTTCTCCGGGACACTGAAGCAGGCGGCCGCCGCGGCGGCCAGCGGGTTCTACTTCTCCATCAACACGGCGATGATCCGCTCTGCCGCCAGCCAGAAGCTGATCGCCCGGCTCCCTCCGGAGCGAATTCTCACGGAGACAGACGGGCCGTTCGTCACGACTGGCGGACGCCCTGCCCACCCTGCCGATACGGCGCTCGTGGTCGAATACCTGTCCCGCCTGTGGCGAACCTCGACCGAGGATACGCGGGCTGGTGTTCTCAGCAACTTCCACGCCCTTCTGACCGCGTCGGCATGATCCACTCACGCTCGCACCACGGACCATGATTGAAGTCTACCCCAATCTGTTCGCCGGCTCCCAGGACGACTACGAGCGCCGCGTGAAGCACGAGCCCGGCTGGTGCGTGGTCCACGCCTGCAAGGAGCCGTACCACCGCGCTGCACTCGGCTACTCCGGGCGCGCGGCGCCACGAACACACCCGGAATACCTCATCGCCCGCCGTGGCCATCGTCTCATTCTCAACCTCATCGATGCCGCCGATCCTGCCTACATTCCCAAGGAAATCGTAGATGCTGCGCTCGAATTCATTCGGGACGGGCTCCGGGAGGGCATGCGAGTCCTCGTCCACTGCAACCAGGGCGAATCGCGGGCACCGACCCTCTGCCTCCTCTACCTCCTCCGCGAGACCAACGCGATTACGGCGCAGACCCCTGAGGCGGCAATCCACCAGTTCTCGCGACTTTACCCCCCATATAACCCGGCGGGAGGTCTCCGTGGTTTCTTGTGTCAGCAGTTCCAGGTGTACCGCCGACAGCCCGCGTGACATCATGCCCACGCCACAATGGCTCGTCCCCACATGACTTCTGCTCCCGGATCGGCTATCCTATGGGCAACCCCTCTTTGCCGGGAGCGCCGGAGTGTGCCGTACAGTGGAACCGTAGACCTCTCCATCGGTTAGCTTCTGCCCAGTGCATTGCCGCTGTCCCGGGGAAGGGAGGGCACGCGGCGAACTGTCTTGTACGGCCGTACACCATTTGGTCTACTATGGACGTATGGCAGTATTGCATGCACCGAACCGCTCAGGACGAGTGAAAATGGGTAAAGTGCGAAGCAAGGGAAAGAAATCGAACGGCAACGGGGCCAATCTCGGCTTCGAGGAGAAGCTCTGGGCCGCCGCCGACAAGCTCCGCGGGCACATGGACGCCGCGGAGTACAAGCACGTCGTCCTGGGGCTCGTGTTCCTCAAGTACATCTCCGATGCCTTCCAGGAACGCTACGACCAGCTCCACGCCGACAAGTACGCCGATCCGGAGGACCGCGACGAGTACACGGCCGAGAACGTCTTCTGGGTTCCCAAGCCCGCACGCTGGGTGCACCTCCAGGGCAGCGCCAAGCAGCCGACGGTCGGCAAGCTGATTGACGATGCGATGGTCGCCATCGAGCGGGATAACCCTTCCCTCAAGGGCGTGCTGCCCAAGGACTACGCCCGGCCGTCGCTCGACAAGCAGCGCCTCGGGGAACTTATCGACCTCATCGGCACGATCGGTTTGGGCGACGCCGAGAACCGCGCCAAGGACGTCTTGGGCCGCGTCTACGAGTACTTCCTCGGCAAGTTCGCCAACGCCGAGGGCAAGGGGGGCGGCGAGTTCTACACACCCCGCGCCGTGGTCAAGCTCCTCGTCGAGATGATCGAGCCGTACAAGGGCCGCATCTACGACCCCTGTTGCGGCTCGGGCGGGATGTTCGTCCAGTCCGAGAAGTTCGTCCTCGCCCACGGCGGCCGCGTCGGCGATCTCTCCATCTATGGCCAGGAGAGCAACAACACCACGTGGCGACTGTGCAAGATGAACCTCGCCATCCGCGGCATCGAGGGGAACATCGGCCTGCACCAGGCCGACACGTTCCACCACGACCTCCACCAGGACCTCCGGGCCGACTTCATCCTCGCCAATCCCCCGTTCAACGTGAGCGACTGGGGCGGCGAGCGCCTCCGGGAGGACGTGCGGTGGAAATTCGGCACGCCGCCGGTTGGCAACGCCAACTTCGGCTGGGTGCAGCATATCATCCACCACCTGGCCCCCGGCGGCATCGCCGGCTTCGTGCTCGCCAACGGCTCCATGTCGAGCAACCAGTCGGGCGAGGGCGAGATCCGCCGGAAGATCGTCGAAGCCGACCTCGTGGACTGCATGATCGCGCTGCCCGGCCAACTCTTCTACACCACGCAGATCCCGGCCTGCCTCTGGTTCCTCGCGCGGTCGAAGAAGAACGGCAAGTTCCGCGACCGCCGCGGGCAGACGCTCTTCATCGACGCCCGCAAGATGGCTGCTCTCGTGGACCGCACGCACCGCGACCTCACCGACGACGAGATCGCCCGCATCGCGAAGACCTACCACGCCTGGCGCGGCGAGAAGGGCGCCGGCAAGTACGCCGACGTTCCGGGGTTCTGCTACAGCGCCACGGCCGACGAGATCGCCGGCCACGGCTTCGTCCTCACACCCGGGCGCTACGTGGGCGCCGAGGAAGCCGAGGAGGACGACGAGCCGTTCGACGACAAGATGCAGCGGCTCACCAACACGCTGGCCGCCCAGTTCAAGGAATCGGCCAAGCTGGAGCGGGCGATCCTCAGGAACCTGGCCAGCCTGGGCTTCATACCCAAGGAGCCGACATGACCCGCCATCCTCCACCGCCACTGCTGCCAAATCTGCCACAAGCTGTGGCAAAATCGGCCCCGCTGACAAAAGTGCAACAACCTGTTGCACAATTGCCGTCGCCTTCAATAGTGTCGCAACTTGCGTCACCAATTCCGACCGCCGGCATGGTGCCGTGCGCGGCGACATCATGCCGTGCTTTGGCTCTCAGCCTCTCCAGGAAGTCCGCATGACCGACAACCTGCCAGCCCCGGCTCCCGAACCCTCCGGTCAGGTTCTCCTGTACCAGTCCCCGGACGGCACCACCCGAATTGAGGTGCGGATGGAGGGCGATACTGTCTGGCTCACTCAGGCCGCCATGGCGGAGCTGTTCCAGACCACGCCACAGAACATAACCATCCATATCAAAGGCATTTACGACGACGGCGAACTGCAGGAGGAGGCAACTTGTAAGCAATACTTACAGGTTCGCGAGGAGGGCGACCGTCGGGTGCAGCGCACCCTGAAACACTACAGCCTGGAGATGATCCTCGCCGTCGGCTACCGCGTCCGCTCCCACCGGGGCACCCAGTTCCGCATCTGGGCGACCGAGCGGCTCCGCGAGTACCTCGTGAAAGGGTTCGCGATGGACGACGAGCGGCTCAAGCGGGCCGGCGGCGGCGACTACTTCGAGGAACTGCTGGCCCGCATCCGCGACATCCGCTCCTCCGAACGGGTGTTCTGGCGTAAGGTGCTCGACATCTACGCCACGAGCATCGACTACGACCCGGCCGCCGAGGCGTCGCAGCTTTTCTTCAAGACGGTGCAGAACAAGATGCACTGGGCCGCCCACGGCCACACGGCGGCCGAGGTGATCCACCACCGCGCCGACGCCTCCCAGCCCAACATGGGCCTGACCTCCTGGACCGGCGACCGGCCCCGCAGGGCGGACGTCAGCATCGCCAAGAACTACCTCAACCAGGAGGAGATCAAGGCCCTGAACCTGATCGTCTCCGCGTACCTCGACTTCGCCGAGTTGCAGGCCCGCAGCCGCCGGCCGATGCACATGGCCGACTGGATCGCCAAGCTCGACGACTTCCTCCGCCTGAGCGACCGCGACATCCTCACCCATGCCGGCACGATCTCCCACGACGACGCGGTCGCGAAGGCCGAAGCGGAGTTCGAGAGATACCGGCAGATCCAGGCGTCACTCCCCCAGCCGGTCGATGAGCACTTCGAGCAGACGCTGGACGAACTCAAGCGGATCGAGCACCAAGTCGAGAAAACGCCGAAGCGACGCACGAAGAAGAAGCCCGCCAAGAAGAAGCCGAAGCCGCCACGTTCCGAGGAGGAGACATGAGAACGCAGCGTGGCACAGAACCGGCGAAGACTTGGCAGCGGCTTTCCCTCCGGGCAGCGGGTGTCGCCCTCATTGATTGCGAGCACCGCACCCCGCCGGCGGCTGACAGCGGGTATCCCTACGTCGCAATTCCACAAATCAAGAATGGTCGTTTGGACCTGGCCGACGCACGCCGAATCACACCAGAGCATTTCGAGCAGTGGACCAGAAAGGCCAAGCCGCAGGCTCACGATGTTATTCTGTCGCGCCGGTGCAACCCCGGCGAAACTGCGGTGGTGCCACCAGGTCTCGATTGTGCTTTGGGCCAGAACCTTGTTCTGCTCCGAGCCGATGGAACCCGGGTGTTTCCGCCGTTTCTCCGGTGGTTGGTTCGCGGTCCCGAGTGGTGGGAGCAAATAGGCACCTTCATAAACGTTGGCGCGGTCTTCGACAGCCTGAAATGCGCCGACATCCCAGAATTCACACTGACCATTCCCCCCATTGCAGAGCAGCATCGAATCGCCGACATCCTCAGTTCGCTCGACGACAAGATCGAACTGAACCGGCGGATGAACGAGACGCTGGAGGCGATGGCCCGGGCGCTGTTTAAGAGTTGGTTCGTCGATTTCGATCCTGTCCACGCCAAGGCCGCCGTTCGCCGCGAGCATCCCAAGTGGACGAACGCCCAGGTCTCCCGCGCTGCGCTGCCCAACCTCGCCCCCACCGTCGCCGAACTCTTCCCCGATTCGTTCGAGGATTCCCCCATCGGTCCCATTCCAGTGGGTTGGAGACTCTCCCGGCTCGGCGATCATATCGAGGCGTCGAAAGGCCTCAGCTACAAGGGTAGCGGCCTGTCGGACACTGGCGTGCCCATGAACAATCTTAATTCCGTCTATGAGGGCGGCGGCTACAAGTTCGAGGGCATCAAGTTCTACACTGGGGAATATCGCGAACGCCACATTGTGAACGCCGGTGACGTGATCGTCGCCAACACCGAGCAAGGGCACGACTGTCTTCTCATCGGCTATGCTGCGATCGTCCCCGTCCTTTTCGGGCAGCAGAATCTCTACAGTCACCACCTGTACCGCCTGCAGATCCGCAGCGGCTCCCCTGTCACGCCGGATTTTCTGTGTCGTCTGTTGAACTCGCGGCGCATGCACGAAGTCGTGAGCGGCTTCGGCAATGGCACCACAGTGAACATGCTACCCATTGACGGCCTTGAGCATCCGGAGTTTGTCCTCCCACCTTCTGCGCTGATCCAGGCATTCACCACTCTTGCCTCAGCCATTCGTGAACGACAAGAACGTTTCGTGAAGGAGAATCGCGATCTCGCACTCACCCGCGACTCATTGCTCCCAAGGCTCCTGTCCGGCGAACTCTGTGCTGATACCGTTAAAGGCGCGCAATCATGATCAATTCGATTCGCCTACTCCGCAACGTCGGCCAGTTCGATTCCGTCACATCCGGGACGACGATTCCCCTCAACAGAGTCACCCTGGTCTACGCTGAGAACGGCCGAGGGAAGACCACCCTCGCGGCGATTCTCCGTTCTCTTGGCACCGGCGATCCGCTCCCCATATCTGAACGCAAGCGACTGGCCGCTCAGCATCCACCCCACGTAGTCTTGGATTGCGTGGGCGGACCACCATCCGCAACATTCCAGAACGATGCCTGGAATCGGACTCTCCCCGGGCTGCTCATCTTTGACGATTTCTTCGTCGATGCCAATGTGTACTCGGGGCTGGTCGTCCGGGCGGACCACCGTCAAAATCTACACGAACTGATTCTGGGTGCTCGGGGCGTCGCACTCAGCCGTCAATTGCAGGATCTTGCAGCCCAAATTGAGAGCCACAATACGGTTTTGCGGGCGAAGGCTGCGGCTATCCCAGCCGCCGAGCGAGGAAGCCTGTCCGTGGACGAGTTCTGCGCGTTACCTGCTCGTGACGACATTGACGAAGCGATCCAGTCCGCCGAGCGCAACCTTGCAGCACTCCGCCAGCAGGATGTCATTCGCACCACCCCGGGATTCCCGGCTGTCACTCTTCCATCGTTCGATCTGCCGGCGATTGAGGCACTCTTGCAGCAGGATTTACCGGCACTCGATGCCGCGGCCGCGGCTCGAATCCAGGAACACGTTTCACAAATCGGCAATCACGGTGAAGCGTGGATCGCCGATGGAATGGCAAGAGTTCCTGCCGAATCAGAGCCGCCGCCTGTGTGCCCGTTCTGCGCGCAAGATCTGGCTGGCTCTCCGCTGTTCGCCCACTACCGGGCATACTTCAGTGACGAATACGATCGACTCAAGCGACAAGTCGCTGACGCCCGCGCCACAGCGACCCGCGATCATGGAGGTGACGCCCAAGCTGCCTTCGAGCGCTCAGTCCGAGTTGCCGGGGAGCGACGGCTGTTCTGGTCGCAGTTCTCCGACATCCCCGAGATCACAATCGATACGGTCAGTGTTGCCCGTGACTGGCGAGCCGCCCGCGAGTTCATTCTCGCCGTACTTACGTCGAAGCAGAACGCCCCACTCGATCGGATCGAGCTATCGGCGGAGACTCGAACCGCAGTGCAAGCCTACGAGGCATATCGTCAATCACTTGCAGAACTCAGCAGCCGCTTGCAGCAAGCCAACGCGCTAATCGACGTTGTGAAGGAACAAGCTGCCGCCGGCGATGTCACCGCCGTTGCCGCCGACCTGGCCCGCCTGAAGGCAACCAAGGCCCGTCATACACCGGCCACGGCTGCGCTATGCGAGGAATACCTGGCGGCCCGGGCCGCCAAGACTGCAACTGAGGCCGCCAGGGACCAGGCGAAAGCCGCCCTTGACCAGTATCGAACCACTGCGTTCCCAGGATTTCAGACTGCAATCAATCTGTACCTTGAGAAGTTCAATGCAGGGTTCAGACTCGACAGTGTCACCTCCACCCTCACCCGTGGAGGGCCGGCATGCACCTATAACGTCTTGGTGAACAACACTCCGATACCCGTTGCGGGAACTGCGGAGAAGCCCGGCCAGCCGTCCTTTCGCACTACGCTTAGCGCCGGTGACCGTAACACGCTCGCCCTCGCGTTCTTTTTCGCGTCGATGGATCAAGACCCAACCCTTTCTCAGAAGGTCATCGTGATCGACGACCCCATATCGAGCCTCGATGACCACCGTTCGCTCACCACGGTTCAGGAGGTGCGACGCCTGGCAAACCGCGCCTCGCAGGTCATCGTGCTCTCCCACAACAAGCCCTTCCTCTGCCGACTTTGGGAGGGCACCGATTCAACCCTGCGTGCCGCGCTCGTGATCGCACGGGATGGATCGGGTTCGACCCTTCGTCCTTGGAGCGTCGATCAGGACTGCATTACGGAGCACGACCGACGGCACGCCTTGCTTCGCGATTACCGGGACAATGGAACGGGAGACAACCGGGAAGTCGCGCGTGCGATTCGCCCGTTGCTTGAGGCGTTCACTCGGGTCGCATATCCAGACCAGTTCCCTCCCGGCATGCTCCTCGGCCCCTTCCGAGGGCTGTGCGAACAGCGAGTCGGCACGCCGCAAGAGATACTCGCGAAGCACGATATCGACGAGCTTCGCGACTTGGTGGAATACGCAAACCGTTTCCATCACGACACCAATCCCGCTTGGGAAACTGAGACGATCAACGACACCCAACTTCAAGGTTTCGTGTCTCGTGCGCTAAGATTTGCCCGACGCTAACGCCATGAATCCACTGTTCACCGAATCCACCGTCGAAGAAGCCCTGCTGGAGTGGCTCCAAGCCCTGGAGTACACCACGCTCCACGGCCCGGACCTCGCCCCCGGCGAACCCCACGCGGAGCGCGGCAGCTACGAGGACGTGATTCTCGCCCAGCGCCTCCGCGAGGCCCTCGCCCGCATCAACCCGACGCTGCCGGCCGAGGCCCTGGAGGACGCCTTCCGCAAGGCCATCCGTTCGGAGAGCCCCAGCCTCATCGAGAGCAACCGACGCTTCCACCACATGCTCGCCGATGGCGTGGACGTGGAGTATGAGGTCGAAGGGCGGATCGTCCACGACAAGGCATGGCTCATCGACTACCAGGATCTCGCCAACAACGACTGGTTGGCCTTGAACCAGTTCACCGTTGTTGAGCACAAGCGGACCCGCCGCCCCGACGTGGTGATCTTCATCAACGGCCTGCCGCTGGTGGTGATCGAACTCAAGAACCCGGCCGACGAGGACGCCACCACGCACAAGGCGTTCGTCCAGCTTCAGACGTACAAACAGGAGATTCCGAGCCTGCTCGCGTTCAACGTGGCCCTCATCGCATCCGATGGCGTGGAAGCCCGCATCGGCACACTCACTGCCGACTGGGAACGCTTCATGCCCTGGCGCACCGTGGACGGCCGCGAGGTGGCCCCGAAGGGGTTGCCGGAGTTGGAAGTCCTCACGCGCGGCGTCTTCGAGAAGGACATCTTCCTCGACCTCCTTCGCCACTTCATCGTCTTCGAGGGCGACGGCGCAAAGGTGGTCAAGAAGATGGCCGGCTACCACCAGTACCACGCGGTGAACAAGGCCGTGCATAGCACCGTTCTCGCCGTCTCCCCCTCCGGCGACCGCCGCGTGGGCGTCGTCTGGCACACGCAAGGGAGCGGCAAGAGTCTCACGATGGCGTTCTACGCCGGCAAGGTCATCCGCTGCCCCGCGATGGAGAATCCCACGTTGGTGGTCATTACCGACCGCAACGACCTGGACGACCAGCTCTTCGGCACGTTTGCCGGCTGCCACGAATTGCTCCGCCAGCGGCCCGTGCAGGCCGAGGACCGCGGCCACCTCCGGCAACTCCTGCAGGTTGCCTCCGGTGGCGTCGTGTTCACCACGCTCCAGAAGTTCGCCCCGGAGCCCGGCGAGGCGTACCCGCAGCTTTCCGATCGCCGGAACATCGTCGTCATCGCCGACGAAGCCCATCGCAGCCAGTACGGACTGAACGCCCGGGTGGTGAAGCCCAAGGGCAAGGACGAGGCGTACCTCGCTTACGGTTTCGCCAAGCACCTGCGCGACGCCCTGCCCGGCGCCTCGTTCATCGGCTTCACCGGGACCCCCATCGAGCAGGCCGACCGTAGCACGCCGGCCGTGTTCGGCGAGTACATCGACATCTACGACATCCAGCGGGCCGTCGAGGACGGCGCCACGGTGCGCATCTACTACGAGGGCCGGCTGGCGAAGATCGACCTTGACGAGGCCGAGCGGCCAAAGATCGACCCAGACTTCGAGGACGTGACCGAAGGCGAGGAGGCGACTGTCAAGGAGAAGCTCAAGAGCAAGTGGGCACGCCTGGAGGCGATGGTGGGGGCCGAGAAGCGCATCCGCCTGATCGCCGAGGACCTCGTGGACCACTTCGAGGCGCGCCTCACCGCCATGGACGGCAAGGCGATGGTGGTCTGCATGAGCCGGCGGATCTGCGTGCTGCTCCACGACGCCATCGTCGCGCTGCGCCCGCACTGGTACAGCCCCGACGACGAGAAGGGGGCCATCAAGGTCGTCATGACCGGCGCGGCTTCCGACCTGCCCGAGTGGCAGGAGCACATCCGCAACAAGCAGCGACGCGAGGAGATCGCCAAGCGGTACAAGAATCCCGACGACGGCCTGCGGATCGTCATCGTCCGCGACATGTGGCTCACCGGCTTCGACGCCCCGTGCATGCACACGATGTACCTCGACAAGCCGATGCGCGGCCACGGGCTCATGCAGGCCATCGCCCGCGTCAACCGCGTGTTCCGCGACAAGCCCGGCGGGCTCGTGGTCGATTACCTGGGCCTGGCGGATCAACTCAAGAAGGCCCTGGCCGACTACACCGAGCGCGACCGCGACCAGACCGGCATCCCGTTGGAGGAGGCCATCGAGGTCTTGCTGGAGAAGTACGAAGTCGTCGTCGCCATGCTCCACGGCTTCGACTACTCCAAGTTCACCACGGGGACGCCCGCCGAGCGGCTCGCCGTCATCCCCGCCGCGATGGACTTCATCCTCACCCAGGACGACGGCAAGGCCCGGTTCATGCAGGCCGTGACCGCCCTATCGAAGGCGTTCGCCCTCACCGCGACCGACGAGCAGGCCATTGCCATCCGGGAGGAAGTCGCTCTCTTCCAGGCCGTCCGCGCCCAGTTCGCCAAGATGACGCCGGCCCACGGGAAG
>CAYSGY010000179.1:0-10197 GCA_964430315.1 uncultured Planctomycetaceae bacterium
GACCGGCGGGCGTCGCGTCCGCCCGTGCCGAACACTGTTGCGGAAGGCGGGCTTCAGACCGACAGCCACTACTTCCGCGGCCAGGTCGACGGCCGTTGGGCGGCCACGCTTCCCATCCTCACCGACATGGAGCAGATGCAGCGAGGGCGCGAGCGGTTCAACATCTACTGTGCCACGTGCCACGGGCTCGGCGGGCAAGGGGATGGAATGACGCACGTGCGGGCCGTCAAGCGTGGAGAGACCGGTTGGGTCCAGCCCCGCTCGCTGCACGTGGCCAACGTGCTCAAGCAGCCCGTGGGCCAGTTGTTCAACACGATCACCCACGGCCACAACACCATGCCCGGCCACGCGGCCCAGATCCCCGTGGACGACCGCTGGGCGATCGTGCTCTACGTCCGGGCCCTCCAGCGGAGCCAGAACGCCGGGATCGACGACGTCCCGGCCGAGCAGCGGCCCGCCTTCTCCCAGGGAGGGACGAAGCCATGAAGCCCGATCCGGCCGTCGAACTCGACCGGACGTCGATCCGCCTCGACGGACTCCCTGCGCGCGTCGTGCCGGGGCTTCTCATCGCCGGCTGCGTTGCCCTGGCGATTGGGTTCGCCCTCGGGCTGGCCCGGAAGGATCAGTTGCATTACTTCTACCATGCCTACCTGACCAACTACTCCTACGTGTTGGGCATGGTGCTCGGGTCGTTGCTCTTCGTGCTGCTGCTCCATGTATCACGTGCGGGCTGGGGGGTGGCGGTCCGGCGTCTTGCGGAGTTGCTCGCCGGCAACGTCCCGCTCATGCTGGTCCTCTTTTTGCCGATCGTGCTGCCCGTGGCCTGGGGAAACTCGGCCTTGTACCCTTGGACAAGTCAGGACATGGTTGAGCATCACGAGGCCCTCCGGCACAAGGCCCCCTATTTGAACGTGACGTTCTTCGCGGTCCGGGCCGCGGCGTACTTCGTGATCTGGGGACTCATCGCCCGGTTCTTCCTCGGCAAGTCGGCCGAGCAGGACCGCTCGGGCGATGCGGGGCTGACCGTGCGCATGGAACGGGCCAGCGGCCCGGCGATTCTGCTGCTGGGGATCACGGTCACGCTCGCCTCGTTCGACTGGCTCATGTCGCTCGATCCGCTCTGGACGAGCACGATCTTCGGCATCTACTACTACTCCGGGGCATTCGTCGGGGCCGTAGCGCTGGTGATCCTCCTGGCCATGGCCTTGCAGGCCGCCGGGCGACTTCGGGGCGTCATCACCGTGGAGCACTACCACGATCTCGGCAAGATGCTCTTCGCCGCGGTCGTCTTCTGGGGCTACATCGCGTTTTCGCAGTATTTGTTGATCTGGTACGGGAACCTCCCGGAGGAAACCACGTGGTACCGGGCGCGCCAGACGGGACCCTGGGGCTATGTGTCGGTGGCCTTGGTCGTCGGCCACTTGCTCGTGCCGTTCTTCGGGCTTCTCTCGCGCGAGGTCAAGCGACGCAAAGTGCCTCTGGCCTTCTGGGCCGCGTGGTTGCTCGTGTTCCACTGGCTTGATGTGGCCTGGCTGGTCATGCCGAGCCTGGGACAAGCAGGGCTGCCGGTCGGACCGATCGACGTCTGCCTGCTGGCGTCGCTCGGTTGCTTCTACCTGGCAGGGGTGCTGCGATTGGCAAGCAGCCGGGCACTGACGCCCGTGAAGGACCCGCGACTGGCGGAATCGTTGGCGTTTGAGAATCTCTGAAGGCGAGGAGGGCCTGACGAGGAGACAGGGGAATCACGAAAACACGAAAGGACGAAAACACGAAGGGACGAAGACACGAAAGACAGGGGAGAATGACTCGTGCCGGACTGGGTCCACGCCGTGGCTCCTTTCGTGTCTTCGTGATCTCTCCCGTTCTTCGTGATTTCTTCCGCAAGCAGCGGGGGTCGGCATGACACAGTACGATGACATCAAGACTTCGACGGTGGCCCTGGTCGGGTTCCTCGGGGCGATCGTGCTGGTGGCGATCCTCTTCCTGCTGCAAGTGATCTACTACCACGCGGAGGCCGTTCAATTCGCGGAGAAGGATGTTGATCCGCCGATCCTCGAGCTTCAGAATAGCCTGAATGCCCAGCAGGCCCAGTTGGCCGGGTACCGGTGGATGGACCAGGCCAAGGGGGTAATCGCCATCCCCATCGACCGGGCCATGGAACTGGTGGTTCGAGAGACGCCGGCGGCAGAAGCGGGCAACGCAGGGGGACCGGGCCATGCGAAATCCAAGTAGACGGCGAGAGTGGCGTTATCCTGATGTATGGCACAGCCGCCCTCGGCTGTGCCGACTGCCCTGCACAGCCGAGGGCGGCTGTGCCCCAGGGGACCGGCGGTTCCATGCCCAGGCTCTTGCCGACCGCGTGCGGCGAGGCCTCGTTCGTGGCCTGGCAGTCGCCATGATCCTTGCCTGCCTCCCGGCGGCGTTGCCCGCGGCGCAGTCGGTGGACCGGATCGAACCGGCCCCCAAGGAGTTGGAGAGCGTCGGCGTGACCGAGCATCTCGATGAGCAGGTGCCGTTGGACTTGCCCTTCGTCGATTCCGACGGCACTCCCGTCACGCTTGGCAAGTTCTTCGATGGCACGCGCCCGGTCATCCTGACGATGAACTACTCGAACTGCCCGCGGCTTTGCAGCCTCCAGCTCAACGGCGTTTTCGACGCCCTGGGACGGCTCGACTGGGACCTCGGGCAGAAGTACCGGATGATCACGGTGAGCATCGACCCGGAGGAGTCGCCGGCCCGGGCCCAGGCGACCAAGGAGAAGTACCTCACGGTTTACCACCGTCCGGGCGCGGAAGCAGGTTGGCACTGCCTGGTGGGGAAGGAGGCGGACATCAAGAAGGTGGCCTCGGCCGTGGGGTTCGGCTATGTGTACGTCGCCGAGACGAAGCAGTTCGCCCACAGCGCCGTGACCATGATCCTCACGCCGCAGGGCAAGGTGTCGCGGTATCTGTACGGGATCGAGTACGATCCGCAGACGTTCCGCTTCGCCTTGCTGGAAGCGGCCGACGGGAAGATCGGCTCCACGGTCGACCGCGTGCTCTTGAACTGTTTCTACTACGACTCGGAATCGGGGCGCTATGGGCCCGCGGCCTTGAAGATCATGCGTCTTGGCGGCATGCTGACCCTGGCGGTCCTCGGCGGCGTTCTCCTGGTGTTCTGGCGACGCGAGGTGCGGAAGGCGAAAAGGTCGTCCGGCAGCGTGGCACAGCCGCCCTCGGCTGTGGAGCCGTCTGGAACACAGCCGGGGACGGGGACGCTCGACCCAATCGCACAGCCGGGGGCGGCTGTGCCACAAGGCGCACAGCCGGGGGCGGCTGTGCCACAAGGGCAGTCTCCCGAGGTCCCATGATGGCGATTCCTCCCGGTGCGATTCTGGCCGATGCGGCGGCGGGCCTTCTCGTGGCTCAGCCCGGCGGGTCCTTCTGGCTCCCGCCGCCCAGTTCGTCGGTTGCCCCTTGGGTTGACGCGGCCTTCTACTTCATCCTCTACGTGTCGGCCTTCTTCTTCGTGCTCATCGTGGCGCTGATGACTTTCTTCGTGGTCCGTTACCGACGCCGGCCCGGCGTCGGGCCGGGCGATGCGCCGAGCCACAGCACGTGGTTGGAGATCACCTGGAGCGGCATCCCGCTGCTCCTGGTCGCGGTGATGTTCGGGCTCGGGTTCGCCGGGTTCATGGAGATGCGCAACCCTCCGCGCGGCGCCTACGAGATCCGTGTTTCCGGCCAGAAGTGGTCGTGGAGCTTCCAGTATCCCAACGGCTACGTGGACGAGAACCTGCACGTCCCGATCGACGAGGCGGTCCGCCTGACCCTCTCGTCGAAGGACGTGATCCATAGCCTCTACATCCCCGCGTTTCGCATCAAGCAGGACCTCGTGCCGGGCCGGTACACGACCACGTGGTTCCGCGCGACGCAGCAGGGCGAGTACGACCTGGAATGCGCCGAGTATTGCGGGACCAGCCATTCCGACATGCTGGCCAAGGTGATCGTTCACCCCCCGGGCGAGTTCGAGACGTGGCTCCAGAACGCCGAGACGCGGCTCAAGAACCTCCCGCCGGCGGAGTTGGGACGGGAACTCTATCTGCGCCGCGGCTGCGCGGCGTGCCACTCGACCGACGGCACGCGCAAGGTCGGCCCGACCTTCAAGGGCATCTACGGCGAGACGCAGGAGATCGAGGGCGGCCCGCCCGTCAAGGTCGACGACAACTACGTCCGCGAGTCGATCCTGAATCCCTCGGCGAAGATCGTCAAGGGATACCCGGACCAGATGTCGGTCTACCAGGGCCAACTCTCCGACGATCAGATCACGGCCTTGATCGAGTTCATCAAGTCATTGAAGTGAAGTGGAGATTTGCTGGGAGGATGTCGTGGCGAGGGGGGCTCACGCGAAGACGCTAAGACGCAAAGAGAGGTTCGCGGCTTCGCACCTCAGCGCCTCTGCGAGAGCCTATTCCTACGCCAAGTGAACCGGAGATTCCATGGCAGAACCAGCGGCGGCTGCCGACAACTACCTGACTCACACCCGCGGGTTCCTCTCGTGGGCCCTGACGCTCGACCACAAGCGGATTGCGATCCTCTACACGGTCGGGATCTTCGGCTCGTTCCTGCTGGGTGGCATCTTCGCCCTGCTGATCCGCGCGGAGTTGGCCACGCCGGGGCCCACGATCATGGGATTCCCGGAGAAGACGGCTTCCTCGGCGCCGCCTGCGTCGGGCGAGGCGGGCGCTTCCGAGCCTGCGGCTGCCGTGGGCGAGTCGTCGCCGGCGCCGCTTGCCACCGCGCGGGGGAAGGACCTCTACAACCACCTCTTCACGCTCCACGGGGCGGTGATGATCTTCCTGGTGATCATCCCCGGCATCCCGGCCGTGCTCGGCAACTTCGTCCTGCCCCTGATGCTCGGGGCCAAGGATGTGGCCTTCCCTCGGCTCAACCTGGCCAGCTTCTACTTGTGGCTTTTCGGCGCGGTCTTCTTCATCGTCACCCTTCACGCCGGCGGCCTGGATACCGGGTGGACCTTCTACACGCCTTACAGCACGGCGTCCGACACCGCGGTCGTGACCGCCGTCACCGGGGCGTTCATTCTCGGCTTCAGCTCGATCTTCACGGGGATCAACTTCATCGTCACGATCCACAAGCTCCGGCCGCCGGGCATGACCTGGTTCAAGATGCCGTTGTTCCTCTGGGGGCTTTACGCCACCGCGATCATCCAGGTCCTCGCCACGCCGGTGCTGGGAATCACGCTCCTCCTGCTGGTGGCCGAGCGGACCATGGGCCTCGGGATCTTCGACCCCAAGTACGGCGGCGACCCGGTCCTCTTCCAGCACTTCTTCTGGTTCTATTCGCATCCCGCCGTGTACATCATGATCCTGCCGGGCATGGGGATCATCAGCGAGGTGGTCGCGGTGTTCAGCCGCAAGCACATCTTCGGGTACCGGTTCATCGCCTTCAGCAGCGTGGCGATCGCGTTGTGGGGCTTCCTGGTGTGGGGGCACCACATGTTCGTCAGCGGCATGAGCCCGCTGGCCGCCATGGTCTTCAGCGCCTTGACGTTCAGCGTGTCGATCCCCTCGGCGATCAAGGTCTTCAACTGGCTGGCGACCATGTACAAGGGCTCGATCGGCCTGGCCACGCCCATGTGCTATGCGCTGGCGTTCATCTTCCTCTTCGGCATCGGCGGGCTGACGGGGCTCTTCCTGGGGACGCTCTCGGTCGACGTCCACGTGACGGACACCTACTTCGTCGTGGCCCATTTCCACTACGTGATGTTCGGCGGCACCATGGTGGCGCTGCTCGCCGGCCTGCACTACTGGTGGCCGAAGATCACCGGGAGGATGTTCAGCGACCGCTGGGGCCAGGCGGCCTGCCTGATCGTCTTTGTGGGCTTCAACCTGACGTTCTTTCCACAGTTCATTCTCGGTTCGCAGGGCATGCCGCGGCGCTACTACGACTATAGCCGGCTGCTGGACCTGCACCCCGAGTTCGCCCACCTCCACTTGATGTCGACGGTCGGAGCATTCCTCATGGGCGTCGGCCTTGTGATCGTGCTGGCATACCTGCTGCATTCGCTGTGGCGGGGCCGCCCGGCGCCGGCCAACCCGTGGGGTGGGGCTACGTTGGAATGGCGGTGCGCGTCGCCGCCGCCTTACGACAACTTCTCGTCGCCGCCGCCGGTGGGCGACCCTTACGACTACTCCGATTTCGAATACGCGGGCGCGGAGCGGGGGTTCGTGCGGCGGGCGGAGGCAGCATCCCCATGACCGACGCTCACGAAAAAACGCCGGCCGCCGGGGCGCCCTCCGACGGCCACCCGCCCTTCCTGGCCCATCATTTCGACTCCCCCCGGCACCAGTTCGACGCCGGCAAGCTCGGCATGTGGGTCTTCATCGTCACCGAGGTCCTCTTCTTCGGCGGGTTGTTCTGCGCGTACGCCGTGTATCGGGCGATCCACCCGGAGATCTTCGTCTACGCCCACCAGTTCCTCGACAAGACCCTCGGCGCCCTCAACACCGCGGTGCTCATCGCCAGTAGTCTCTCCATTGCCTGGGCCGTGCGGTGCGCGCAGTGCGACCAGCGCCGCGGGCTGGTGGCCTGCCTGGCGATGACGCTGATCCTGGCAACGGTGTTCTTGGGCGTGAAGTACGTGGAATACAAGCAGAAGTGGGAGCACGGCCTCCTGTGGGCGAGCCGGTTCAAGGCCGCCGAACTCCCCGTGGCCACGGAACACGCAGCCCCGGTCCCGCCGGGGCACGACGCGCCGTCGCCGGCAAATCCGCCCCGCAACGTCGGGATCTTCTTCAGCATCTACTTCGTCATGACCGGCCTGCACGGCATCCACGTGATTGCCGGGATGGGGGTCATCGCGTGGGTCCTTGTGCTGGCCGTCAAGGGCCGGTTCTCCAGCCAATACTACAACCCGGTCGACTTCACGGCGCTCTACTGGCACCTGGTCGACTTGATTTGGATCTACTTGTTCCCGCTCCTGTACTTGATCCACTGACCGTAGGGTACTCTCTGAGTACCGGGTGTTGATAAGACGGGTGCTTGTTTGGTGCTCGCAGAGCACCCTACGAAGAATCCCTTCGCCGGAGAGGCACGATGAACGAATCCGCCGCGACGCACGCCTGCCCGGCCGGACAGGACTCGCAGGACTCGGCCCGAGCATCGCTGGCCCACATCCTTGCGCCGGGCACGCTGTTGGCGGTGTTCGCTGCCTTGATCGTGCTGACCGTGGCCACCGTGGCCGTCACGCGAGTGGACCTGGGACCGTGGAACCTGGTTGCCGCCCTGGCGATCGCCACGTTGAAGGCATCGCTGGTCGCGTTGTACTTCATGCACCTCCGCTACGACCATCCTTTCCACGGATTGATGTTCGTCGCCTCGCTGGTGTTCCTCGCCATCTTCCTTCTGTTCACGCTGATGGATGCGGTGGCCTACCAGCCCGACGTCGAGCGGCTCCGCGAGGCCGAACCGGCGGCGGTCTCGGCGCGGCACGGCGACCGGACCTTTTGGCTGGCGTGCGACACGATGCACCGGAAGGCCGCCGATGGCCAAGTGGTCGACAGGTTCTTCCATACATGATCTTAGTGGACCGGGCCCTATAGGCAGGCAGGGGGCCGTAAGGAAGACAGGAAGCTCGTTGCCGGGCGACGAGCATGCCAATCCTAGGTACAAGGCATCCACCCATCCGGCTGCTTTCACCGCGGTGCTCCCCGGCGGGAGATTCACTTCTTGGACCGCGGTGTTATACTGAGGCTTGGGGGTCCGGTCCGCAACCGTGGTTTCTGGGCCACCTGCTTCTTCAGTGCCTGTTCTTGGCAATTCAGCTCTTGCGTCTCGGGAGGCCGTACGCCGGTCGAATCGGCATCCTCTTACTGGAGGAGATCCACCATGAAAGAGCAAACCCGGGAAGAACCGCGGATCCTGGCCGCGGCAGAGCGGCAGATGCAAGCGTGGTCGCTCGCCCAGGAAATCGCCGAAGGGACGGTCAAGTCGCACCGTTTCGACCCGATGCACGGCCGGCTTGGGGACTATATTTCGATCTCGCGGGAAGCGGGAGCCGGCGGCAGCGCGATCGGGGAGGCCTTGGGCCAGAGACTCGGCTGGGAAGTGCTCGACAAGAACCTCCTGGATTGTGTCGCCGAGCGATTCCACCTCTCCCGGCCCATGCTGGAGTTGGTCGACGAGACGGTGTCGAACTGGGCCTACGACATCTTGGGACCGTGGCTCGATCATCAAATCGTCACGCACGAGAAGTACATGGTCCACCTGGCTCGGGTCGTTGTCGGGGCGGCCCGGCGCGGCAAGGTCGTGCTGGTGGGCCGAGGCGGCCAGTTTCTGCTCCCGCGCGACCAGGGCCTTGCGGTACGGATCATCGCCTCGGAGAAGTACCGCGTGCGGCGGATCATGGAGAAGTACGCGCTCGGCGAGGCCCAGGCGAAGCAGTTTGTGATTACGCTCGACCGCGGACGCCGGGAGTTCGTCGGCCGGTTCTTCCGCCGCGACGTGGACGACCCACACCTCTACGACCTGGTGATCAACGTCGACTTCCTCGGTCCGGAAGCGGCCGTCGAGGAGATCCTTGCCGCCTGGAAGCATGTCGAAGCCCGGCGACGCGAGATGGGTACGTGAAGAGCGGGACCTTGAAGTCCGTTGCCAGGCTACCGCCGTTGTTCCAGACGCTTCGACAAGCAGCAGCGTCTTCAGCCCCGAAGGGGCGCGATAGGAAAGCCCAGGGCAACGCCCTGGGGAAGCGAGTCACTACGTGAGAGCCGGAGCCCTGTAAGGGCGATATACTCTTCGGTCCGACGCCTAGGTCGCCCTTTCAGGGCTTCCCATTCATACTCAGTCCATCTCCCCAGGGCATTGCCCTGGGCTGTCATATTTCGCCCCTTCGGGGCTCCAGAACGCGAGCGCAAGGCCCCTTGGAATCCGGACAGGTCAAGCGTACCAGGGTCGAGGGCGGGTCTTCGAGCGTTCGACCATCTGCCGGGCGAGTTCGCAGTTTCCCTTGATCTGGAAGTCGAACATGCCGACGGCGACGAAATCGGCCCCGTTGCGGAAGGCGTAGGAAAATGCCTGCCGAGGCATGATCGCCCCGGCGGCGAGGATCTTGAAGGCGATCCAGGGCTTCGAGACCGATCGCATGAACTCGGCCGTTTCCTCCGGGTTGATGCACCACATGTTGTCGTACCAGCCCTTGCCGCCGTCGAGCCAGATGAACTCCTTGCGGAGTTCCTTGGGGGTGGCCGACGGGTACTGGTCGCTGTGGAACGTCTTGACGTAGAAGTCGCAGGGGATTCTTTCCTTCTCGCACGCCATGGGCACCAGCAGCGAGTGCCCGCCCACTCCCGCCGGGATGCCGTGGGCCTTGACCAGCTCCACCGCCTTCGCAAGGACCCCGACCTGTTTGGTTTTCACGAGGGTGTCGCCGGCCACGCCCCAGACGTACAGGGCGGGAACGCCGGCATCGACCTGCCCCTTGATCTCGTCCTTGAGCTTCTGCTCGTTCTGGTCGATCTCCGGGTGGATGCTGGGGATGATCTGCATGTGTCCGCCGAACTCCTTGTTGTACCGGCGGACAAAGGCGGCGCCGCTCTCGAAGACGGTGTTGATCCCGTTCTCCTCCGCCACCTTCAGGGTCTGCATGAGCTTCTCTTCGGTCACGTAGGCCCGGAAGAGTTGATTGACGTAGTGGAGATCGCGGGCGTGCATGCAGCCGGTGACGAGGTTGCCGCCCAGCATCAGCCGGCTGATCTTTGCTTTGCCGATCATCCCGTAGGGCATGCCGGTGGGATGCGGTTCCACGGCGGGAGGCGGGCCTGCGGCCGGCGTGGTGGCCTTCTCCGCGGCGATGCCCGTGGCCGCCCCGGCCGCCGCGACCGCGGCCATCGAACCCCCGAGGAAGTTGCGTCGATTCAGCCGGCTTTCGTCAGACATCATCTCATTCCTCTCCCTTGAACAGACCGATCCCCTCGCGCCGCCTGGAAGCGGGGACGCGAATTCAGAGTCTGTAGCATCATTACTGGGCGCCGACCAAGGATCTCACGCAAAGGCGCCAAGGCGCAACGGGATTTTCAGAAGACAATCGTTCAACAATCGCCATGAGGCCAGCATCCCTCCTATTCTGCCGTCATTATTCTTGGCGTCTTGGCGCCTTTGCGTGAGGTCTTTCCCCAGTAATGATGCTACAGACTCCGAA
>CAYSGY010000180.1:0-4081 GCA_964430315.1 uncultured Planctomycetaceae bacterium
GAATGCGGCCGATCGTCGACATCTACAGCACGTTCCTCCAGCGGAGCTACGACCAGGTGTTTCAGGAAGTGGCCCTCCAGGACCTGCCGGTGGTGATGCTGCTCGACCGGGCCGGGCTGGTGGGCCCCGACGGCCCGACGCACCACGGCGCATTCGACCTGGCCTACCTGCGCCACCTTCCCAATCTCGTGGTGATGGCCCCCGGCGACGCCTGGGACCTGGAGGCGATGCTCCCCTTCGCACTCGCCCACGATTTCCCGGCCGCCATTCGCTATCCCAAGGCCGCGGCGGTGACTGTGGAGCGGCAGCACGCCCCCGTCGAACTGGGCGTCGCGGAAGTGATGCACTGGGGCCGCGACGTCATGCTCGTGGCCTGCGGCACGGTGCTCGGCACGTGCCTCTCCGTGGCCGAGGCGCTGCACGGCCGAGGGATCGACGCCGGTGTCATCAACGCCCGGTTCGTCAAACCGCTCGATACCCGGACGATTCTCCGCGCCGTCGCCGAGGTGCCGGTGACGGTCACGCTGGAAGAAGGGGCGTTGGCCGGCGGGTTCGGCAGCGCGGTGCTCGAAGCCGCCAACGACGCGGGACTCGACGCGAGCCGCGTGCGGCGTCTCGGCCTCCCGGACCGGTTCGTCGAGCACGGCGAGCGCAGAGAACTCCTCGCCGACTTGGGCCTCGACGAAGCGGGGATCCTCGAGACGTGCCTCCGCGAAGTGGAGAGGGCCGAGGGGAGAGGGGAGAAGGGAGACGGGAGAGGGGAGAAGGGAGAGGGGAGAAGGAAGAAGGAAGAGGGGAGAGGGGAGACGGGAGAGGGGAGAGGAGAGAAAAGAGAGCAGATGGCAGAGGGCAGACGTTGACGTCGAGGTCAACGCAGCGTCTTATCTCCCCTCTCCCTCAGTACCTCTCATTCTGACGCTCGACGCCGTAGAGGTCGTATTCCACGTGGTCGGTCACCAGCCACCGGTTGTCGCGGAGTTCCAGTTCCACGACGAACCGGGCGGCGTAGTGCCCGTAGGGGAATTCGCCGAGCCGGTCGCGATAGTCGACCACGCCGTCGAATTCCGCATCGGCGGTGATGGGACTGGTGAGGCGATTGATGGTCACGCGGAGGTTGTGGTAGTTGGCTCGGTGGATCTCGACGCGATTCATCGCCCAGGCCGCCCGCCCCCGGGTCCCGTGCGCATCGGGAGCGATGTAGTCGCGCAAGAGCCGATCCAAGTCGTTGGCATTCAGGCAGGCGACGATTCCGTCCATCGCCGCCTCGGCCCGCTCTCGCTCGGTCACCACGAGCCGCTCGACCACGACGCCCGCGATCGTGAACGCCAGCACGCCCACCATCCCCCAGAGCAGCACCGCCCGGCGATACGTCACCAGCGTCACCGCCAGGATCGCCTCGACAACGATCCCCACGAGGATCCACGGCCACGGGCTTTCGACAAGGATGGTCATGGCAGGGACCGGAGATCAGGGATCGGGATCAGATAGGTAGGTGCTCTGTGAGCACCCTGCGAGGCCGGGAGGGCGAGGCTCCTGCCGAGCCATCGGGCCCCCGCAAAGACGCCGGCTCGGCAGGAGCCTCGCCCTCCCGGGATTCCGCAACGCAATTGGTTTCCGCGTTCGGCTTTCCGCTTTCAGCTTTTCCGCTTTGGGAACACCGCTCCGCCGTAGGCCGCCGCGGCGCCGAGCGATTCTTCGATCCTCAGCAATTGGTTGTACTTGGCCATGCGGTCGGTCCGCGAGGCGGAGCCGGTCTTGATCTGGCCCGTGCCCATGGCGACCGCCAGGTCGGCGATCGTGGCGTCTTCCGTCTCGCCGCTGCGGTGGCTGATGACGCTGGTATAGCCGTTGCGGCGGGCGAGCTCGATGGCCTCGATCGTCTCGGTCACGGTGCCGATCTGGTTCAGCTTGATGAGGATGCTGTTGGCCACGCCCGCGTCGATGCCCCGCTGGAATCGCTTGGTGTTGGTCACGAACAGGTCGTCGCCCACCAGTTGGATCTTGCCTCCGAGGCGGTCGGTCATCGCCTTCCAGCCCTCCCAATCGTCCTCGGCGAAGCCGTCCTCGATCGAGCAGATGGGGTATTTTTCGACCCAAGAGGCGTAGAGGTCGACCAGTTGCGCCGAGGTGATCTTCTTCCCGTCGACGCCGTAGCGCTTGGCTTCCGCATCGTAGAACTCGCTGGCCGCCGGGTCCAACGCGATGAACACCTGCTTGCCCAACTCGTAGCCGGCCTTGCCGACCGCCTCGACGATCAGGTCCAGGGCCTCGGCGTTGCTCTTCAGGTCCGGGGCGAAACCGCCTTCGTCGCCGACGTTGGTGGCCAGCTTCTTCGACTGCAACACCTTCTTCAGGTTGTGGAACACCTCGCAGCCGCAACGGATCGCCTCGCTGAACGACGCAACCCCCAGCGGCATGACCATGAACTCCTGCACGTCGACGGCGTTGTCGGCGTGCTTGCCGCCGTTGAGGATGTTCATCATGGGGGCGGGCAGGATGCGGGCGCCGGCGCCGCCCAGGTATCGGTACAATGGCAGCCCGGCGTGATCGGCGGCCGCGTGGGCCGCTGCCAGGGAAATACCCAGGATCGCGTTGGCCCCAAAATTCTTCTTGTTCTCGGTGCCGTCGAGCTCGATCATCCGCTGGTCGAGGGCGACCTGGTCCAAGGCGTCCATGCCGCAGAGCTCGTCGCAGAGCTTGTCGTTGACGTTCTCAACGGCCTGGAGCACCCCACGGCCAACGTACTTGCTCTTGTCGCCGTCGCGCAGCTCCCACGCCTCGTGGACCCCCGTGCTCGCCCCGCTCGGGACCGCCGCACGTCCAAACGAGCCACCGGCCAGGGTCACGTCGACCTCGACCGTAGGGTTTCCACGACTATCAAGGATCTGCCGGGCATGGATGTCGACAATGGTCGAACTCATGGTCTCTCTCGTCTTTCTTTTCGGACTGGACTATCAAACTTGGGATCGCCCCACGCCGCAGTGACGGGGTTCCTCATTGTGCATCAGTCCCCTCGACTTGACCAGCGGGGGCAGCGTGGGGGCAGCCCGGGAAGGCCGTCCTACGCAAACCCCTCTCGGCGGGCATCTTTCCCAGTGGACCCGCAGGAGCTAGGATAACCGATTGGCCACTTTCTTCGTCAGGCACTTCGTGTACATGGTTACTACCGAGTCCTCCCCAGCCCGATTGACTCCCGAATCGATGCCCGCGAACGTCCGCAGCGTTCAGCCCGGTGGAGGGGTGTGTTATTGGGTTGAATTGGCTTGGGGGCGGTGGCGACGCTGGTTTCTGAAACGGTTCCGGCCAGGCTACGTGCGACGCATGGCCGGGTTGCGTCACGGCGACACGGCCGGGGCGCCGCACGAGATTCTCGACCCGCGGGACCTGAAATACTGCCGCAACGTATGCTCCTGTTGGTGGGACAAGGCCGACGACCCGTTCTCATGGAGGGATCGAATTCCCTTCGCGCGGTGGGGTCTTGCGGAATTGCAGTTGATGGGCTGGCCCCTGTTGGTCTTGACGCTTCTGTCCGCCTATTACTTCTGGTACGCAGCGCCCGTCTTCGGGATCCTCCTCGGGCTGATCGTCTGGTTCTTCCGCGATCCGCCGCGACGGATTCCGGAAGGGGAAGGGCTCATGCGGTCGCCGGCCGACGGCAAGATTTCGGAGATCACCCGCCTGGAGCATGACGAGTACCTCGGGGGGCCGGCCGTGCGGATCGGGATCTTCCTCTCGATTTTCAACGTCCATTTGAACCGGTCGCCGGCCGCGGCCAAGGTGATTTCACTGAAGTACACCCCAGGGAAGTTCCTGAACGCCATGAAGCCGGCCAGTGCGGTCGAGAACGAAGCGATCTGGATCGGCCTGGAGGCGGAGACGTCGCCGTACCGCCGGCTGGTGGTGCGACCGATTGCGGGGGCGTATGCCCGACGGATCGTCTGCCCGTTGCGGCCCGGCGACGTGCTCGCCCCGGGCGAGAAGATCGGCATGATCAAGCTCGGTTCGCGCACGGAGTTGATCCTGCCCGAGGAGCCGGGCCTGCAAGTTGAAGTGAAGGTGGGGGACCGGGTGAAGGCGGGCA
>CAYSGY010000180.1:4098-10194 GCA_964430315.1 uncultured Planctomycetaceae bacterium
GCCTGGCCCGTTACACACCGGAGCCCATTTCGTAACGTGGCACAGCCGCCCTCGGCTGTGCGGGACTTGGCAGCACACCTGCCCTCGGCTGAGCGATGCCCGCACAGCCGAGGGCAGGTGTGCCACAATCTTCCTTCTGGTGAGAATGCCTGAGGGCGTGATGAGACCGCTTCGGACGATTGCCGTCTTGCCGACGATGTTCACGCTGGGGAACCTGGTGTGCGGGTTCTTCGCCGTGGTGGTGGCGGCCCGGGTCAGCGCGCCGCCGAGGCCGGCGGAGTTCGGGCCGGACGACTTGCAGGAGGTCACCGTGGCGGCGGCTCCCGTCTTCGGCCGCACGCTGTTCCCGAAGACAAGTCCCGAGGACCTGCACAACGTGATGCTCAGCGGGTGGTTGATCTTCATTGCGATGGTCTTCGACGCGCTGGACGGCCACGTGGCCCGGCTCTCGCGGACCTCCAGCGATTTCGGGGCCCAACTGGATAGCCTGTGCGATCTGGTCTCGTTCGGGGTTGCCCCGGGGTTCTTGCTGGTGAAGATGTGTCCCCACTTTGCGTTCCTGCATCGGGAGGCGGTGTGGATCATTGCCGCGTCGTTTGCGGCCTGTGCGGCGCTGCGTCTGGCGCGGTTCAACGTGGAGACGAGCGACGAGGACGACCATCTGCACTTCAGCGGCCTGCCGAGTCCCGCGGCGGCCGGATCGATCGGCGGCTTCGCGATCATCTTCTATACGCTGCTGGGCAAGGGCGAGTTGACCCCACCGCCTTTCGCCGGCACGATCTACGCGGTCCTTCAGTCCGTCCTGCCGTTCTATGCCATCCTGGTCGCGCTGTTGATGGTCTCGCGGATCCCGTATCCGCACGTCGTCAACCAGGTGTTCCGCGGCGAGCGGACGTTCAGCCACGTGGTGAAGCTGGTGTTCGCCCTGGTGGCGCTGATGGTCATTCGCGGGTATGCGGTGCCGATCGTCTTCTGCGCCTTCGTGCTCGGCAGCCCGCTGCGTTTCGCCTGGGAGCGGCTCGTCCGCCACCGGCACCAGGAGGAGCCGGTGTTTTGAGAGAAGGATGAGTGATGAATGATGAATGATGAATGATGAATGATGAGGGATGAGGGATGAAGAGCGCGGGACTCTCCATCGTCCTGGAAAGCCGCGACCATCGGTCGCGGTCTTCGTCGCGGTAGTCGTAGGAGGTCTCATGTTTTCTGGAATCGTTGAAGCGCGGGGCACGGTGGCGGACATTATCTCGGAGCCGCCCGGCTGCCGGTTGGTAATTCGCGAGCCGAAGATCGTGGCCCAGACCAAGGTGGCCGACAGCATCTGCGTGAACGGCTGCTGCCTGACAGTGATCGACGTGCGGGGCGACACGATGGCGTTTCAGGCCGGGCCCGAGACCCTGGCCCGCACCAACCTCGGCGACTTGAGGCCCGGCGGGGTGGTGAACCTGGAACGGTCTCTCGCGGTGGGCGACCGGCTGGGCGGACATTTCGTCACCGGGCACATCGACGCCACCGGCACGCTCGCCGAGCGCAACGATCACGGCGAGTGGTCGTTTTTCTGGTTCCAGATCCCGCGACGGCTGAGCCTCCAGATGGCCCCCAAGGGCTCGATCGCCGTCGACGGCGTGAGCCTCACCATCGTCGACAGTGAGCCCGAACGGTTCAGCGTGGCCCTCATCCCGTTCACCCTCGCGGTCACGACCCTCGGCCCGCTCCAAGTCGGCGGCAAAGTCAACCTGGAGACCGACGTGCTCGCCAAGTACGTCGAGCGCCTCGTCGAGGCGCGGGGCTGGGAAGGAATGGGGGGGCAGGGGCCCGGGGCCGGCGATCGAGGATAGAATTCCCACCACCCGTTTAGCGGCCGGACTTGTCCGGCGCAGAATCACCCTCGGCACGCCACACCCATCATGCCCGAACATTCTCCACGACAGACGTTTTCGTTCCTCATGCGTCGCTTCCGGGAAGCGGGGATCCGGCCGCGCACGCAGTTGGGACAGAATTTTCTTGTCGACTTGAACCTTGTGGAGCTTCTGGCGCAAACGGCGGAGCTTGGTCCCAACGACGTGGTCCTGGAAGTCGGCACGGGCACCGGCTCGCTCACCTCGATCCTTGCCCCGCAAGTTGCGGCGGTGGTGACCGTGGAGGTCGATCCGCAGTTGTTCCAGTTGGCCTCCGAGGAGTTGCACGCGCTGGGCAACGTGCGGATGCTCAAGCTCGACGCCCTGGCAGGCAAACACCGGTTCGCCCCGGAGGTGCTGGAAGCGATCCGCAAGGAGCTGGCCGCCGGCCCGGACCGCCGGTTCAAACTGGTCGCCAATCTCCCGTACAACGTAGCCACGCCGATCCTGACCAACCTTCTGGCCCTCGACGTCCCGCCGCGCTCGATGACGGTGACGATCCAAAAGGAGCTGGCCGATCGCATCGTGGCCCGGCCGTCCACCAAGGACTACGGGGCGTTGAGCGTTTGGGTGCAGAGCCAGTGCCGGGTCCGCGTGGTGCGGGTCATGGCCCCCACGGTCTTCTGGCCGCGGCCCAAGGTCAGTTCCGCCATCCTCCAGATCGTGCTCGACGACGCCCTCCGCGCCCGGATCCCGGATCGGGCCTTCTTCCACGAGTTCGTCCGCGGGCTCTTCCTCCACCGCCGCAAGTTCCTCCGCTCCCAGGTGCTCTGCGCCGCTGCCTTCGTGGCCGAACAGGAGACGGTCGCCGGGCGCCTCGCCCCGCTCGACAAGCCGGGCGTCGACCGCGTGCTGGCCGCCGCCGGGCTCGACGCCCAACAGCGGGCCGAACAGCTCGACGTCGATGCCCTCCTGGCCCTGGCGGAAACGGTCCGCACGGCGGCCGGTTGACGGCGGCGCCGGTCCGATTTACGATAAGGCTCGGTATCCGGCGTCTCCTATCTGGTTCCTATTCCGAACCCCTCGACGGTCTGCCGCCATGTACTTCATCGAGATGACCGGGAAGACGTTGCTCCGCGTGATCGACGAGAGCGGCCCCAGCCCTCAGGATCTGGCCCAAGTCGGGGTGAACGAAGAGAGCATTGTCCGGGTCAACCGCCAGGGCGACATCGAGCTGCGCCGCCTGAACCGCTGGGACGTCATCGGCGGGCTCCTGGGCGATTTCGAGGACCGCGTGAAGAAGGAAACCGGGCTGGTCTGGGCCCCGCCGGTCGCCGCCGCCCAGGAGCCTTCTGAAATCGAGTGACGCTTCGGGCCTGCAAAACAACAAGTTGGGCAAACTTGTTGTTTTGCAGGCCCTTACTCTCCCAGCGTCGATTTGCGCCGGAGAATGTGGTGGTAGTGCTGGGCGAAGCGGTGGGCCTCGTCGCGCACGTACTGCAAGAGGCGCAAGGCGAACGAGTGGCGGCCAAGGCGCAGAGGTTCCTCGCCTGCCGGCACGTAGACTTCTTCCAGCCGCTTGGCCAGTGAGATCACGGTCGGCGGCTCGATCTCTAGCGCAGCGAAGGCCGACAGCGCCGCGTGGAGCTGTCCTTTGCCGCCGTCCACGAGGAGGATGTCGGGAAAGACTTCCCCCTCGGCGCGGAGGCGATGGAAGCGGCGGGCCACCACCTCGTGGATGCTCGCCGGATCGTCGGCGCCGACAACCTCGCGGATGCGGAAGTGCTTGTAGCCCGGCTTGAACGGCAGCCCGTCGAGGAACTGCACCAGGCTCGCCACGGTCTCCCGGCCGGCCAGGTGGGCGATATCGACCCCTTCGATCACCCGCGGACAGCGCTCCAACCGCAGCACCCGCTGCAACCCCGCGAGCCCCTTCTTGGGGTCCACGGGAAAGACCTCGGGTTGCACGTGGGTATCCAACTCGCCGCGATGGTCCAGGGTCTCCAGCAGGTGGATCTCGTCGCGGAGCCGGGCCGCTTCCTCGTAGCGGAGCCCCTCGGCCGCCGCGGCCATCTCGCGACGCATCTCCTCCAAGAGCGAGTTCTTCTTCCCTTCGAGGAATTTCTGGAGCCGCCGGATGTCCTTTCGATATTCCTCCTTCGAGATCCGCTGGTTGCACGGCGCGGTGCATTGCCGGATGGAGGCCAGCAGGCACGGCCGGAACCACCGCCACTTCGGGTCGTCCTCGTCGATGTCCAGCGTGCAGGTACGGAAGCGAAATACCTTCTGCAACACCTGGATCGCTCCGCGCAGGCTCGCCGCGCTGGCAAACGGACCGTAGAGCTTCGTCCCACGCGGACTGGGCTCCCGGGTAAAGGCGATCCTGGGAAAATCCTCGTCGGTGTGGATTTCCAGGTAGGGGAAGGTCTTGTCGTCCTTGAGGTCGTGGTTGAATTTCGGCTGGATGTCCTTGATGAGCCGGGCTTCCATGAGGAGGGCATCGACCTCGCTTTCCGCCTCCAGGAAGTCGATATCGTGGATCTCGGGCACGAGCCGGGCCGTGCGAGGCTCCTCGGCCGCGGCCTTGAGGAAGTAGCTCCCGGCGCGGCTCCGCAGGTCCTTCGCCTTGCCCACGTAGATCACCCGGCCGGCGGCGTCCTTCATCAGATACACCCCCGGCGCGTGGGGGAACGACCGCACCTTCTCCGCCGCCGGCGTGCGGCCGGCAGGGACTCCTTGCTCCTCTTCAGGATGTTCAACAGGTTGACCGTCGCTCATGGACGTATCGCCGGCACGTGTGGCACAGCCGCCTCGGCTGTGCAGCACAGGACGCACAGCCGAGGCGGCTGTGCCACATAGGACCCTACACGATTATACGACGTCGACCGGCAGGTCCCAAACCCGGCCCGGGGTGCGTGGCGTACTTGCAGCGCCCTGCCGGACCGCGCAGAATGTACCCGTCGTCGATCCGGTTCTCTTCCTTGGGAAAGGCCCGGCGAGTCCGCCGCACGAAAGGAATGCAGTCCGATGCGCAACGGGTGGATCTCGGTACTCCTCGTCGCAAGTTCGTGTGCTCTTGCGTTCGGCGCCGGGCCCAAGGTGCCGATCCTCTACTCCACCGATCTGTTCCATCCACACGCCGACCCGGACGACCACTACGATCTGGCCTGCCTGTTTGCGATGCCGGAACTCGACGTGCGAGGGGTCCTTCTCGACCTGGGGGCCGAGCAGGCGAAGCGGTGCGGCCGACCGGCGGTCGAGCAGATGATGCACCTCGCGGGGCGCAAGGTGCCCTGCGCGGTCGGGCTGAGTCGCCCCCTGCGGAGCCGCACGGACACCGCGACCGACGAGCCTAAGGAGTTCCAGGGCGCGGTCGATCGGATCCTCTCGGTACTCCGAGAGTCCAACGAGAAGGTGTCCCTCTTCACCACCGGCAGTTGCCGCGACGTGGCCGCGGCCTTCAATCGCGAACCTGAATTACTCAAGAAGAAGGTCCGGGCGGTGTACTTCAATATCGGGCGGGGGCCGAACGAGGCCCAGGAGGAGTGCAACGTCGGCTACGACCCGGCCTCGTATCTGCGGATCTTCGAGTCGGGACTGCCCGCCTATTGGTGCCCCTGCTTCGGCAAGGACGGATACGAGACGCTCTACCAGGCGGACCAGGCGGCCGTGGTCGGGGCGTGCTCCCGGCCGGTGCAGAACTACTTCGTCTACTGCCTGACGAAATCGACCGCCGATCCGATCGCGTTCCTCCAGGGTGGGCCGCATTCGCTTCCCACCGGTCCGCGCTCGATGTGGTGCACCGCCCCGATGTTCCACGCCGCGGGCCGGAAGGTCTACGAGCGCGCCCCGGAGGATTACATCGCCCTCCAGCCCGGGGAGGCGGAGCGGCGCGGCCTGGCCGGCAAAGCACTCGACGTCTTCCGGTTCGTGCCGATGGAGACGCACGTCGGTACGGGAGAACAGGCGACGAGGGCCGCCCTGCCGGAGCCCAAACCGGGCGAACTGGCCGCGGCCTACTGGGGCCGCGAACAGGACCGTGTGGGCACCGGCCGGCCCGAACCCGACGGCAGGGCCGACTGCTGCGTCCGCGTGCTCGGGATTCCGGCCGACAAGAAGATCAAGAACGTGGTGCTCACCGGGCCGCGCAAAGGGCGGTGGGAGTTCGTCGCGACGGGCCGCTGGTGGCGCGTGGCCATCGACCGCGACGGCCGCCGGCTGGACGGCTACTTCCAGTTCTACGCCGCCGGCGACCACGAAG
>CAYSGY010000181.1:0-10189 GCA_964430315.1 uncultured Planctomycetaceae bacterium
CCAAACTACCCAGTATATGCGACTGTCCCCTTTAGACCCCCCCCCTTTAGGTCCCCCCGGTCAACTGCTTGCGGTGCTGGTCGATTCCAAGGTACAACATCATTGGTTCTCCTGCGTGTTAGCGGAAAAGAAACGAGACATTTCTCTCTTATAACACCAGGAGAACCGCCCTTTCATAGAATCTGCTCGGCCGCTGCCGGGAGAGTGCCTCAACGAGGGGAATCGATGATGCCAGCAGCGGCCGAGCAGTGAGGACGAGCGAGCGGTTGCGGCCCTCGCTGCACTACTTGCCCGTTGCCGGCAGCGAGTCCTCCGTCACGGCACAACGCAAGTGTCGGCACCGGTCAAGCAGTGCCACACAAACCACCGGCGTCGCCGACGATGGGCACCCGCGCGCCGAGCGAGTGGCTCCTATTCTCGTCCCGGGAGGGATTCGTTGCGGACGAGGTCTTCAAAAGTCTGGCGGCGGCGGATGAGGTGGGCGTGGCCGTCTTGGAGGAGCACCTCGGCGGCCAGGGGTTTTGAGTTGTAGTTCGAGCCCATCACGAAGCCGTAGGCCCCGGCACATTGGATCACCAGGAAGTCGCCGACGGCGGCCATGGGCAGGCGGCGTTGGGCCACAACGCCCCCTTCCTCCTGCGTGAAGATGTCGCCCGATTCGCACAAGGGGCCGCCCACGATCACGTCGATCTCGGGCTGCGGCGGGCCGCCGTCGGCCGGCACGATCGCCATGGGGTGATAGGCGCCGTAGAGGATCGGCCGGGCCAGGTTGTTGAAGCCCGCGTCGAGCAGATAGAACGTGTTCTCAGCCTGCTTCTTCACGGCCCGGATCTCGGCCACCAGGAAGCCGCTCTCCGCCACGACGTAGCGGCCCGGCTCGATCTCCAAACGCACTGGGTGGTGGAAGGCGGCTTCGAGACGCTTGCGGGCCGCGTCCCAGAGGCGGAAGTATGCGTCGAGGTCGATGAAGGACTGGTCCTCGCGATACGGGACGGGCAGCCCGCCGCCCGCGCTGATCGACCGGAGGTTCCGGCCCACCTCCAACGCGGCCTTCTCCATGGCCGTGCAGACCTGGGACAGGTGCTCCAAGTCGGTGCCCGAGCCGATGTGCATGTGCAGGCCGGTCACGCTCAGCCCGTGGTGCTCGGCGGCCACGAGGCACTCGGCGAGCTGCTCGTGCCAGATGCCGTGCTTGGAGCAGTCGCCGCCGGTGTTGGTCTTGCGGCTATGGCCGTGGCCGAAGCCCGGGTTGATCCGCAGGGTGATCTCCCGGCCGGGGGCCAGAGGGCCAAGTTGGTCGATCATGTCGGGCGATCCGCAGTTGACGTGGATCCTCTCCCGTACCACGAGATCCAGGGAGTCGGCATCGAAGATGTCGGCCGTGTAGACGATCGGGGGCGGGTCGCCTTGGGCCGCGTAGCCGGCGACCAAGGCGCGGCGAATCTCGTTGGCGCTGACCGTATCGACCAACCCGCCGTGGCGCCGCACCAGGTCGAGGATCGCCAGGTTGCTCGCCGCCTTCTGGGCATAGCGGACCACGTCGAACGCCCGCAAGTCGGACAATCGCTCGACGATCTTGGCGGCGTCGTAGACGAACGTGGGGGTGCCGAACTGCCGGGCAAGGTCAGCGACCGCGACTCCGGCAATCTCGCGTCTTGACGTGGCGAAAACAGGTTTGGCCGGCATGGGAGTGGGCCTATCCAGAGGGACCTCGAACTTGAGTTGCATGACCCCGGGAGGGCGAGGCTCGTGCCGAGCCTGCGAGGAGCGTGCGTCTTCTGGAACGTATCACGGCTCGGCAGGAGCCTCGCCCTCGCGGGATGGTAGAAGTCAGGTGGCCAGAACCTAAGACCGACGTCCAGGAATCACTCCGGAATCTCGTCGGCAAGTCCCCTCACCCCCGGCCCCTCTCCCGTCCAACGGGAGAGGGGAGCTATTCTTGGACGGCCGCCAAGGATGAGGGGGCCGCACGCTTCACCTGTTGGGGGCGGGGGCACCCATCATCGCCTTACCGCCCGCCGCCATCATGGGGATGATGCCCAGGGCCTTCAGAATGCCCTCTTCCGCCGTGATGCGGACCTTCACGCCGTTGGGAATCGGGACGGCGGCGAGTTTGACGTGGTCCTTCCCCGCGGAATCTTCGAGGATCTTGGCGATCATCTGGGCGGGCATCTTCGCGTCGTCGTCGCCCACCGCGGCGACGAAACGGGCGATCGGACCGCCCGCCACGGAGAACTGCACCGGCGGGAGCGACTTGTCGCCGCCGGCCTTGGAGCCGTCGATCGCCTTCTTGAGCGTCTGCGAGGCGTCGCGGCCCGCGGCCAGGTAGAGACTCGTCTCGCCGATGCCGATCACGATGTCGAACGTGTCGCCGACCAGCGGTCCCAACTTCTCCTGGGCATCCAGGGCCAGCGGCACCGAGACGACATGGAAGCGGACGCCCCCGTGCTCCTCGGCGTTGAGCTTGATCAGCTTGGCCGCTTCCGGCTCATCGTTGGCGACCTGCTCGACAAGCTGCTTGACGGCCGATTCCAGCTTGGCGCCTTGCGCGATCCTGGCCCCGGCGACGAAGGTCATGGCCTTCGGAGCCAGTTTCATCGAGGCCGCGGCATCCATCGTGCCGCCTTCCAGCGTCTTCTGCAAGACGTCCATCAGGTCGCCGGCCAGTTGCTTGGCCTGCTTCAACTGCTCGTCGGGAAGCCCCTGCTTCTCAAGCTCCGTCATCGCGTTGTTGCGCAGAACGGTGAGGTTCGACTTGACCTGCTCGATATCGGCCGCGTCGAGCTGTTGCGTCGCGTTGAAGAGCACCGCCGCGTCGGGCAGCAGCACGCCGGCGAACTCGGTCTTCGCGCTGCTCGCCTTGGCCATCTTCTTCGCACTGGCCGAGCCGGGGACCGCCGTGACGGCGTATTCGAGGTAGGCCGACGACGTGGCATCATCGACCTTGACGCCCACGGTCAGAGCGTCCAGATCGCCGATCGTGGTCCGAATCTGCTGGATCGTCTGTTGGAGCATCTTCCTCCGGGCCGCGAACTGCTCCTCGCTCTCGCCGGGCATCTGCTGGAGCCCGATCTGCATCGCGGCGGTCATCCCCTCGAAGAACTTCGTGCGCACGGCCTGCGGGACGCTCTTCACCGAGACGTTGACTGCCAAAAGGAAATTCTCGTGCAGGCCGTCGAGCGATTTGACGGGGTCGGCCGGCGCCTCGGTTACGAACTGCTTCTCGTTCGACAGGACCGCCCAAGCGCCGTGCTGCTTGATGAAGAGGGGGCCGGGCGGGGCGTTGATTTGCAGCACCCCGTCGCCCGCGTCCTCCGGCGAGCCCAACATCGGCAGGGCGTCGAGGACCTTCTTCACGTCGCCGGTCGGGACGAACGCCTGGACGGCGAACTGGGTGCCGTCCTCATCCGTCTTCACGGCCACGATCCACGGCTGCTTCTTGTCGAGGGCCGTCACCGCGTCGGCGGCGCCCAGCGTCTGGAGGTTCATCTCCAGCATCTGCGGCAACATCGGCATGCCCGCCAGCTTTCCGATCGTCGTGGCGCCCTTCATCAATTCGTCATAACCGGCAAACGCGACGGTGACGAACTGCTTCATGTCCTTCTTCTGGGCAGGGCAGACCCGGGCGATCCCAAACACCATCGCCGCAGTCAAGGTCCACAACAGGATTCTCTTCACGACTGAATCTCCTTTGCGTCAAGACAAGAGGCACTGAGACATCGGCACGAATAGGTCCGGTAAGTGTACAAAGAAGCGGATGTTGCGACCAGGGATCGCGTGCGGTTCTTCCCCTTCGGATTGCATGCACGCCCCCAATCAACGAGGGGGACCGCGGTCGAGAGTGTGTCCGTGCCACTATCCCATAGACATCAGGTTAAGGATAACGGCCGGTGAATCGGGTGTAAGAAAGGGAAAAGAGGGAAAAGGGAGAAGTGGGAAAGAGCATGTTTCCTGATTGCGGTCGCCAACATCCCCACAAAACCTCCTTTTCCATTCCCCCCCCTTTCTCCATTTTCCCCTGTTTCTTCCTTCTCCCTTCTCCTCTTCCTGCAACTTCATACGGCTGAGATGTTACTTCGCCGCAGGTTCGCGGATCTTGCGCAGCGAATGAGACTCGCGGGGACGCGACGGAAGGCCGGGAGAGACCCTTGGGGCTGGCAACAGGGATTGCGGGGAGGCCGACGAGCGGAGGCCTTAACGTTCCCGGTACGTAATGCGGCCTTTTTCAAGATCGTAAGGCGAGAGTTCCACCGTGACGCGATCGCCGGGGACGATGCGGATAAAATTTTTGCGCATCTTGCCTGCCACATGGGCAAGCACCTGATGCCCATTCTCCAACTGCACGCGAAACCGCGTGTTGGCCAAGGCCTCGGTAACGACACCGGCAACTTCCAACGGGGCTTCTTTCGCCATACAACGCTCCCACCAGCCCCGCAAGCACACCGCCTGTCGGATTGCTTGCGAAGGGCCCATCCTACCACGTTCGGCGACCGAGTCCAAGGACACACCCGAAAAGGTTGGCTTTGGCGGTTTCTTGGCACGAACCGAACGGAAATGTCTGTCCGGGCCCCTCGGAGAAGTGCGGCCAAGCGAACCATCCCCCCCCCCGGTCGGATGGGAATCCCCAGGACGATCGCAGAGTTCGTGAACTGGACTCCGCCTGCCCTGTCCTCCGCTACTCAGGGGGTCTCCAGGGCCTGCCCGCACCGGCTTCACCACCCTACCGGCCCGTAGCCCGGAGTGTGGGTGGCCGAACACCAGCCCGAAGCGCAAGCGAGGGACCGGCAATGAGTTGCACTCGCTCTCGCGTCGGGCCGGTGAAACGCAGAGTGCCTCGGAGTGCCTGGACACGCCGTGACAGGCTGGGAGCCCGCGCTGCGTCTTTTCGGAGAGACGCTGGGCCGTGGACTCTTCCGTCGCCTCGACGGCTCGCGTATGTTGGAGGCCGCGAGGCCTCAGAGCTGCCGCGTTCGGTTGCCATTTCCAATCCCGTCAACGAACTGCCACCGCCATGTCCGAGCCAACGGAATCGCAATCTCCGGTAGCCGCCCCGGCGCCGCAGCGCCATCTCACCCTGTTCGACTCCACCTCGATCATCGTGGGGATCATCATCGGGGCGACGATCTATGAGAGCACGCCGCTGATCGCCCAGAACGTCTGGGGCGTGTGGAGCCTCTTGGGGGCCTGGGTGCTCGGCGGTTTCCTGTCGTTTGTCGGCGCCCTGTGTTACGCGGAACTGGCCACGGCGTATCCGCGGTCGGGCGGCGACTTCGTCTACCTCACGCGGGCGTTCGACCGGCCCATGGGGTTTCTTTTCGCGTGGGCGCAGTTCTGGGTCGTGCGCCCTGGGTCGATCGGGGCGATGGCCTTCGTCTTTGCCCGGTACGCCAACCAGCTCGTGC
This sequence comes from uncultured Planctomycetaceae bacterium, assembly GCA_964430315.1. Lineage (GTDB taxonomy): Bacteria > Planctomycetota > Planctomycetia > Pirellulales > Thermoguttaceae > CALFBP01. Next base: position 5,403 of record CAYSGY010000181.1, read on the forward strand.
CGCTGGAGATCGGAGCGGCGAAGTCGAACGGACTCCTGGTCTACGCCGCCGGTTCGGTGCTTGCGCTCTCAGTCGTCAACGTGCTCGGAGTCCGCGAGGGCAAATGGACCCAGAACATCCTCACCGTCACGAAGGTGGGATGCCTTCTGTTGGTGGCGGTCGTTGGGTTCTGGTTCGCCGCGGCGCCGGAGGCCGCGGCGAAGGCCGCGGCAGGTGGGGCATCCTCGCCGAACTTCGGGCTGGCGATGATTTTCATTCTGTTCGCTTACGGCGGCTGGGCGGAGATGGCCTACGTCGGCGCGGAGGTCCGCGATCCGAAACGCAACATCCTCCGCGCCCTGACGCTTGGAACGGTCGCCGTGGCCGTCATCTATGTCGTCGTGATGCTGGCCTTCCTTCACGCCTTAGGGTTCGAGGGAACGCGGAACTCCAAGGCCGTGGCCTCCGCGGTCCTCAAAATGGGCATGGGCGATTGGGGGGAACGCCTCATTAGCCTGTTCATCTGCATCTCGGCCTTAGGCGTGATCAACGGGCAGATCTTCACCGGCGCGCGGATCTACTACGCGATGGGGCAGGAGCATCCGCTCTACGCGGTCCTGGGACGGTGGGACCGCCGCTTCGGCACGCCGGTCTGGTCGCTGGTGGTTCAGGGGGCGATCACCCTGGCCGTGATCCTCGGGTTCGGCTGGACGGCGGCCGACCAGGGCTTCCAGAAGATGGTCGTCTTCACGACGCCCGTGTTCTGGATCTTCCTCGCCATGGTGGGGCTGGGCGTGATGGTGCTCCGACGCCACGAGCCCGGGACGCCGCGTCCCTACCGCGTGCCGCTCTACCCGATCCCGCCGCTCGTGCTCGCCTTGTCGAGCCTTTACATGGTCTTCACGGGCGTCGATTTCGCCTTGCAGCCGTTCAATCGCAGCTACGAGGCCTTCTGGGCGATCGGACTGCTCCTGGTCGGCGTGGTCCTGTGCCTGTTCGATCCGAAGCCGCGCACGAGCGAGGAGTCCGGAGCCTGAAGAGTGATGATTCGCCGCTGCACCGAAAGCGATTTCGACACGATCTACGCAATCGTCAACGACGCCGCCGAGGCCTACCGCGGCGTCATCCCGGCCGACCGCTGGAAGTGGCCCTACATGCCGCGCGAGGAACTCCGCCACGAGATCGACCACGGCGTGGTCTTCTGGGGCTTTGAAGAAGCGTCGGAGTTGCTGGGCGTCATGGGCATTCAGGACGTCCGGGACGTGACGCTCATCCGTCATGCCTACGTGCGCACGGCCCATCGCAACCGTGGGATCGGCGCAAAGCTCCTCTCGCATTTGCTGGCCGGCTGCGCTCGCCCGGTGCTCATCGGCACCTGGGCCGACGCGACCTGGGCGGTCCGCTTCTACGAGAAGCACGGGTTCCATCTCGTGTCGCCCGAGGAAAAAGACCGCTTGCTCAAGAAATACTGGTCCATCCCCGAGCGGCAGGTTACGACCTCGGTGGTCCTGGCCCGGTAGCTGTAGGGCGGACGGAGCGAAGCGACGCCCGCCGATTGCGTCATGCGGCGGGCCTCACTTCGTTCGGTCCGCCCTACAAACTCGTAGGGTGGGACAAGCGAAGCGCGGTCCCACCGGGGTTCTTGCGGTTTGTTGGTGGGACTGCGCTTCGCTTGTCCCACCCTACATCTTCTCCCACGCTGCGCCTTGTCCCACGCTGCGCCTTGAGTTCCTGCAGGCGGCGGTTCTGACATTGCCCGGCCATCGTTGGTATAATGGCGGAGTCACCCCCGGGGGTGGACTGCGAGGGATCGGCAGGCAACTCCAGGCATCGAGCGTCGGCGGGACCATGTCGGGCGTCAGCATTGTTTGTTTTGCGGCCAGCTACACGGTCGCCTTGGGTCTGGAACTCACGCGCCTGCTCTTTCGCAGCGGGATCCGCGGGGCGGTGATGTTGGGTTTCGCGGGGGCCGGGTTGCTGGCCCACACGCTCTACCTCTTCTACCGGATTGCCGAGTGCTATCGGTCCGCGGGCGCTGCGGCCGCTCCGCTGTCGAGCAAGCAGGAGTGGTGCATCCTCGCCGCGTGGCTCCTGGCGATCGTCTACCTGTACCTGACGTGCTACCATCCGCGCGTGCCGTTCGGCTTGTTCATTCTGCCGTTGGTCTTGGGGCTGATTGCGGCCGCCGCTTTCCTGGCGGATCCGCAGCCGTCGCCGCGGGAGCCGGCCTCCAAGGTGTGGGGACTGATTCACGGTGTTTCGATCATGCTGGCCACGGTGGCGGTTCTGGTGGGCTTTGCCGCCGGCCTGATGTACCTCGGCCAGGACCGGCGATTGAAGGCCAAAGCCCCACCCCCCTCGGGATTGCGACTGCCTAGCCTCGAGCGGCTCCGCCAGATCAACGGGCGGAGTCTCGTGATCGCGCTGCTGATGATGGGTGTGGGAATCGTCTCGGGGATCGTGCTGATGCTCTACAATCGAGGCCGGACCGACCGGGACCTGCCCTGGACCGACCCGGTGGTCGTCAGCACCCTGCTGATGTTCGGATGGCTGCTCGCGTCGAGCGGGGTGGGCGTGGTGTACCGGCCGGTGCGCGAGGGGCGCAAGGTCGCGTACCTGACCATCGTGAGCTTCATCTTCCTGGTGATCGCGCTGTGGAGCGTCCTGAGCAACGGGACGCGGCACCTGGGGCGTCCGGACCCCGGCGGGCCTGTCTCTCAAGCCAGAGACATCGCGCCCATTGGGTGGCATGCCGTCACGCGGCGAAGCCGCGGGTCGGCAATTGGGTGGCATGCCGTCACGCGGCGAAGCCGCGGGTCGGCATGGACATCGCCACGGCGGCCTGCTTGCCTGCCCAACGTCTCGCATCACGATCGCCAGCCGCCCCATCTTGCACCGGGAGGTCGTGCATGAACCTCCAGGTGGTGGGGTGCAGTCACCGCAACGCCCCGATCGCGGTCCGGGAGCGTTTGGCCTTCAGCCCCGAACAGACCCGCACGGCCCTGGGCCGGTTCCGCAGCGAGTTTCCGGAGGTCGAGGTTGTGCTCCTCTCGACGTGCAACCGGATCGAGCTCTACACAGCCTCCGAAAACGTGGAGGGGCCCGGCGTGGGGCCGCTGGCCGAGTTTCTGGCGCGCTTCCACGGCTGGGAGCCCGAGGCCCTCCGGCCCCTTCTCTGCCGCCTCGATGCCGAGGATGCCGTGCGGCACTTGTTCACCGTCACTTCGAGCCTCGACAGCATGGTCGTCGGCGAGCCGCAGATCCTCTTTCAGGTGAAGCAGGCGTACCAGTGGGCGGTGGAGGGGCAGACGGCCGGGCCGCTGCTGCACACCGCCTTTCAGGCCGCCCTGCGCGTGGCCCGGCGCGTGGCCGGCGAAACAACGATCCAGCAGCGCCGGGTCAGCATCCCGAGCGTGGCCGTGACCGACTTCGCCCACCAGATCTTCGAGCGGTTCGACGATAAGAACGTGCTGGTGCTCGGCGCCGGCGAGATGGCGGAAGAAACGGTCCGTTACCTGCGCGACGAAGGGGCACGCGACGTGACGATCGTCAACCGGAGCGCGGAGCGGGCCGCCGAGCTTGCCCGGCGGACCGGCGGCCGCACGCTCCCCTGGGATGCCCTGACCGAAGCCCTCGCCGCGGCCGACGTGGTGATCAGCACCACCGGGGCGGAGCAGCCGGTGGTGGGCCTGGACCGGTTCCTCGCCGTGGAGGCGGCCCGCGGCCGACGCCCGCTGTTCGTCCTCGACCTAGCCGTGCCGCGCGACTTCGAGCCTGCCGTCGGCGACCGGCCCGACGTCTACCTCTACTCGATCGACGACCTGAAGCAGGTGTGCCAGCGGAACCGGGCGGACCGCGACAAGGAACTGCCCACCGCGCGCCAGATCGTCGACGAGGAAACCGTCCGCTTCCTGGCCGATTGGCATCACCGCACGACCGGACCCGTACTCCGCCAACTCCGACGCGACTGGGAGCGGTCGAAAGAAGAAGAGATGCGGCGGCTCCTCAACAAGCTTCCGGGCCTCGACGAGCGGAGCCGTGATGAGATCCGGCAGTCGTTCGATCGCCTGCTCAACAAGCTCCTCCATCCGCCGATGGAATCGCTCCGCGACGAATCGCGCCACGGAATCCCCCAGGCCTTGGTCGAGGCCCTGGCCAAGCTGTTCCAGCTCAAGGAATGACGAGCGGCGGGCCTGCCCGCCCGCTACGCGGAGAGGGATCTCACATCCCGAAGTCGTCGGCGAAGAGCTTGGCCAGGGCGTCGAGGACGTCCTCGGCGTCAGGCCCCTGGGCCGAGAACGTCACTTCCGTCCCGTCGGAAATTCCCATGGACATGAGTTGAAGGATCTCTCCCGCATCGCCTTCCTGCCCGCCCGCCCGAAGGCGCACCTTCGAGCGAAACCGCTGCACGGTCTTGACGATGGCGAGCGCCGGCCGTGCATGAATCCCGCCATGGTGCGTTACGGTCAGTCGGCGGGTCGCGGATGGCGTTGCCATGGGCCATTCCTGGCTAGATGTCCCCCCGTCAACGGATCTGGGGGCCGCAGGAGTCAACGAAATCGTCCCTCACTTTATCGTTTTTTTCACACACGGGAACCCCTCCACCCCGTGTTGGGGGAGCGTCGTCTCGGCTGCCCGTTCGGCGCGCGGAGTCTGACGGTGCGCCGCACGTAGGATTCGTCAGGACTCTGGCGACCGGGGGGGGGACGTTACGGACTTGCCGTGGGCTCTGCCATGGACAGCGACGAAGCCAGGTCAAACGGCAGCCGGTCGGCGAGCATCCTCACGGCAAGCTGGGCGTCGTCGTC
>CAYSGY010000182.1:0-9939 GCA_964430315.1 uncultured Planctomycetaceae bacterium
GGAGAGGGGCAGGGGGTGAGGGGACTTGCCAACGGAATCCCGGAGTAATTCCTGAAAGGCCGCCAAGGAGTCTGCTCCGTCACGCCCGAGACGATGCTATGGCTCGGGGGCGCCGGCGTCAAGAGGCGACTCGTGTGCCGGCGCCGCGTTCACAGGTCGGCCAAGGAGACAACAAGACGTTTGCCCACGGCCTCCGCATAGCGCACGAGGGTCTCCACCGTAGGATTGGCACGTTGTCCCGTCTCGAGTTTGGAGATTGCCGAGCGGTCCATGCCGGTCCGTTCCGTAAGGTCCGAGAGGCTCATGCCTTTCTCCTCGCGTGCCGCTCTAAGCTGCGCAAACAGCTTCTCCAACTGGTCGAGGGCCGCGATCCGCTCATGGTGCCGGGCGATCAGGTCAGGCAACTCCCCGGCGACCTGTTCCCGAATCGCCTTGTACTTCGCCGCCTCTTCGGGCGTGAGCCGCCGGTTGCGGGTGATGCGTTTCATCGTCGTTTTCTCCTCGGGACTTCGTAGGCCGTCCGGACGAGTGGCTGATGTCCGCGTCGGTGACATTCTGAAAGACCTGCTCGACCTCTTCCTTCGTGACGCTAGGTTCGCTACAGTGTTGGACGTTGCCTTCCGGGTCGTCGTCGAGGTCCCAAACGATCGCGTCGAATGGCATGGTTCCACATCGACGACGAGACGATGTGGGGCTTCGAGCCGCACGTGGCCGAGGCGATCTTCGAGGCCATGGTGCGCGAGGCCAAGGTACCGGTCGTCCGCGGCGAGCGGCTCGATCCGGCGAGCGGCGTCGAGAAGGCCGGGACGCGGATCGTGGCCGTCCGCATGGAGTCGGGCAAGGTCTTCAAGGCCAAGATGTTCATCGACGCCACCTACGAGGGCGACCTCATGGCCAAGGCCGGCGTGTCGTACACGGTGGGCCGGGAGTCGAACGCCCAGTACGGCGAGACGCTCAACGGCAGCCAGGTGGCCCGGGCCGTGTATCACCAGTTCGTCAAGGCGGTCGATCCCTTCGTTCAGCCAGGCAATCCTTCGAGCGGACTCCTGCCGGGCATCGAGCCGCAGGCGCCCGGCGAAGACGGCCAGGGCGACCGCCGCTATCCCAAGCTCCGGGAGCGGCTCCTCCGCGACGGCCAGGTGCTGGCGTGGACCTTGCCCAAGCGAAGTCCGGCCACGCCGGGCCGCCCGGGGAAGCGATCCGGGAAGTGATGCCATGTTCCGATCCGCGCAAGGACGGTCGCGTCTTCTCTGGGGCGGCGGCGCTGCGATTCTGACGGTCCTTGCGTTTGCCTACGGGCTGGGCGTGGGCGCCCGGCATTGGCCGCCCTATGCGATCTTGAAGTGGATCCAGGGATCGACCCGTCAGCCGCCGCCGAGCGAATCCGGAGCCGCCGAGGCCGCGTCCTCCCGGGAGCGTCACAGCCCTCCGACGTTCGGGTACCACTGCGGGCGGCGCGGGTCTTCGTGGAAGCGGGCGTAGTAGTCGCCGTGGTCTTCGTAGTATTTCTCGTACTTGGCCATCTTCTCCTCGTCGAGCGCGACGCCGAGGCCGGGCCCGTCGGGCACGCGCATCGCCCCGTCGACGTACGGCATCTTGCCGCCGACGATAATGTCATCTTCCAGGTAGTGGTAGTGGGCGTCGCCGGCCACGTGCATCGCCGGGATTGAGGCCGCCGTGTGGAGCATGGCAGCCATCTCGACGCCGAACTCCGCGCCGGAGTGCATGGCCACGCCGAGGTTGAAGGTGCGGCAGACGGCCGCCAAGTCTTTCACGCCCCGCGGCCCTTCCCAGTAGTGCAGGTCGGTGAGGACGATATCCACAGCGCCTAAACGGATCGCCGGGCCGAGATCGTCGAATTTGTTCGGATACATGTTCGTGGCCAGCGGGATGCGCACCTGGCGGCGGACCGCGCGCATCCCTTCGAGTCCCCAAGCCGGGTCCTCAAAGTACTCCAGTCCCAGGTCCTCCAGGGCACGCCCGACGCGCACGGCCGTGGCCACCGACCAGACGCCGTTGGGGTCGATGCGCAGCCCGAAGTCGTCGCCCAGGCGCTGGCGGCAGAGCGTGAGCACGCGGGCCTCTTCCATGGGTTCGAGCACGCCGGCCTTGAGCTTCATCGCCCGCACGCCCAGGGTCTCCTTGAGCTCGACGCACAGGTCGGCCATGTCTTCGGCCCGGGTGTCGTCGCCGCCGCCGGGCCGGTCGTAGCGCCAGAAGAGATAGGCGATCAGGGGCACGGCGTCGCGGACCTTGCCGCCCAGCAGGGCGTGCATCGGCACACCGGCCGCCTTGCCCTGGATGTCGAGGCAGGCGATCTCGATCGCGCCGTAGAGCCGCGAGTTGGACAGGTAGTAGATGCTCCGCAACACCTTCAGCTTGATCGCCTCCAGGTCGAAGGGATTCATGCCGAGGATCCGCGGCTTGAGCTTGGTCAGGGCCGCACGCTGGTCGCCGCCGCCCACCTCGCCCAGGCCGACGATCCCCTCGTCGGTGAACAACTCCAGCACGGTCCGCATCAAGTAGCCGGGATGGACGCCCGTGTTATGACGCAACATGCCCTGGGTGGGAATCGCCACGGTACGGACACGCAAATCGACGATCTTCATGGTTTGGCTCCGGGAGGCTTCCAGGTCAGCCGATGCTCGGCCTGGCTGTCTTTCGATAGGGTGATCTCGTAATCTCTGGTCTGATTGCCGACCGTGACTTGGACGGCGTACTTCCCGCAGAAGCCGCGCAGGGCGGCCTTGCCGCGGGCGTCGGTCTTGGTCGAGAGGTTTGTCTTCCAGTCGTGGTTGATCAGCTTGTCGAGCGTGCGGTAGGCGGGTTTAGGGTTATGTCCTTGTCGAGCAGGCTGCCCAGGGCCGCGTTTTCGTTCCCGAACGCCGTGTTGTCGGCCAGGTTCCACCAGGTGACGCCCGCCATCGACGGCGTGCTGAACCACAACCGGTAGAGGTTGGCCACGATGGCCGCCTGCTGGGCCGGGCCGTCCTTGCCGACGCCGGGCACGGTGATCTCGGTGATGTAGAGGGGGGGTCCCAGTCGTCCCAGCCGCTCGTACACGGCGGTCATGCGGTCCGGCGAGTAGACCTTGCGTCCGTAGCGCTCGGCGATCTCCTTCATGTGCCTCACGGCGAGCGTTTTCAGACGTTGCGGATCCTCGCGCGGGATCCAGTCGGGCATGAACATGGTCTTCGAGTACATCAGGGCATTTCGCACAGCCGAGGGCGGCTGTGCCACACATCAAAGCACGACTGACGGAGCACTAGTCCGACGCCCCGGGTTCGTCGGGTGCCACGGGTGGCTTGCCCACCCGTGTTTCCGGCACTGCTGGACAAGCCGGCAGTGGCACCCAACCCGACACTCAGGCTCCGCCGACGCCATGCGCTGGCCGAATGGTGGCTTTTCATCGTGTCCCTTTCGCAGTGGGGGCAAGACCCTTGGACCCTTCGAGCCGGAGGGTCTTGATCGCGTACGGGCCGCCGCGAACGACCTGCTGCGGCGATTGCTCCAGGTTCTCTTCCAAGAGATTGACTTCGCTCAGCGTGGCCGGGCGCCCTAGGAATTCCACCGGACTCTCCATCGGCGAGCCTTCGATTTCATAGACCCGCAGCACGAGTGAGGAGCCGAGATCGGCCTTCTTCAACGCGCTGACCACGACATTGTCGGCCTTCAGCGAGCAGAACGACCGGGTCGGCGGCAGCGACTTGGACGAGACCGCGTCGGCCACGTAGACGGGCAGGAGCGGGTTGTTGACGCCCAGGCCGGCACGATAGGCCTTCGCGGCCTTCCAGTCGCCGGGCGACGAAGAGAGCGAATAGCGAAATACATAGACGCCCGGCGGCGGATAGTGCATCGAGCCGATCTCCTCGCCGCGCACCACCTTCACCGACGTGAACCGCGTGCCGCGGAGCATCTCGGCGCAAATGGCCGAGTCCTCGAGGCGGAACTGGGCGTGATCGGAGGCGACGGTCAGCCCTCCGTCGGCCGCGCCGGCGTGGAGCCAGCCTTGGACGAGCCGGGACCGCCGCCACGACTCGTTGGTGATTTCGTCGCCGAATCGGGTCCCCGCGTTCGGGATGATATTGTCCGAGGCGTTGGCTCCGAAGGGAATCCCGTAGTGGATCGCGGCGTTTGCAACGGCCGGGGGGAACATCTGCCGGATCCGAAGGAATCGCGGAGTACGCCACTCGACCGTGTTCTCGATGTCCAGCCGCTTGAGGCCCTGGTAGAGTGTGAGCCGCTGCACGATCGGGATATCGGCGAGGCGCAGCTCGATCCGCACCACGGCCCGGACCGCGTTGTTTTCCTCGACCGCCATGTGCTCGACCGTGCTGATGAGCGTGCGCCCGCTGGGCGACTCGATCCCGATGTAGTTGCCGCCGCGTTCTTCGAGGGCGGCCACCTCCATGTCGCGGCAGACGTCGCGGTTCAGGGCCTTGTCGAACAAGGAGACCCGGCCCGTCGCCCTGTCCACGCTGAGACGGTAGAAGGCGTTTTCCAGCACGTCGCTCCCCAGCGGGCGTCGAGGCTCGCGGCGGTCCCGCTCGGCGTCGAGCTTCACGGTCGCGGCCGCGGGGAACTCGTCCGGCTGCTCGGCCGCCACGAGGTAGTAGGTCCGATAGCCCAGCGACGGGACGTCCCGCGCGACGAACACCATCTCCAGCGCCCGGGAGATGTTCTCACTGTACTGCTCGACGTAGAAGGGGACGGGCCGGCCCGTCTCATCGACCAGACGCATTCCCTTCTTGAACGGCCCGATCTCCGACGGATTCGCTTCGCCGAAGAGCGTCACGTGCGTGCGTACCACGTCGTCCCGCGTCCAGCTCATCGGATTGAACACGACGATCGGAAAGCTCCCGGCAATGGGGACCTCGACGCGCTCGGCCAGGTTGCGGAGCATGTCGCGAAGGATCTGTCCGGCGCGGAGGGCGGCCACTTCGCGGCACTCGATCTTGCCGCGGTCGCCGGGCCATCCGCCCTGGCCGTCCTGGTTGTGGTCGAGCGCCTCCAGCAGCGACTTCCAGAGGGTCTCGAACTCCCGGCCGGGATAGCCGGCGTAGCCGAGCGCGTCGTTGATGGCCGCGAACTTCTCGGCCGAAAGCAGCGTGTTCGCGGCGGGCGTGATCGGCGGCCAGAGGTTCGGCAGCGAGGAGACCAGGTTGGGCCACGACGACGGGATTTCGCCGGAAACCTCGGGGATGCCGGGCCGCGACGCCACGCGGCGGAAATACTCCAGCGGCGTGGCGAAGACCAGCCTCGCGGGCGACTTGCGGTTGAACTGCTCGACGATCTCCACCAGGTTGTCGGGCGGCGCCCAGAGGTCGCTGCCGAAGTGCATCAGGATCGGGGCGTCGGTGGTCGCCCGCACGTCGGCCAGGTCCTTGCGGAACCGCTCCAGCTCCCGCTCCTCGCTCGTCCGGGAATGGAGGAACGTGCCCCAGGCGTAGCTCTTCAAGGAACTCCAGGCCAGCACCCGGGAACCGTCCGGCGACTTCCAGTGGAAGAGCGACTTGTCGGCCGGGCCCATGCGGGTCATCACCATGAACGGCACGCCCGCCTGACGCAGGAGTTGAGGATATTGCGGCGTGTAGCCGGGCAGATCGCCCAGGTGGGCGACCTGCGGATCCACGCCGAAGACCTCGCGGGCATAACGTTTGCCGATGGCCAGGTTCCGGACTTGGGCCTCGCCGTCCGGAAGCTCCTGGTAGATGGCCGCCCATTTCGGCGCGATCTCGATCTGCCCCGAGCGGACCAGCCGTTTCAGGTCCTCCACTTCCTGCGAGCCGCGGTGCGAGTCGAGGTAGTTGGCCACGAACACCTCGTCTTCGAGCAGGAAGCGAAACTCGGGCGACTGCTTCCCCAGCCGGATCGCCTTGGCGATCAGATGGCAGCCACGCGCCAGGCACTCCTCGCGCGTGCCGCCCCAGAACAGATCCAGGTGCGAGAAGGGAATGAAGGAGACGTCGGACTCGGCCGGCGCCTTGCCGGCGGCGGCAGGCTCCGCCCCCGGGGCCGCGCATGCGGCGAGCAGGAATGCCGTCAGACAGGAAGCGCTCAGCGAGGTTCGGTTCATCGGCAAGACTCCTTGGCGGTCGCTTGAGTAGCACAGGCTTCCAGCCTGTCACGCGAACAACCAGGCTTCCAGCCTGTCACGCGAACAACCAGGCTTCCGGCCTGTCACGCGAACAACGAGGCTTCCGGCCTGTCACGCGACAGCCAGGATGGCTGTGCTACGTCGTGTTTCGCGACAGGGCTTCAGGGCTTCATACGGAGTTCCCGGCTGGTTGGCCCGTCCTTCGACACGCAGATCTCAAACTGCTTCGTCACGCCGCCCGCGGCGACCTTCACGGCGTACTTTCCACAAAATCCGCGGAAACGGACCTTGCCCTGGGCGTCGGTCTTCGCGGTGAGCGAGGTCTTCCACTCGTGGTTGATGAGCCGGTCGAGCACGCGGTACGACTCTTTGGGGTCGAGTTTTTCGTCGAGCAGCCCGCCCTTGGCCTGGTTCTCCCCCGGCACGGCGGTGCCGTCGCCCAGGTTCCACCAGGTGATGCCGGCCATGTTCGCCGCGCTGAACCAGAGGCGATAGAGGTCGCCGACCACCTCAGCCTGCGTGGCCTGGCCGTCGTCGGGCGGGGTGGGAATGGTGATCTCCGTGACGTAGAGCGGGAGCTTGAACTGGGCGAAATGATCGTAGACGTCCAACAGCGACGAGGGCGCGAACATCGGCTCGCCGCAGGCCTTCACCAGCCGCTTGGCGGAGAACCAGTGGAATTGGAACCCGATCCCCTTCACCGCCGCCCCCTGCTTCAGCAGTTCTTGAACCTGGGGATAGAAGCGGTTCTTGGCCGGCGCCTCATGGCTCACCTCGGTCACTTCGTTGATCATGGTCAGGTTCTTGGAGAACCGCGGGCCGACCTCGCCGAATGCCCAGGCCACGTAGGCCCGATCCGGCGTGTAGAGCGGATACTTCTTCGGGCAGACGAGCGATTCGTTCACCACGTCCCAGATCTTGATTTGCTCGGCATAGCGACGGGAAATCTCGTCGAACCGTTTCTGATACAGCTTCTTGAGCGCCTCCGGATCCTTGGGGAGCCAGGGGGGATTGTAGGCGTGCCAGAGCAGCGGATGGCCCTTGAGCGTCAGCCCGTACTTCTTGGCGAAGGGCAGGTAGCGGTCGGCGGGCGGGCGTCGCCAGCGGTCCGGCGAGCCCTCGACATAGCGGAGCTTGCCTTGCTCAGGCTCCGTCCCTTCCCAGTAGAACGGGACCGTGGCGAAGTTGAACAGCTTGACGAACGCCGCTTCGTACTTCGCGTTGTTCTCGCCGAGCTGCCCGAGCACGAAGGCGTTGCAGCCAAAGAGGAACTCGTGACCCGTCTGCCGGATCTCCAGCGTGGCGCCGGGCAGCGGTTTGCCGTCGGCGCCGACGATTTCGAGGACCGCGTCGCCCTTGCGGTTCCGCTCGATCCCCTGGTCGATCCGCTTCGCGACGGCCGGGTCCTTCCACAGCTTGCGGTACCCCTCCGGCACGCCGGCCGACGCCGGGACACACGTCGCGACGAGCACGCCGGCAAGGAGAAGCGTCACGGCCATCGACCAAGGGCCGCGCCCGCGGAACCAGTCTCTCGTGATGATGCGGTGGAACATAGTGGGCTCCTCTTGGATTGGCAACAGTCCAGCCGTCGGAAGCTCTGGTAGGTGTAAGAAAGGGAAAGAGGGAAAAGAGAAAAACGGGAAAGAAGGAGAAGTGGATGTTTCCCGACGTCCATGCTCCCAAACAGATGATTTGTTCTTCCTTTTTCCCCTTTTTCCTCTTTCCCCTTTCTTACACATGCCCCATTCCGCCCTCCGGGACGGAATCTGCGGTATTCATGCCTCTACAAACTCAGTCCGCCGTCGATTAGGAAGGTGGCGCCGGTCACGTAGCGGGCCTCCTCGGAGGCGAGGAAGGCCACGAGGTGGGCCACGTCCTTCGGCTCCCCGATGAAGCCCGCGGGGATCTTCCCAATCACCTTGGCTTCGTAGGCAGGGTCGGAGAGGACGCCGCGGTTGATGTCCGTGCGGATCGCCCCGGGGGCGACGTTGTTCACCGTGATACCGCAGCGGCTGTACTCCAGGGCCAGTTCCCGCACCAGGAGTTGCATCGCACCCTTGCTGATCCCGTAGACGCTGCAAAAACCGGTTGCCTTCACCTCGTGGACCGAGGAGATGTTGATCACCCGGCCCCAGCCTTTCTGTTTCATTCCCTCCAGCGCCCGCTGGGCACAGAAGAACGCCCCCTTGATGTTGGTGTCCATGATCGCGTCGTAGTTGGCCTCGCGGCAGTCGCGGGTGGGCCAGCGCTCTTCGATCCCGGCATTGTTCACGAGGATATCGACCTTGCCCCAGGCGGCCTCGACCTGGTCGAACATGCAATCGATGCCGGCCTTCCGGGCCACGTCGGCCTGCACGGGCATCGCCCGGCGCCCGAGGGCCTCGATCTGGGCGGCCACTTCGCGGGCCTTCTCTTCGCTGCGGACGTAGTTGACGACCACGTCGGCACCGCGCCGGGCGAGTTCGACGGCGATCGCCGCGCCGATGCCGCGGCTGGCCCCGGTCACCAGGGCGATCTTGTCGGCGGGGATTCCCATGGCGTCTCCCTAGGCTTCCGCAGGCCCTCGATAATAGTCCTTGGCGAAGAACGCCTTCAAGCCCACCGCCACGCACAGACCGGCCAGCAAGTAGGCCACGGAGAGCGAGGCGATGCCGAAGGTCAGCCCTTGCGTCTGCTTGATCCAACCCAGCATCCACGGTCCCACCCCGCCCACCAGGAAACCGAACGCGAGCATGAGCCCGACCGACGACGACCGCAGCCTAGGTGGAATCACGTCGAACTGGGCGGCGAAGAGGTTCGAGTCATAGATCCCGCGGGCCAGCCCGAACCCGGCCAGGCCCACGTAGCACACCCAGAGGTTTCCGGTCGTTCCCATCAGGAGGATGAAGGGGGCGCCCAGCAGCAGGCCGAGCACTTCGGTCTCCATGCGGGCCGTGGACCGCCGTTGCGACCAGCGGTCGGAGAGCCGGCCGCCGACGAGCACCCCGAGCATCGCCGCCACGTGATGGAAGAGCATCGAGTAGAAGCCGGCCTCGGTCAGCGAGAGATGGAATTTTTCGTAGAGGAAGGTCGGCATCCAGGTGAGATAACCGATCATGGCGAACTGGTGCCCGCCGAACGCCAGGCACAGGACCCAGAACGTCGGCTTGCGGAACACTTCGCGGGCCACCACCCGAAGCGGGATCCGCTCCGGCGCGGCGGACGGTGCCTCGGGCTCGGCCGCGTCCTCGGCCTCGACTTCGCCGGGGGGAGGCGTGTGCTTGAGCCGGGCCAGCAGGACCAGCGACCAGACGATCCCGGCGCCTCCGAACACGTAAAATGCCTCGCGCCAGCCGTAGGTCTCGGCAATGTACCCGGCGATCAGGCCGCTGGCGATGATCCCCGTGTAGTTGGCCGTCTGGTGGATCGCCATGGCCAGGGCCCGGGTCTTGTGGTGGAGCTGGCCGATCAGCGAGTTGGCGGCCGGGTAGTAGAAGGCCTCGCCGCCGCCGGTGCTGACGCCCCGGAAAACCACCAGTTGGGCGAGCGACCTGCTCATCCCGGTGAAGACGGTCGTCGTGCTCCAGAAGAACAAGCTGCCGCAGATGATCCACTTGCGCCGCAGAACGTCGCCGGCGTAGCCCGCCACGGGCACCAACACGCCGTAGACCCAGGTGAACACCAACACCACCAGCCCAAGCTGCTCGTCGGTCAGTTGCAGATCGACCTTCAGCAACGGCAACACGACGTTGTAGACCGCCCGGTCTCCCTGGTGCAGGAAGAACGCGATCCAGAGCAGCACGATCATCTCCCACCGATACGGCAGCAGACGGCTCTTGCGCCGGGGGCCGGCGGTCGGCGGT
>CAYSGY010000182.1:9949-10173 GCA_964430315.1 uncultured Planctomycetaceae bacterium
AAACGGCCATGTTTTGCGTAGACCTCGAAGGGATCCATGCCGGCGGCCATGTCGGCCCGGCTGCGGCTCTCCGACTCGCACCACTCCTCGGCCAGTTCGAGGACCCTGAGGGTGTCGGCCTTGGGGACGATCACCACGCCGTCGTTGTCGCCGAAGACGTAGTCGCCCGGGTGGACGGCCAACAGGCCGTCGATCCCGTTGACGTAAATCGGAATCTGGTAGTC
>CAYSGY010000183.1:0-10171 GCA_964430315.1 uncultured Planctomycetaceae bacterium
TACCTTACCATCCGCAAATTCAGCCGCGAGGCCCTCACGCTCGACGATCTGGTCCGCTTCGGGAGCCTTTCCGAAACCGCCAGGGAATTCCTGGAGATCTGCGTGCTGTTGCGGAAGAACATGCTCATCGCGGGGGGAACGGGGACGGGCAAGACCGTGCTGCTCGGGGCTCTCTCGCGTGCAATCCCCGAAGAAGAGCGGATCGTCGTCATCGAGGACACGTCCGAACTCCGCCTCATCCAGACCCACTGCTTGTACCTCGAGGCGAAGCACGCCGATGCACAAGGTCGGGGGGCGCTCAACGTGAGGCAGCTCTTCGTCAACTCGCTCCGCATGCGGCCCGACAGGATCATCGTCGGCGAGGTCCGCTCCGGAGAGGCACTCGACCTGATCCAGTCGATGCTCAGCGGTCATGCGGGCAGCCTTTCGACGATCCACGCAGAGACGGCGCGGGACGCTTTGATCCGCCTGGAAACCCTGTCGCTCATGTCCGACGTGGAGATTCCCGTGTACGTGGCCCGGGCCCAGGTGGCTGCCGCCATTCACCTTATTGTTCAGATTGCCCGTTTCACCGAAGACGGTTCCCGCAAGGTCTCCAGGATTTCGGAGGCCCGGGGCCTGAACGAGGCGAACCAGTATCAGACCCGCGACTTGTTCGTGTCGCGGCTCCGCGGGAGGACACCGGAGGGCCGGCTGATTGCCGACCTGGAGCCGACGGGCGAAATGCCGACCTTCGCCCAGGACCTCCGCGATCGGGGGATGGAACAATTGGCTCGGCTCACCACCCGTCTGTGGTCGAAGTAGTTGAAAGAAGCGTTGGTTTATGGCATGGTGGAAGGCCAAGAGGCTGGAACCAATGCGGATGCGACGCGAGAGTCTGTGTTCGGACGGCGGCGGGGCTTCGGCGGGACGGCCGTCGCGGACCAAGTTCGGAGGCCGCTCCAAGGTGGCCCGCAGTGGCCGCGCCGTCCGACGGGGCCGCAAGGGCGCCGCGTCGTTGGATTATGTGTTGATCCTGGCGGTTCTCTTGCCGTTGGTCGCTCTGAGTATTGCGCTGAGCAAGTTGGTCATGGGATTGGCGTACGAAGTGCTCTGCGTGCTGGTCTCGTGGCCGTTCATGTGAGATCTGGGAACAAGTCGATCGCACGTTTTCTTTTGGGAGAGGAGGTCTCGACACATGCCGGAGATTTTGGGATTGCTGAAGAGGGTCCACCGGGATGAGAAGGGGGCGGTCAGCCTGGAAACCGTCCTGATCATCGGTGCGATCGCCCTGCCGGTCTTGATCTTCCTGATCAAGGTGGGTTGGCCCAAGGTCAAGGAGTTCTGGACGCAGGGGATCGAAGACCTGGAAAGCGAAAGGGACAACGCCACGCAGTAGGAGCGACGCTAGCCGGCCATGGTAGCGGAACTGCTGTTGCTCGGGCTGCTCGTGGCGGCGACGGCGACGGACCTGACGCGTCATCGGATCTACAACTGGACCACGTATCCGGGGATCCTGGCCGCGGCGGGGCTGAACGCCTTGGGTGAGGGCCTGTTGCGGGGAGGGTGGATCGCGGAGGCGACGCTTCGCCGCCTGGGGTGGATCGGCCTGACGGACAGCGCGCTGGGCTTCCTGATTTGCGGCGGCGTGATGCTGGTCTGTTACGTGCTGCTGCAGGTTGGGGGCGGCGACGTCAAGCTGATCGCCATGCTGGGCGCATTCCTCGGGCAGGAGGAGGGCATTGAAACCATGCTGTGGACATTCGTGCTCGGCGCGTGCCTGGCCCTGATCGTCCTGGTGTGGCGCGTGGGACCCCTGCGGTTGATCGCCTCGGTGGCTCGCCACCTCCTCTGGACGCTCCGCCTGGGACGGTTCCAGCCGCTGACGGCCGACGAGCGTGCCGCCCTGCAACCGCCGCTCTTCCTCGCCCCCAGCGCGATGGCGGCGGCCGTGATTGTGATGTTCGGGTTGATCTAAATGAGGTTGCACAATTCCGGGAGCCCGCGCTGGCCGTGTGGCACTGCTTGACCGCTGCCGCAAGCACGGTTTCCCCGATCGGGTGACGTTTTCGCGGCAGCGGTCAAGCAGTGGCACACTCCCAAGATCGTGCACGTTCATGTGGCGGAGTGTCTCAGGCAGTTGGTGATTTGTGACGTGGGTGCCACGGGCAGCTTGCCTGCCCGTGCAGCACCGGCGGACGAGCCGCCAGTGGCACCCGGCAGAAAGACGAGGCATCGCGATGGGTCGCGCAGTGCTATGCGATTGCCTGCCGTGGGCGGCGCTCTTGCTCGGGTCGTGCGCCGCCCTGTGGCTGCTGGTTTGCCTGAATCGGGGCGGGCTTCGTCTCCGCCGTCTGCTCCTGCTGCACCGCAATCAGTCGGGCAGCGCCCAGAGTCTGAGCTTCGTGCTCACTCTGCCGCTGTTCATCGCCCTGCTCCTCTTCATCGTCCAGGTCAGCCAGTTGATGGTCGCCACGATGGTGGTCCACTATGCGGCCTTTGCCGCGGCCCGGGCCGCAACGGTCTGGATCCCGGCGGGCGTGGGGTCCCGGCTCGGTTGGAGCATGCCGGAAAACTGCGTGGACGGGTACTCGATCGATCTCGCTGCGCCCGACCAGATCGAGCCGAGCCTGGTCCAGCCCTCGGAAGGCGGGCTGACGTATCTCGTGACCCTGAGCGGCCTGAAGTACTGGAAGATCGCCTCGGCGGCCTACATGGCCTGCATGCCGATCTCCCCGTCGCGGGACCTGGGGCTCTCGGTGCCGCCGGGCGGGGCGATGCTTCAGCAGGCGCTCCGCGACACGTATCACGCCCTCGCGACCCGCGCCCCGACCGACGGGCGCATCGCGAACAAGCTCGCCTACGCGATGCGCTATACCAATGTCGATGTCCGCTTCTACCACAGCAATTCGGCGAGCCTGGAGCCGCCGCTGGTGCCGTGGCGCATCCGCTACGACGGCGGACGCGAGCCTGGCGATGAGGGATATTACGAATACCGGCCGTGGCAAGAGATCGGCTGGCAAGACCCGATCACGGTGACGGTCACGCACTACTTCGCCCTGTTGCCGGGGCCGGGACGGCTCCTGGCCAACCAGGTCGGTTTCGTCCGCACGGCCCGCGACTCCGTCCAGGAGCGGATTGAACAAGATACCGACGAGGCCCAACCCCCGAGCAACGTCTACGTCTACAAGCTGACCGCCTCGTGCACGCTGGGCAACGAAGGCGAGAAATCGGTGATGCCCTATGAGTACCAAGCCTACTGAGCATCGGCCGAAACGTACGTTCCGCATGGTGCGGCTCGGGTGGCATGCCGTCACGCGCATTGGGTGGCATGCCGCCGCGCGCATTGGGTGGCATGCCGTCACGCGCATTGGGTGGCATGCCGTCACAGAGACTGCGTGGCATGCCGTCACAGAGACTGCGTGGCATGCCGTCACGCGGCGCAGCCGCGGGTCGGCATGGAGACGCTCCCTGCGATTCCCATGCTCACCCGACGCTCCGCGTCGTGAGAGCATGCCACACGTTTCCCAGAGCATGCCACACGCGCGTGAAGGGCCGCGCTACGTGCGCCGGCTGCATCGTGACGAGACCGGCACGATCAGCATTCTCACCGTGTTTGCGGTGCTGATGTTGGCCGCCCTGTTGGGCATGGTGATGAATGTCGGCCGGCAGGTGGACGGGAAGATCCGCATGCAGAACGCCGCCGACGCCACGGCCTACTCCGGCGCCTTGGTCGTCGCCCGGGGCATGAACGCCCTGGCCTTCACCAACCACCTCCTCTTCGACGTGTTCGCCCTGACGGCCTTCTGCCGCGAGGCCCGCGACCAGCATTCCGACAAGTATGTCCCCGAGATCCTGGCGGCCTGGAAGAAGGCGGGAGAGCAGTTCCAGAAGTCCTCGTTCCCGAAGTTCCAACGGCTGGGCACAGCGATCATTCAACAGGCGCCGCTGGAGCAGGCGCTCGTCGACGCCTTCAGCGGTTGGGCCAAGGCCGTCAGCGAGATCCTCCTCCCCACCTTGGAGCAGATCCTCCAGGACGAGATGATCCCGCAGTTCCAGCGGGCGGTCGTCGCGGCGTATCCCGACATGGCCCAGCAGGCGGCCTTGGAGGCGGCCTTGGCTAACGGACGTCCCGAGTTCGGGCGAGGCAATCTGTGCGGCGTTCTGTGGCGGACCAACGTGGTGCCGGTCGGCGGGGCGGGCGAGGGCTACAGCCGGACCCTCCCCGTGATCGATCCCGTGCTGGACTCCGGGGCGAGTCAGTCGCAGCGGATGCGCGAGGCCCGCGAGCAACGCCTGGAACAAGCCAAGTTGTACCTTGGCGTGGGGAGAGGGCCGACGAGCGGTCCCTCCTGGCACGGAAAGTTCCAGGCGTGGTGGTATGGGAATTGGAACGACCAGGTCCTTGCCTTCTTCGACCAGAGGGCCAAGATGTGCCAGTTCGCCACCTTGTGGCGAGGCTTCACGTGCGGACAGTTGGAGAAGCTCTGCGACGAGTATCCGGAGTCGAACCTGCCGCACCTGATCGCCACGCACCAGGATGAAGTGGCCGACATCAACACGCACCTCGATCAACACTTCACGTTGGTGGGCGTGGCGTACTGGAACCCGATCGCGGAGTACGGCCCGCGGATCTTCGACAATCCCATGCCCGCCTCGGCGGTGACGTTCGCCCAGGTGCGCGTGTTCGTTCCGCACCGGAAGCTCGTGTGGCTCCACGGCGGGGCCCATAGTTGGAGCGAGCCGATTGGAGGCGTGCCGGGCCAGTTCCCGCCGCTGCCGCCCCCGGGCGATGGAGAGACGGACCCACCCACCCGGCCCGACGCCCCCGAGAACGGAACGGACGATGGCGGGGGCAGTTGGACTGTCGGACGGGAACCCGGGGTCGTGGAGAGTTGGGACCTGCTGAACGAGCATTGGACCGTGAGCCTGGTTCCGGCCACGGTGGCCACGCTCCCGGAAATCCTGCACGAACCGCCCAGCGTGCCGGGATTCGGTTCGCAGCAGTTCCGCCTGCCGGATCTCGGCGGAATCGGGATGGACCGGATCGGTTGGATCAATACACACTGAGGGGAACCGCCATGAGACCGACACGTCGGGTGCGTGCTCCGCACGCACGCAGCGACGGCTTTCGGCCTGTGCTTCGCCGGCGTGCGTGCGGAGCACGCACCCTACGATTGCGAGGGCCGCGCCGGGGGCTTTCCACGCTGGAAATGGTCCTGTCGGCCCCGATCTTGCTGTTCGTCATGGCGCTTTTGTTCAACTTCGGGACGGTGGCCAAGTGGAAGCTCCGGGCGCTGTCGCTGGCTCGCCACGAGTTGTGGTCGCAGCGTGAAGGGCGCGCGGGCGGGGCGCTGCCGCAGAAGCAGTATTATCCGCAGTATTGGCCGGAATTCCCCGACGGCGTGACCACGGGGGCGGGTGGCGGGGGCGTGGCCTCGCTCGACGACCCCCGCGTCGACCAGCCCGTCGTCCGCGGCCCGATGGTCGGCGATTTCACCGTCGATCGCGACCTCTTCGACCCAACCCGGGCGATGCGATCGGGCAGTTCCACCGTGTCCCGCAGGTTTCCTTTGCTGGGCCGTCTGGGGACGTACACGGCCCATGCGGCAACCGAGGCCCTCCACGGCCGCTGGGTCTGGGAAACGACCGGCGCCCGCGCCAATCGCGATTTCCGCGTCCCACTCCTCTACACGGTCCCGCAGACCGGCGACGAATCCAGTTATGCGACGATGTACATCCAGGCGGTCGCCAGGATCTGGTACTCCTCGTTCCAGGCCGACCTCTGGCCCATGGACAAGGACGACGAGTACATCTACTGGACGCGGCGGTTCTTCCTGGAAGGCCAGCCGGACTGGGTGCCGCGGCGCGGGGTCCCGGACTTCTATCGCGACTTCGCCTGGCTCGACATGCCGTGCAGCGTCGACGAGACGGACGTTCGCACGCGGGTCGACCACCTCATCGACCGCATCCAGGGAAGGGACGACGATCAGGCCAATCCGCCGATTCACATCCCGGGAATTGCCGAGCAGATGCGCCGGGCGTTCCGCAGGTTCTTCCAAGAGGTCGTCAACGAATTGACGCGGCAGTTGCAGGCCGACCCGCCTCCCCCGAATTCGGACCGGATCCAGCAAGAGATCGACGCACTGAACCAAGAGATCGGCCTCCTCAGTTGACCGTTGGGGAGTACCCTCGCATCCAGACTCATCCTATGACCGCTGAGCGCCACGCAGCGCCCGACCACTCCCCGGCCGCATCCCCCGCCCGTCGTGAAACAAGCCTGTCGGGATTTGCCCAACTGGCGAAGCGGATCTCCGTGTGGACGACCCGGGGAATCGTCTCGGCCGCGATTCTCGTCATGGGCCTGGCGTTCGGCCGCCAGATGGTGGTCTGGTGGGGCCCGGAGGGTGGCGAGGAGGGCGCCCCTCCACCTCCCTCGCTGTCGGTAGGCGCCCTGGGCCGCGCGGCCGCGGAGCACGTCCTGGAATTCGGCGACACCCCGTGGCGCATGGGACGCCAAGCCATCGCCGGCGACGAAAAGCACGTGCTCTCCGCGTTGCAGGGCCGATGCGCCGGCATCGTCCGATCGAGCGCCGTTCCCGGGGACGCACCGGGGCCCGCCGAACGCGACTTCCTCAAGAAGATCTCCGGGCAGAAGCCCGCGCAGGAGGAAATCGGAAAGTGGCGGCTCTACGCGCTGGATGCCGCGTTTCCGATGGTCATCGGGACGCGGCCGGCAGCCAGCACGCCCCCCCCTGGCGATGGGGTTGCTGGCCTCGCCTGGCGCGTGGTAACTTGGGGATTGGCGGTCCCCATGGGAACCAACTCCTGGACCATCTACACGTTCGAGCCGGCGGATTCCGGAGGGGACGTTTCTCCTGTTTCGAGGGTACCAATACCGCCCCAAAGCAGTAGAATCCTATCGATTCGCGCGGCCGACGGCAGCGCGGTGGTATCCTTTAGGGGTCCGGATCGGCCGGACGCGTGCAGGCGGTTCTTCGATTCCTGGCTGGCGGCAGAGGGGTGGCGCACGGTCGTCGCGTGGCGACAACACGGCACCGCCTGGTCCGTTCGCGGTGCCCGGACGGCGGACGCCTCGCGGGAATCGCTCGACGTGTTCTTCGTCTCCGACGGGAGCGGCGAAATGACCGGCCTGGTGCTGCGGACCCCTCTTCCCAACTCGTTGCCCAAAGGTGAGCGACCATGAAGGGTATCCACGGACTGATCCTGGCGATCGGACTCGGAATTGCCGGGGCGTTGTTCAACTTCGCCTACCTGGCCAGCCGCTCCCGCGATGTCGAGAAGATCGCGTTCATTGGAGTGAAAGGGGACAAGGTCGTGGGGCAGGGTGAGCCGCTGACGGAGGAGAACATCGAGCCGGTCGAGATCCCCCGTCGCTGGGTGGGGAAGCTCGAAGAGTACGCGATCCTCTACTCCGCGCGCCAGACCGTTCTCGGACGCCGTCCGTGGCGCCCCCTGGAAGGCGGCGCGCTCCTTTTGCGGTCCGACCTGAAGACGCCTCCGCGGGAACTGCGTTTCGGGGAGAACCTGCCTTCGGGAGTGCAGGAAATGGCTACCGGCGTGCCGATCGACTCCAGGAAGTTCGTTCCCTCGCTGGTTCAGCCCGGCGACCTGGTCTCGTTCATCGTTTCCGCGTCGCGGACCGACTCTCCGACACTGGCCGAGGCCAGGAAGGCGGATCCGAAGGGCGCGCCGGCTGCCGCGGCGCCCCGTCCCGCGTCACGCGACGCCGTCGATCTGTGTGGACCGTTCAAGGTCCTTGCGATCGGCAACCGGCTGGGCACTCAGGACGTGATGCGGGCCGCGAAGATCACGCAGACCCAGGAAAACGTGATGACCATCGCCGTCAAGATCGAGAACGGCAAGATGGAGCCGGAGGCGGCCCGGCTCATGCGCATCCTCGAGCAAGCGGGCTCCAAGTCGCTGGGCTACCTGCTCCATCCGCGGAATCAGAAACAGGAATAGGACGAAGCCGCAGACGGCAAGATATCAAATTGACAACTGCAAATATCAAATATCAAAGTGAAATGCGCCCGGGTGATGCGTCGTGCCAAGAGGCACGGCCTTCCGCTCTTCAATTTGATATTTGATATTCGCGATTCTCGATTTGATATCTCCTTTGAGAACAAAATGAAAGTCTGGTTCAACAAGATCAGTGAGAGCCGGCGGACCCTGGTCGAGGCCGACGGGACCGAAGTGACCATCGGGCGCGACCCGGAGAATACCGTGGTGCTGCAAAGCCCGCTGGTCTCCCGGCACCATGCCGTCGTGCGGATGACGGGCGGGCAGCTCTTCCTGGAGAACGTCGGGCTGAATAGCTGCCTGGTGGGCGACGTCGAGGTGACGGGCAGCCAGACGGTCGTCTTCGAGCCCGGCACGAAGGTCCGCATCTGGCCCTTCACGCTGACCTTCGAGGCCGAGAAGCCCGCGGCCGTCACCCGCGCCGACCTGGAAAGCCATCTCCGCTCCATCGTGGCGGACCTCGAGTTACGGATCCACCGCAAGCTCCTGGAGCGGCTCGACCTCTACGAGTTCGAGACGAACCGGGCCAGCGACACGGAGAGCATCCTCCTGCTGGAGAACAACATCGAGGACGTGTGCCGCGACCTGGCGGTCTTCAGCAAGGAGAACGAGCCGCTCCTGGAGGAGATCACCGGGCTGGTGCTCCGCGACCACCTCATCAACCAGATCATCATGGAGACCGGCAAGGACGATTTCTTCGACCTGGCCGTGCTCACCTCCAACGAGTTCGACGTCCCGGCCACGCTCGTGCCGGAGCGGGAGGCGGAGTTGCATGGGCTGCTGCAATTCGTGCGCGAGCGGTTGAAGTTCGAGGAATGCCGCGATGTTACCGAGCAGATCGCCCGGGTCGAGTCGCGATTCAACGACATCTTCCCCCTGATCCGCCCGCACCTCCACCACGAGCTGCGCAAGTACCTCATCCTGCGGACGCTCAAGAAGGACCTCAAGGACACGATCTTCGGCTTCGGACCGCTTCAGGACCTGCTCCGGGCGCCGTCGGTTTCGGAAATCATGGTGGTGGGCCGGGAGCAGATCTACGTCGAGCAGAACGGGCTGATCGAGAAATCGGGGCGGCGGTTCATCTCGGATAAGGTGACCGAGTCGATCATCGAGCGGATCGTGGCCCAGGTGGGGCGCCGCATCGACAAGAGCCAGCCCCTGGTCGACGCCCGGCTGCCCGACGGCTCGCGCGTCAACGCCATCATCCCGCCGCTGGCGGTCAAGGGCCCTTGCCTCACGGTGCGCAAGTTCCCCTTGCAGCGGCTCACGATGGACGAGCTGATCGACCTGGGAAGCATCACCAGGTCGGCGGCCACCTTCCTCCGGGCCTGCGTGGTCGATCACCGCAACGTCCTGGTCAGCGGGGGCACGGGCACCGGCAAGACGACCCTCCTCAACGTCCTATCGAGTTTCATCCCGTTCAAGGAGCGGATCGTCACCATCGAGGACACCGTGGAGCTGCGGCTCCACCAGGAGCACGTCGTGACCCTGGAAACCAAGCCGCCCAACGTGGAAGGGGCCGGGGCGTATACGATCCGCGACCTGGTCAAGAACGCCCTACGTATGCGTCCCGACCGGGTCATCGTCGGCGAGTGCCGCGGGCCTGAGGCCCTCGACATGGTCCAGGCCATGAACACCGGCCACGACGGCTCCATGACCACGGTCCACGCCAACAGTGCGCGCGAGGTCATCGAGCGGTTGGAGGTCCTCATCCTGATGGCGGCCGACCTGCCGGTCACCTCGATCCATCGCCAACTGGTGTCGGCGATCGACGTGATTGTCCACATCAGCCGGCTGCCGGGCGGGCGGCGGGCCGTGACCCAGATCGCCGAGGTGACACGCTACGATCCGGAAGAGAAACAGGTTGTCGTCGTCGATATCTTCAATTTTCGCAACGGGGTGGCGCTCCAGCCCACGGGGTATCTTCCGTCGTTCATCGATTCGCTCGTCGAGAAAGAACTGTTGGACCTGGAGTTCCTTTACGGCCAGGAATGGGACAAACCGTCGGCCCTTGCCCCGCCGCCGCCGGTTGCCACCCTGACTGTGGAGTAGCGCCGGCGAGCGGAGAGGGGGGAGAAGGGAGAGGGGAGAGGGGAGAGGGGAGAGGGGAGAAGGGAGAGGGGAGAGGGGAGAGGGGAGAAGGGAGAAG
>CAYSGY010000184.1:0-10166 GCA_964430315.1 uncultured Planctomycetaceae bacterium
CTGGCCCATCAACCAGCCCCCTCGTTGCTCCCCAACGTGTGAACGGTTACGCACGCGGAAGCAGGCCGATCCGTCGGGCTCGACCGGCACGTCGCCCAAGACGGTCTTGCCGGCATAGGTCGCCCCGCACGAGATCACCGGGAACTGGAACCCGAACGCCCGCAGACTCGGGTCGATCCGCACCGTCTTGGGCATCTCGCGCACGACGCGGATCGTCTTCACCTCGCCCCGTTGGACGTAGGGCTCCAGGCCGTTGTAGACGTCTTGCAGGAAGACCGTGGCGTATGGATCGGGGTTGGGCGGGAGCGCCGAGGGAATGGCCGGCGGGCGATTCCGGGCACGGATCGGCTGGGCCGCGAGCCACTGCATCCCGTTTTCCGGCTCCCCCAGGGCGACCGACTGGCACTCGCCGCCGAGTGTGCGAACCAGCAGCGGCCCGCGGATCGAACACAGGAACCGCGCGGAATCGAGCGGGTAGGGGCAACTGTACTGCTTGGTGCCGTCGGTGTTGCCGCAGCCCTGATTGACCTTCGGCACCGGGACGTCGGGGGTAATGTTCTCGATCGCCTCTTGAGCGTTGATTCCCTTGGAGCGGTCGAGAATGCCGAGGGCGCCCCGGGTCGGGCCGTTGTGACCGGTCATGGTGCAGAGCAGCTTCGTGGTCCCGGGGATCGAGCGGGCCTCCATGAACGTGCCCGGCGAGAGCACCCGATTGCCGAAATAGCCCATCAGGCCCGTGCCGTCGGGATTGATCGTCCAGAGGCTCTGAATGGGGATGGCCGGGCGGTCGACGTATTCCCATCGGGTGTAGGCGATGCGTCCGTCGTCGAGCACCGAGGGGGTGAAGTCGTTGAGGTAGTTGGCCGACAGCCGGCGCACACCCGACCCGTCGGCGTTCATCCGGTGGAGAATGCCCACCGGGGCGTGCCAGCAGTAGGCGAACTGCGGCGAGCGCGTGCTCAGGAAGGCGATGCCGCCGTCGGGCAGCCAGCAGGCGTTGTAGTCGTGCCAGGGTCCGCGCGTGAGCGGCTTCAGCCCGCTGCCGTCGACGCCGATCGTCCAAAGGTGATATCCCTCGTTCTCCTGGCGGCGCCAACTGAACAACGCCGTGCGGCCGTCGTAGGAGAGATCGCAATCGAGGATCTGCCCGGTGGGCGACTCCACGAGAAGCCGCTTTGCCGCGGGCTCCTTGGGCGAGACGACGTACAGTCCCCCGCCGGCCCGAAAACCCTCGTAGTGGTACGTGTAGACGTGCGAGGCATGGATCTCGTGGCGCCGGATCACGAGGAGACGGTCGACGTCGAAGAGCAGCACGTCGCGTTCGAGTTCTTCGAGGGCCTCGCGGACCGCGTCCTGTTCGTCGCTTGGCTCGCCGGCGGCCGACTGCGTGGCTTCGAGCTTCGCGAGCCGGGCAAGATGCTCCTCGGATTGAGCATAGCGCTCGCCGTGGAGTTGCCTCAGCGTGAGGATGAGTTCGCGGATGCGTTTCGGGTCGTTCTTCTCGACCCAGGGCATGACGGCCAGCGAGCTGTTGGCCCGGGCCGACATGCGGGCCAGCTCCTTGTCCGAGGGGCTGCGGGAGAAGGCCTGGATTTCCAGGGCGCCCGGGTTGTAGCCTCCGTAGGAGTTGAGGAACTTGAGCGTGACCTTGGTGACTCGGGCCGGCGGGAGCTTGATCCGCTGCGGGCCGTGGATCCTCTGGAACGTGCCGCGAGCGGCCGGCTCCTTGGCGGCGTCGAGATAGACCTCGAAATCCTTCCAGCACTCGTTCATGAACCAGGTCGTGCGGCCCCAGTAGACCAGCTCGGCCAGCTCGACGGGCTTCTCCCAGGTGAGACTGAACTCGGCCTTGTCGCCCGAGCGGGCCTTGAGGACGCACCAGGCCGCGTCCAAGTCGGCGCCCGTGCTGCCGGCGTGCGGGATCTTCCCGTCGACGGCGAACCTGGCCACGTAGTGGGCGTTGTGCTCGGAACTGGCCCAAGCCTTTGCCTTGGCCGCCAGGTTCTCCAGCGGGGCCGCCGCAGCGGGGCCGGCGAGTGACAGCGCGCCGAGCGCGAAACAGACGACGCCGAGCGTTCGATACCGAGCGATAGGCTTCGACATGCCGCACCTCTCGTTGGAGGAAGCTCAAGGATTCCCGTAAGTGTTCAGCGGAATGAAGTGCGAATCGCGGAAGGGAAAAGGCGAAGTCCTGGAAACATGGGAATGGGAAGAAACCATGCCCTGAGCACACAATTCTGAATGGGAACCCGCTCTTCTTCTTTTCCCCTTTTTCCCGGCTTTTTCCTTTTCCCTTCTCCTCTCCCGACGACATTCATACGGCTGAAGAGTCGCGGACTCCATAGGGCCTGGCGAGGATTTCGTGCCGCATTTGGGCGGCGAGGAAGAAAGAACCGGTCACGCAGATCACGTCCTCGGGGCCGGCCAGGGTCCGGGCCGCGTCCCAGGCGTGGGCCGGACTCGGGCACACGCGGTAGCTCTGCCCGGTCAAGGCGGTCGCTGCCGCCGCTAGCTCCTCCACCGGCACCGCCCGGGGGTTGTCGAGATACTGCGTCAGGATCACATGATCGAACCGGGCGAGCAGATGCCTTAGCATGCCCGGGATGTCTTTCTCCCGGGTCCCGGCGAACACGAGGAGCCTGCGGCGGGCCTTCACGCTCTCGTCGAGCGTGCGGAGGAGCGCCTCGACCGAGGCGACGTTGTGGGCCGCGTCGATGACCACTGCCGGACGCCGGGCGATCAGTTCCACGCGGGCGGGCCAGGCCAGCCGTGCCAAGCCGCTCCGGATTGCCGCCTCGGGAATCTCCCAGCCCGCACCGCGGAGTTGAGCCAATGCGGCAAGGGCGACCGCGGCATTGGCCGCCTGGTGCGGGCCGAGCAACCCAAGCGTCAAACCCGAGTAATGATGCGGACCATCGGCGGCGTAGTAGCCGTAGTCGATGTGCCCGAGGCCGGGCGACACATCCACGTCGTGCGGCGGGGCATACGCGACGTCGAAATCAACCCCCAGTTCGACGAGCCGGCAGCCCGCTTCGAGGCACGTCCGGCGAATCACTTCCCGGGGCTCGGGATTGGCGACGCCGCTTACGACCGGGACCCCCGGCTTGATGATCCCGGCCTTCTCCCGCGCGATCGCCGTCAGCGTGTCGCCCAACTGCTGCATATGGTCGAGACTGATGCTCGTGATGACCGAGACCGTCGGCTGGCAGACATTCGTCGAATCGAGCCGCCCACCCAACCCCACTTCGAGGACCGCGGCATCGACCTTCGCCTCGGCAAAATGGAGCAGGGCCATGGCCGTGATGATCTCGAAATAGGTGGGCCCAGGCTCCGGGGGGTTAAGAGTGAGCCCCTCACGATCCATGGCCTCAACCGCCGGAACCAGTCGATCGAGGAGCCCGACAAACTCGGCGGGAGAGCAGGCCTGCCCGTCGATGGCGATTCGCTCCTCGACGCGCTCCAGATGGGGCGACGTGAAGAGCCCCGCGCGAAACCCGGCCGCGGTGAGCACCGAGGCCGCCATGGCCGAGGTCGACCCCTTCCCTTTGGTTCCGGCGACGTGGAGGATCGGCATCCCCCGGTCGGGGTTCCCGAGTCGTGTCAGCAACTCCCGCATGCGGGCGAGTTTGAATTCGCGGGCGCCGTAGCCGTAGCCGAACCGTCGTTCGTAGTCGATCCGCCCGCTGAGGAAGCGCAGCGAGTCCTCCATGGTGGCGGAATCACGATCGGTGCAGACGGGGCTGGCCATAACACCTGCGCGGTTGACGCCGTGGGTACAAGACACTGAGTGTACAGCGCGGGGCGAGGCTTGTCGGTAGGTCCCGCTTGGCGAGCGGGATTTGCCGGGCGGATCCCCTCCTATTGGGTGTGAGTCGTCTTCAGGGGCAGATTTTCGCCGTTCCTACCCAAGAGACGTGAACATGGGGACTTCCGGCATCGTATTGACCTCAAGTTTTCGCACGGCGCGACCATGAGGACAAGGTATGCAGTCATCCGAAGTCGTCATTGAAACCCGGAGTCTCAGCAAGGTCTACCGCGACTTCTGGGGCCGGCAGAAGGTGCGGGCCTTGAAGGCACTGGACCTGGAGATCCAGCGGGGGGAAATCTTCGGGCTGTTGGGCCCGAACGGTTCGGGAAAGACCACCACGATCAAGCTGATCCTGGGTCTGTTGTTTCCCACCAGCGGCCAGGCCCTGGTGTTTGGCCGGGACGCCACCGACGTGAAGAAGAACGAGCGGATCGGCTATCTGCCCGAGGAATCGTACCTGTACCGGTTCCTGAATGCCGAGGAGACGCTCGACTTCTACGGCCGGTTGTTCAACATGGCCGCCCCGCTGCGGCGTCAGCGCACGGCCGACTTGATCGACATGGTCGGGTTGGGCTGGGCCAAGCGACGCCAGTTGCGGGAGTATTCCAAGGGCATGACCCGGCGTATCGGCCTGGCGCAGGCCCTGATCAACGACCCGGAACTGATCGTGCTCGACGAGCCGACCACCGGCCTGGACCCCATCGGATGTCGCGAGATGAAGGACCTCATCCTTCGTTTGAGGGATGAGGGCAAGACGATCCTGATGTGCAGCCACTTGCTGGCCGACGTGCAGGACGTGTGCGATCGGATCGGCATCCTCTATCAGGGGGAACTCCAGGAGTTGGGTCGGGTCGACAGCCTCCTGAAGGTCCGCGACGTAACCGAGGTTCGCGCCGCCGGGCTGAGCGAGGCTTGTCAAGCAGAGATCCGCGAGGTCATTGAGCGTCACGGGGGCCAGGTCCAGACCATCGGCAACCCAACGACGACGCTGGAAGAACTCTTCCTGCACATCATCCGGGAAAGCGAAGCGCACCCCGGACGCCGCGTGCGAGGAGGTGCGGGCGATGCCCATTGAAACCCCGCTACCCCACCTATCTGAGTGGTTTGCTTCCGCCGCGCTCAATTGGCTGGCGGTTCTTGTCATTTTGACACTGGCTGCCATCGTGTTGGGCTTCCTTGTGGCGGTGCTGAGGCACGGTCCGGCGAGGGGGTTTGGGGCCGGCCTGCGCACTCTGAGGGATGCGATCGGCGACTTGACGCTCATGTCGCCCCGCCGCGTGGGGGCGCTGACTTGGCTCGCGGTGAAGGAGTCGATCCGCCGCCGCGTGGTGGTGGTGTTCGCCCTGTTCATTCTCATCCTCCTGTTTGCCGGCTGGTTTCTCGATGCGGGCAGCAATGAACCGGCCAAGCTTTATCTGAGCTTCGTGCTCTCGGCGACTACGTATCTGATCCTTCTATTGGTCCTGTTTCTCAGCGCGTTCAGCCTGCCCGCCGACATCCGGAGCCGGACGATTCAGACGATCGTCACGAAGCCGGTGCGGGCGAGCGAGGTGGTGCTGGGCCGGATCCTCGGATTCGCGGTCGTGGGCACGGTGTTGCTGGCCCTGATGAGCGTGATCAGCTACGTGTTCGTGATTCGCGGCCTGAGCCACACCCACGAAGTGGTTCTGGACAGTCTGAAGCCGACCGGCGCGGCCGTGGAGGGCAAGGCCCGTCCCATGACCGGCTATACCGACACCGTAAAAGGCCACCGGCACAAGCTCTATGTCGACTCGTCCGGCAAGGGCTACGTCGACTCCGAGTACGGCCATTGGCACGAGATCGAGACCGCCAGGTCGGGCGACAAGACCACGTACGTCCTGGGCGGGCCGGAGGACATGCTCGAAGCGCGCGTGCCGATGTACGGGAAGGTCCGTTTCCGCAGCCGCGAAGGCAAAGACGTGGACAAGGGGATCAACGTCGGCGACGAGTGGTTCTACCGGAGCTTCATCCAGGGAGGCAGCCCGGCGGCCGCCATCTGGTCCTTCCAGGGCGTCCGCGAGAAGGACTTCCCGGAAGGACTCCCCATTGAGACGAACATCGAGATCTTCCGTACCTACAAAGGGGACATCGAAAAAGGGGTCATCGGGAGCCTCTCCGTGCGGAACCCGAAGACGGGCCTCCTCGTGGAGGTCAAGGTCTTCGAGGCCAAGGAGTTCACGCCTTTCCAACTCGTCATCCCGCGGAAGATCACCGGCTTCTCCAGCGCCGACGTGATTTCCAGCCGTCGCGAGACGCCCGAGGGCCGCGTCGAGTTCTCCCCGCCGCAGAACATGCTCGACCGCCGGCTCGCGGAGCGGAAGGAGTTCGATTTGTTTGGGGATCTTGTGGCGGACGGCCAGGTGGAGATCTGGCTCCGCTGCCTGGAGCCCTCGCAATACTTCGGGGCCGGACAGCCTGACTTGTGGCTCCGCGCCGCCGACGCCACGTTTACCGCCAACTTCTTCAAGGGCTACGTGGGGATCTGGCTGCAAATGCTGCTGGTGATCGGGTTCGGCGTGATGTTCAGCACGTTCCTGAGCGGCCCGGTCGCCATGCTCGCCACGGTCGGCGCCATGATCGGCGGGTTCTTCAGCGACTTCCTGACCCGCTTGTCCATGGGCCAGGTGCTCGGCGGCGGGCCGTTCGAGGCGATTATCCGGCTGGTACGCCAGGACAACCTCATGACCGAGTTGGATCCCGGCCTTCGGACCACGGCCGCCAAAATGGCCGACGTGGTCGCGCAAGGGGGCCTCTGGGTCATTGCCCATATCCTTCCCCCTTTCACCGAATTCAACTACGCCGACTGGGTCGCCTATGGATTCGACATCTCGTGGGATCCTTGGCTCGCGGTTCCTACCCTCCGCGCCTTCGCCTTCTTGATCCCGGTCTTCGTGGCCGGCTACTTCTTCCTTAAGACACGCGAGGTGGCGCAATGAACCCGCAGCACTCGTTCGCCCGAAAGGTCTACTACCTGGTCGGCCTGGTCCTTCTGCTGGCGATCCTGAGCTGGCTTGGGCGGCCGTCGACGGGCGAGGTCTCGGCGGACTCCAAGGGAGAGACCGCGACGGGGCTCCCCAACCTCGCCCAACTCCGAGACCGCTACGGACTGAGCGAGGCGCGCCTCGGCGAGATCGATCCGGCCGGTGCGACGATCAAATTGGCCACCCTCGGGCTCCGCGGTGTCGCCGCCAACATCCTGTGGGAGAAGGCCAACGAGTACAAGAAGAAGAAGGATTGGACGAACCTCTCCGCAACGCTTCAGCAAATCACGCGTCTGGAGCCGCACTTCCTCAGCGTGTGGCGGTTCCAGGCGTGGAACTTGTCGTACAACGTGTCGGTCGAGTTCGACGACTACCGGGAGCGCTACCGGTGGGTCATCAAGGGGATCGATTTCCTCCGCGAAGGGATCCGGCGCAACGAGCGCGAGCCGATGCTCGTGTGGGACGTGGGCTGGTACATCACCCACAAGATCGGCACGGCCGACGAAAAGAAGCAGTTCCGCCGCCTCTTCAAGGAGGACGACGAGACGTTCCGCCGATGGGGCGACTTCCGCCCTGTGGAAGACCGCGACAACTGGCTGGTCGGAAAGGACTGGTTCGCCAAAGCCGAGAAGCTCGTGGATCAGGGGGCCGACCTGAGGAAGACAACCCCCGTGCTCTTCTTCTCCCACAAGCCGATGTCGCAGATGAACTACTCGCAGGCGATCGAGGACGACGGCGTGTTTGAAGAGAAGGCCCGCATCGCCTGGACCCGCGCCGGCCAGGAATGGTACGATTTCGGCGCCAAGGCGGTTCCCGCCGTGGAGCCGGGCCAGTTCATCCACCTCAACGACGCCGAACAGTTCGACCAGGAGGCGGCGAAGCGCGTGGCCTCGCTGGAGGCGCTCGAGCCCGGGCTGCGCGAAAAGACCCGCAAACAGCGATACGAATCGCTCTCGGCGGCAGAACGCAAGGCCTACGACACGCCTCCGGAGAAGCGCGCCTCGCGCGAGTGGGAACTCGCCCGTCAGGCGGAAGAACGGCTCACCATTACCCACGACCAGCTCGCACGCCAGATCACCGGTCCGAACCGCCCCACCGCCATCAAGCTGGCCCGCGAAGCCGCCGATTTCGAGAAGAAGGCGGAGAACAACCGCCTCTATCGCAGAATCGTCAACTTCGAGTACTGGCGGACCCGATCTCAGTTCGAGCAGACTCCCGAAGCCCTCGCCGCGCGGAAGTACGCCTACGAAGGCGCCCAGGCTGCGGCCGCGGCCGACCTGCTCCTCGCCCGCGAGATGTACGAGAAGTGCTTCGCCCAGTGGCGCTTGCTTTACGACCGCAAGGACCTGTCGTTCCTGAAAAACGACGAATCGCTCGGCCTCGATGTCATGGGCATGATCGACAAGTACCGCAAGGTACTGGAGAAGAGCGACAAGCCCTTCCCCAAGGATTTTGTCCTCAACGACATCATGCAAGTCCACGAGAAGGCCTTTAAGGCGCGCCAGTAGCGGCCCCGCACGGATCACCGCCGGGCAGGCCGCCTGCCGAAGCGTATCTCTCGGAACCGCGGGGTGGCCCCGATAGCTCCTGCTATCGGGGTGCCGAAGGCACAAGAGGCCGGCTTTGACCAGACGTGCCGTGCCCGGGCATCCCTGCAAACCCTCTTGTCGCTGCGCGACACCGAAAGCGGAGCTTTCGGTGCCACCCTGCGCACAGCCGAGGGCGGCTGTGGAGGGCACTTCGCACAGCCGAGGGCGGCTGTGCCACACATCCAAGCACGACTGACGGAGCACCCGTCACGTTGAGGCCTTGTAGCCGAGCTTCCGCAGCAAGTCCTTGCGCCATCGGATCTCGGCGTCGTCTTCGATGCCTTTCGGCGGGAATCCGTCGACCACGCCGAGGACGCCTCGCCCCTGCTCCGTCTCGGCCACGACCACTTCGGTGGGATTCGCCGTCGCGCAGAAGATGCGGCACACCTCCGGAACCGTCTTGATCGCGTTCAAGACGTTCACCGGGTAGAAGCCCTCTCCAAGGAAGATGAGGAACGTGTGACCGGCGGCAATCGCCTTCGCGTTCTTCTTGGCCAGTTCGATCATGGCGGGATCGGTGCCCGACCACCGCACCAGGCACTTGCCCGACGCCTCGCAGAACGCCACGCCGAACTGGACGCCCGGCACAGCCCCCACCAGGGCTTCGTGGAGGTCTTCCACCGACTTGATGAAGTGGGTCTGCCCGAGGATGAAGTTGATCGCCTCGGGCTTGTCGATTCGCACGGTGCTGAGTTGCATGGCGGGCTTCTCCTGTCGCTGGCTCTGGCGACCCGGCCGCCGGCTCCCGGCCGAAGGCGAGCGGGCCACGGCCCATTATAGCGGCGCCGTGCGGGCGTGGGAGGGTGTTCCCGCCGGACGCCTTCTGGGGCACCTTCTCATCCGGCCAAGTCGAACAACCCGCTGGAGGATCGCAAGCCAATCGGGTACCATGGAGGGACCGTTGCGGTCCGGAATGTGTCCGGACGGCGTCCAAGCGGGGAGTCCCGGCCAGCCAAGGAGCGAAAGCCATGAAGCGGGAAGAGTCTGCCAAGTCAGGGTTGCATAGGTTGTCGCGGCGGGATTTCGTGGCGCGGACCGGCAGAGTGGCCGCCGTGACCGCCCTGGCCGGGGTGGCGATCCCTCACGTCCACGCGGCCGAGAACAATACGATCCGACTGGCGCTGATCGGCTGCGGGGGCCGCGGCACCGGCGCGACGGCCAACGCCATGACCGTCCCGAACGGCAACGTGAAGCTCGTGGCCATGGCCGACGTCTTCCCGGAACGGATCAAGGCGGCCCACCGGAACCTCACCCGGGAGTTCGAGGGCATGGTCGATGTTCCCCCGGAACGGCAGTTCGTGGGGTTCGACGCGTTCC
Organism: uncultured Planctomycetaceae bacterium; assembly: GCA_964430315.1. Lineage (GTDB taxonomy): Bacteria > Planctomycetota > Planctomycetia > Pirellulales > Thermoguttaceae > CALFBP01. The sequence goes on from CAYSGY010000184.1 coordinate 9,717, forward strand.
GCAAGGCCATCGACTGCCTCGGGCCCGGCGACGTGGCCCTGCTGACCACGCATTCCGCGTTCCGGCCGGTCCACCTGGAGTACGCGGTGCAAAAAGGCGTCAACGCGTTCATGGAAAAGAGCTTCGCCCCGGACCCCGCGGGCATTAAGCGGATCATCCGGGCGGGCGAGGCCGGCGAGAAGAAGAACCTGAAGATCGCCGCCGGCCTGATGTGCCGCCACTCCCCGGCCCGGCAGGCCCTGATCCGCAAGATCCGCGACGGCGCGATGGGCCAGATCCAGTTGATCCGCGCCTATCGCATGGACGCCGGCGGCGGCCTCGGGCCGCGCAAGGGGAACGAGAGCGAGTTGATGTGGCAGGTCCGCCGGGCGCCCTGGTTCCTGTGGGGATCTTCCGGCCGCTTCATCGGCCTGATGGTCCACCAGATCGACGAGTGCTGCTGGATCAAGG
>CAYSGY010000185.1:0-8747 GCA_964430315.1 uncultured Planctomycetaceae bacterium
GGCCAGGGAAACCAGTCGCAGGTCGACGTTCTGGCCGGCGAACTCAGGCAGGTCGCGGTCGTAGATCTCCAGGTCCACCTTGGGGTTGGTCCGCAGCTTGTTGAGAATGTCGAGCCCCCGGCGGCCGCGGCTGCGGCGGAGCCGGTCGGAACTGTCGGCCACCCCCTGGAGTTCCGTGATCACGAACCGCGGCATGATAAGCTGGCTGTCGAGGACGTCGGCTTCGACGACGTCGGCGATGCGCCCGTCGATCACCACGCTGGTGTCCAGGATGTACGGCCGGCGTCCCTTCACCTCCTTGGAGAACTCCACGTAAGGGATGACGAAGCGGAAGTCGTCCTTGGTCTGGAGCAAGAAGCTAATGCACATGTAGCAGAGCACGGCGGCAAAGACCGTCTGCACGAGGTCTTTGACCCGGTCGGCCTGCCAGTCGCCGCCGGGCCTGGAGGGAAACAGCGGGGAGATCGCCAACCCCGCCACATAGGCCAGAAACAGGCCTACGATCAGTCCGAAGTAGACCGCGGAAATCGTGTCGAGCTTCTTGCGCGGGGTGAGGATATCGCCGACGATGACCCCGGTCGCCATGAGCATCACACCCACGAAGATCAGCCACGGAAGCCACGAAGGCATATCCGGTGGCAAGACGCCCGACGTGATGATCGCCACCACCAGACCGATGGCCACCATGAAGAAGACGCTGCGAAGTACGATCAAACCCATGGGTAATGAATCCTCTCAGAAAGAACGTCTCAGTCGGAATGAAGTGGGAACCGGAGGCATGACGCAACACGAGCCCTCCGTGCCGCTACGGATCCCAGGGATGCCCAGGCACTCGATTCTACTGTATCGACACCCAAGATGGAAGCAAGCCCCCTCGGGAGGGCTATTAACCCCGGGTTCCGGGGGCCGTGCAAGGCTTTTAGGCAATCTGCGCAGGAAGGGCATATAGTAGGTTCCGCCTGCCGGGCGGGCCCCACCGCGAAGGACTCATGTCATACCCGGTTCCGGTCAGGATACTTTCGGTCCGCAGACGAACCACCGTGCCGCCACCTGACGAGGCACGTGGACATCGCCCCACCCGGCGGCTATTCTAGGGACTTCTGAAGTCTGGACGCTCTCGGCGACAGATGGCCGCTCGAACGCTCTGCGGGAGAGGTCCTCCCGCGACCAGCCAAGACGAGAGGAGGGTAACGAGAATGGGTTTCGCAGCACGGAGATCCGCAGCCGGTGGGCTCGCGTTCCTTCTGGCAGCGTCATGGGTTTCTCTGGCTCAAGCAGAACGGGGGACGAAGATGGAGAAGGCGGCTTACGGGGGTTGGCCCAACTGCATCCGCATGTCGAACGGCACCGTCGAGCTGATCGCGACGACCGACGTCGGACCGCGGATCATCCGGTTCGGGTTCGTCGGCAAGGAAAACGAGTTCTTCGAGGACCAGGAACAACTCGGCAAGACCAATTCCGCCGAATGGCTGGCCTTCGGCGGCCACCGGTTGTGGCTCGCCCCGGAGGCCAAGCCCCGCTCCTACTTCCCCGACAGCCAGCCGGTGAAGGCTGTCGAGCAGGACAACACGCTCCGGCTGATCCAGCCCATCGAGATGACCAACGGGATGCAGAAGGAAATCGAAATCACGCTGGATCCCAAGGCGGCCCACGTTACGGCGATCCACAAGATCACGAACCACAACTTGTGGGACGTCGAATTCGCCCCCTGGACCCTCACGGTCATGGCCCCGAAGGGCAAGGCCATCTTCCCGAGCGAACCGTACTCACCGCATCCGGACATTCCGGACACCCCCGGCCAGGTGATCGACAAGCGATTCTATCTGCCGGTGCGGACCCTGGTCCTCTGGTCCTACACCAACCTCGCAGACCCGCGCTGGGTGTTCACCAGCAAGTATCTCATCCTCAAGCAGGATCCGGCGGCCACCAGGCCCCAGAAGATCGGCATGAGCAACGAGCAGAGTTGGGGAGCCTATCTCCGCGACGGGCACTTGTTCGTCAAGAAGGTGATGTACCAGAAGGGCGCCGCGTACCCGGACCACGGCTGCAACTTCGAGACGTTCACCAATCCCTCGATGCTCGAGCTGGAGAGCGTGGGCCCGATGACGAAGGTGCCGCCGGGCGGCTCCGTCACGCATCGCGAGGACTGGTACCTCTTCGACAACGTCACGGCCGACGACACCGACGCCTCGATCGACGCCGCCGTGCTCCCCAAGGTGCAGTCCGCGATGAAGTAGCCACGCGGGTCGGCCGTATCGACGTGTCGGAGGCCCCCGCGTCCTGTACAATGGTAACAATAGGGTGCAGATTACTCCGCGACCCCGAGAGGGTGGACCGATGGAAGCCGAGAATTTCGACGGGACTTTGGGGGCATTCAAGGGAAGGAAGCCTTTTCGGCCGTTTACGGTGGCGTTGGTCGACGGCGACAGGTTTGAAGTGGATCATCCAGACGCTCTGGTCGTCCGGGATGGAGTGGCCGTCTACATTCGCCCCGGGGGCGTGCCGGTTCTCTTTGATCACGAGGGAGTGAGCCAGATCGTCGGCGATCTGATGGGCCAGACGAACGAGTAAGGACACAGCGCGTTGGGAGACCCGCGCCGAGCGCATCCTGGGACTTGTGAGGACCGCGATGAATGCACCGCTCTTGTTCGCCCAGCAGGCGGCCCAGCAGTCGATCATTGCCCTGACTTGGGTCGATATGCTGATTATCGTCCTCTACTTCGTTCTCGTGCTGGGGATCGGCTTCTACCTGAAGCGGTTCGCCGAGACGGGCGAGGACTTCTTTCTCGCCGGCCGGGGCATGACGGCGTGGGTGGCGGGCCTGGCCTTCATCTCCACGAACCTCGGCTCCCAGGAGACGATCGGCTACTCCAGCAGCACGTACCAGCACGGGATGCTGATGAACCATGCCTATTGGATCGGGGCGATCCCGGCCATCGTGTTCCTGTCGCTGGTGATGATGCCCTTCTACCACATCTGCCGCACCCACTCCGTGCCCGGCTACCTGAAGCTCCGCTTCGGCGAGGCGTCGCGCGGCCTCTCGGGGATTTCGTTCCTCTTCCTGACGATCTTCATGAGCGGCATCAACATGTTCGGCCTCGCCATCGTCATGAAGGTCATTCTGGGCTGGAATCTCCACTTCAGCATCTGGGTGGCGTCGTTGACGGTGGGGGTCTACGTCATGCTCGGCGGGCTTCTGTCGGCCATCTTCAACGAGGTGCTCCAGTTCTTCCTGATCTGGTTCGGGTTCCTTATGATCCCGATCGTCGGGCTGATGGAGACCGGCGGGTGGGACGGCATGGTGCAGCGGATCACCGAGCGCGTCGGCGCCGAGTACGTCCCGCTATGGTCGACGATGGGCTCGGCGGCCGACAACCCGGCCGGGATGCACTGGGCCGCCATCGTGCTCGGCTGGGGCCTGGCCATCTCGTTCGGTTACTGGACGACCGACTTCCTCGTGGTGCAGCGGGTCCTGTCGGCCAAAGACCTCCCCAGCGCTCAGAACGGCACCATCATCGGCGGCTTCTTCAAGATGTTCGTGCCGCTGATCGTCATCCTCCCCGGGCTCCTGGCCCTGGCCGTGCTCGATGAACGCCTCCTGGCCGAGAACGACCCCAAGGTCGTGGCCGGCGACGCCTACAGCTACAACTGCGTGCTGCCGCTTCTGTTGAAACGCTACTGCGGTCCGGGGTTGCTGGGGCTGGGGGTCACGTCGCTGATCGCCGGGTTCATGTCGGGCATGGCCGGCAACGTCAGCGCGTTTGCCACCGTGTGGACCTACGACGTCTACAAGCCCTTCCTCAACCGAAACGCCAGCGACAAGCACTACGTGACCGTGGGCCGCGTCTGCTCGATCCTGGGCATCGTGATCAGCATCGGGGCGGCCTATGCCTGCCTGCGGTTCCAGACGATCATGTCGTTCGCGCAGTTGCTGTTCGTGATGTTCATCGTGCCGTTGTTCGTGCCCGTGATCCTGGGAATGCTCTGGAAACGCACGACCGCGAAGGCCGCTTTCCTGGGATTGCTGATCGGAACGCTGTTCTGCCTGGCGATGTTCCTCTTCGTCCACTGGACGCCGGGCGACTGGCCGCTCGGCCTGCCCGGTACGTTCGACGTCGATCATTTCAACCGGGAACACGTGAAGTTCATCACGTTCTCGCCCGACACGCAGGACATTCCCACCAACGTCTGGATGGCCGTGTGGACGTTCCTGGTCACCTTGCTCGTTACCGTGGGGGTGAGTTTCGTAACGGAGCCCAAGCCGGTCTCGGAACTGAAGAACCTCTGCTTCGGCGAGACGGAAATCCCCTCCTCGGCCCACCTGCCGCTGCTGAAGAGGCCGGTGCTCTGGGGCTTCGTCCTCCTGGCCCTCTGCGTCGCGTTGAACATCCTCTTCTGGTAGGGCGGACTCACCATGAGCGACAAACCGCGACATGCGATCACGATCTGGTTCTTCGTCGGCATCCTCTTCGTGGCCTACGGCGTCCTGATCCTGGGTGCCGGGGTCTACGGACTGTTCGTTCCGCCCAACGTCGCCATGCGGCACCTCCACCTGAGCCTTTGGTGGGGCGCCCTGCTGCTGGCGATCGGGCTCTTCTACAGCATCCGCTTCCGGCCGGGGAAGGAGTGACGCGAACAGGGGGGATGGACCTGCCTCGGTTGGCTGCTCGTGTTATCCTCTGCGCTGGCGGCCGTGTCCTGGAGGCCGCGCTTTCGCGATATCGTTTTTCTTTTTTTCGCGAGGAGAAGTGTTATGGGATTACGACGCAGGGCGTTCACTCTGGTCGAGTTGTTGGTCGTGATCGCGATCATCGGCATCTTGATTGCGTTGTTGTTGCCTGCCGTGCAGGCCGCGCGTGAGGCGGCGCGGCGATCGCAGTGCACGAACAACCTGAAGCAACTCGGTTTGGCGATGCACAACTACCTGGATGTGCACAAGGTCTTCCCGCCTGGCGGCCTCGACTACGGTTGGTCCGGAGGAGGCGGCACGGAGCCGGCCAACAAGCTGGTCAAGAACCTCAACGGCTTGGCGCTCTTGCTCCCGTTCATCGAGCAGACGCCGCTCTACCAGAAGATCGACTTCCGCCAGTGCGTTTCGCACGTGGGCCCGGCCCCGCAGACGCAAGGCAACATCGTGCCGAGTGCGCGGGGCTTTGCCGGCGACGCCGTCACGAGCGGCAACGCCGCCGCCTTGGCGCAGAAGATCGAAGCCCTCCTGTGCCCGTCCGACCCGAACAACGTTCTTCTCGGCACCACCGGCGTCTATGCGATCAAAGACGGCAGCGGTGTGGCCGCGGCCAAGACGAATTACGATTTCAGCGCCTACCGGTCCGACTACTGGACCTTCAACGACTGGAATTCCTTGAATCCGAGCGTCCGCCGGATGTTCGGCGAGAACAGCGACTCGTCGACCGCCAGCGTCACCGACGGCACCTCGAACACCGCGGCGGTCTGCGAGACCACGCGCTGGGTGGCCAACGGCTCGCCGCCGGCCTGGGGCTTCCGCGGCTGGGTGATGACCGGCACGGACCTGGGCGCCGGCATCAACACCTGGTTCGTCCCGGCAACCTACACGTGGGTCAGTCCGCAAGGCACCGTCCTGGGAAGGCTTCGCGACTGGGGCATGGTGGGCAGCCTGCACCCGGGAGGCGCCAACGTCGCGCTGGGCGACGGCGCGGTGAGGTTCCTCGCCGAGACCACGGACCTCGTCATCCTCACCGCCATCGCGACCATGGCCGGCCAGGAGAGTGTCTCGATACCGTAGTCCGCGGGCATCGAGGGTACGGCAATCCGGAAAGAAGTAAGTTGAGAGGGAGTCTATCATGCGACGATGGTCCGTTCTGCTGGTTTCCGGCACGATCGCCTTGTCAGCCCTTGCCGGGTGCGGGGGCGACAAGCGGGGAGCCGGCGCGCCCAAGCTCGTTCCCGTCACCGGGACTCTCACTCTGGACGGAAAGCCGCTCGGCGGCGCCCTCGTGACGTTCATTCCCTCCGGCTCGACCCGGGGCAGAGGCGCGTTCGGCGCGACCGACGAGAACGGCCGCTTCGAACTCTCGGAAGAAGGCAACCAGGGCGCGCCCGCGGGGGAGTACCGCGTGGTGTGCAACAAGTGGGTCATGCCCAACGGGTCCGATTTTCCCCGGGACAGCAAGATTTCGCCAGGGGAGGCGGGCGCCAAGGAACTGTTGCCTCGCAAGTACAGCGACGAGGCGGAAACCGAACTCAAGGCGACCATCTCGCCCGACGGCGGCGCGATCGAGCTCAAGCTGACCTCGAAACGCTAGTGTCGTGACTCACACGGTTGGGGGCTTATTCCACAGCGTACACACGGGCATTTCTTCCGGGAGGGATGCTTGGAAGTAGCCCAGTGATTCATCGCTGGGACCCGTATTGCCAAGAGAACCCATTTCGTTCATAGGGACCATTGAACCAGGCGGCTGGGTGGCACGCCCAGAGTCTTTGATGGGCGTGCTCCGATCGTGCGATTGGTCGTCCACCACGCCCTTCGCAAAGCCTCAGGGCGTGCCATGCAACCCGAGCGTGGCATTACGGAGCCGCTTTCTTGCGTCCCTTGGGCTTGGGATCGGTCTTCGGTGGGACGGATTTCGTGGCCCCTTGGGCCGCTGCCACGGCGGGCGGCTCGAACGTTCGGCCTTGATCGTTCGTCTCCTCGATCCACTGATCGAGCACCCGTCGCAGACGCTCCAGCGCAGCCCGGGCTTCCGGCCGGTCCGACGACGCCAGGTTCCGGATCTCGTCGGGATCGGCCTCCAAGTCGTAGAGCTCCTCCGGCGGCATCGTGGGCCGGCAAAGGAACTCCTGGGCCGGCGTCAGCTTGCCCTCGGCGTGCAGCTCCTTGAGCAGGTTCCATACGGGGTATTGACGCTCCTTGTAGTCGTTCGGGGCGAGCAACGGCTGCTCGGGCGTGAAGTTGCGGAGGTATCGCCACCGCGCGTCCCGCACGCTGCGGATCCGCATGACCGTCTCGTCGCAGCGGTCCCGAAAGCCAAAGGAGTACTCGCGGGCCGGCTCGCCGCGGTCGCCGAGGAAGACCCTCCCCTGCATCTTCGGCGGCTTCGCCCGGCCGGCGATGGCCAGCATCGTCGGCGCAAGGTCGATGCCTTCGATGAAACGGCTATCGACCGTGCCCGGCCGGAAATGCCGGGGCGCCGGAAAACCCTTAGGCCAGCGGAGAATCAGGGGCACGTGGAGCCCTTCCTCGTAGCAGAACTGCTTGCCCCGCACGTGGGCCTGGCCGTTGTCGCCGAAGAAGACCACGACCGTGCTGTCGGCCAGGCCGTCGCTCTCCAGCCGGCGGAGCACCAGCCCGATCTTGCGGTCCAACTCGGTGGCCGAATCGAGGTACTCCGCCCAGTCGCTCCGCGTGACGGGATGGTCGGGATAGTACGGCGGGATCGCCACCTTGGCCGGGTCGGCCCGCTTCGGGGCCCGGAACTTGCGATGGGTCTCCTGGAAATTGATCTGGGCGTAGAACGGCTGGTGGTTCTTGAGATCGTCCCACCTGGCCGAGTCGAACGGTTTGCCGTCGTAGGTGAAGTTCCAGTCCGTCTTGCCCGTGCCCCGGAAGCCGCACTCCGGCGGAAGTTGCACCACGTTGGCCGTGAAGTAGCCCGCCTCGCGGAACCAGTCGGTCAGCACGCGCACCCCTCCGGGAAGCCGGTAGCCGTCGTCGCGATGGGAGCGGTGGTTCTGGGCGCCGATGCTCGTGGCGTACATGCCCGTCATGAACGACGAGCGGCTCACGGAACAGACCGGTCCGAAATAGGCCCTCGTGTAACGCACGCCCTGCTCCGCGAGCCGGTCGAGGTTCGGCGTGCTGGCCTGCGGCGCGCCCCAGGCGCTCAGGGCCTCGGGGCCAAGGTCCTCGGCCACCAGCCACAGGATGTTCGGCCGACGCAGCGGCTCACCGCCGGGCAAGACCGCCGGACTCAATAGGACATAGGCGATCATCGCCCAGGCCAGCCCGATGCCGCTCAGGAGGAACGATTTCTTCATGGTTTCACGCGGTTCTCAATGAGGTTTCACGATCCCGGGAGGGCGAGGCTCCTGCCGAGCCTGGAACGAACGTATCTCTTGGCCGGTGCATCACGGCTCGAGCCTCGCCCTCCCGGGAGATCAAAGGAGACTTCAAGGCGTACTCACATGGACGAAGGTGCCGACGGTCGCCTTGCCCTGGTTGCCGTCCGCGTCGAGTCCCATGCGGTCGTAGACAACCAGAAGCGTGCCGGGGGCCACTTCCTCGACGCTATTGTAGCTCGTGGTGGCCCCGTGGTAGAAGCACCAATGGCCGATCCAGGTCTTGCCGTCGTCGCGGCTCATCGCGAGCCAGTTGTCGGGCCGGCCGTAGGTCACCACCAACAGTCCGCTCTGCATCCGGCACGCATTGGGCCACACGCCGCGGTCGGCGATCGGCCGCGGCTTGCTCCACGTCTTTCCGTCGTCCTTCGAGACGCTCAAATACAGGGGCGCGACGTACTTGGGCGGGCTCCCGCCGGTCCGCATGAAGCAGAGAATGTCGCCGTTCGGGAGTGTCAGCAGGTCGGGCTCGCAGAAGCTCTCGCTGCCGACGGCCGGGTCGTAGGCCACGGTGGCCCAGAAGTCCCAGGTCCGGCCGCGGTCGGTCGAACGCATGACCCACGTGCGGTACTTGTAGAGCTTCCACGCCGGCGGGAAGGCGGGACAGAGAACGGTGTCGGTCTTGAAGTAGCCGTACATGCCAAGCAGGA
>CAYSGY010000185.1:8762-10150 GCA_964430315.1 uncultured Planctomycetaceae bacterium
TAGTGCTTGCCGTCGTCGCCGGTGCCGCCGGTCCCCTCCGGGATGTTCAGCCGCGCCGACTCGCTGCGGAACGTCTTTCCGCCGTCGGTCGAGCGGGCCAGCGGCACCTCAAAGAGGCCTTCCCGCACCTTCTTCGTGTTGAAGCCGGGCGAGAGGACCTCTCCGTCGGGAAACTCGAACGCCCCGGTCCCGAGTCTCGGCCCGTTCGTCCACGTCTTGCCTCCGTCGCGGGAATGCCGGCCGCCGACGGCGATCCGCCCGTCGCGGAACTTGAACATGCTCGTGTAGATCGCGCCCGGAACGATCTCGATCGTCTCTCCCACCGTGACCTTCAGGCCGGGAAGCTCGGGTTTCGTTGCCGGAGGCTTTTCCGGCTTCTCCGCGGAGCCGCCTCGGTACTTGACCCATTGCCAAACGGCCTCGCCGGTCGCCGCCGACGCGCCGCATCCGAACCCGCACTGGTTCCTGGGCGGCGTGCCTTGGGCGGGCCCGGTGAACTTGCCCGAGGCGTCGACGAGCAGCTTCCCATCGACCCTCAGACGGACGTCGGTCCCCTGGATTTCCAGGCAGTACGTATGGAAGGCGCCGGCCGCGTCGAACTCCACAGTGCGTTTGGCGTTTTCCAGTTGCAGCCGGTTGGGATAGAGCGTCAGTCCTTCCTCGTGGACCCCGTCGGCGGCCATGATATGCACGCCCCACCCATCGGAGCACCCGAGGACCTTCACCCGGGCCTCGATCGCCGCGCCCTTCGCGGGGTCCGCCCGCCACGGCAGCCGATAGGACCGCCCGCTGCCGCCCTCGGTCGAGGTGTCGGCCACGAGCAGCCCCTCGGACGTGCGCCGGGAATGGGTCCCCTCGCCGATCCACGCATCGGCTCCCCTCTCCCAACGGCCGTTTTCGTAGAACACAAGCCAGGGCACTTCCCCGCCGCGGACAGATCCGGCCGCGATCCAGACGAACGAACCGGCGAGTACGAAACCGCGAGTTGTCCAGCCCATGGTGAGTAACTCCGGTGCGTAGGGTGGGACAAGCGAAACGCCGGCCCACCGCGATTCGTGTGGTTTCTCGGTGGGCCGGCGCTTCGCTTGTCCCACCCTACGACTACTTGTCCCCCCCTACGGTTCTGGCTTGATCGCTGCCGGGCGATGCCCTCCGCCTGTGGGACGCGACTTCCTTTCCAAACGGTAGAGCGCGCCCTGGCCCGGTTCGAGCGCGACCTGTGCGGTGTGATAGGTACCCGGCCCTGCGCCCAGCGGGCCGGGCTTGGGGGCGTTGCCGATCGGCGTCAACTGGAGTACGTCCGACCCCAGACGCATCTTGAACGGCTCGCCTGTACGCTTGGGCGACGCGACCACCGCGGCATACGCCTCTCCGGAGGCGGGATCCAC
>CAYSGY010000186.1:0-10097 GCA_964430315.1 uncultured Planctomycetaceae bacterium
GCAAAGTGCTTTCCGCAGGACCGGGCTTGACGGGTGCCGACGCAACCGGCGCCTTCGCCGGTTCGGCCGGTGTGGTTTCCGCCTTGGCCGGAGCCGTTGGCGGACTTGCCGGCTCGGCCGCGGCCAACTGACTGGCGAACCTCACGTGCGGTCCAACCGGCCGCATCGCCGACTTGTGGTCCGGGGCAGAAGGCGAGGCAGCAGGATTCGGTGGCGCCGTGCCCGTCGGCGGCTTCTCCGGGGGACGGCCCGGGGCCTCTCTGGGCCGTTCCTGCCGGCCGCTAGCCCCTGGGCCCGGGGCGTTCTCCGGAAACGACGTGGGCCGAGGCTGGTCGAACCGCGGCTCCCCATCTTGAGGCGATTCCGGTGAGGCGCTGGGTCGAACGGAGGAGATCCCCGACGAGGGAGTGACCACGCGGATGCGGTTGCCGCGGACCGACGGCCAGATCTCCTGGACCCGGTCCAGGCTCCACCGGGCCGCCCCGGATGGCACCGGAACGACGCGCATCGTGCCGCCGAGCTTCCCGTCGCCGGAGACCTGCTCGCCCAACTGCTGGAGCATCGCCCGGATCTGCGCAATCTGCGCTTCGGTGCCTCGCACAAGCAATTGCCGGGAGTAGGGGTCGGCGTCGATCTTCGCGGCGCCAGGCCCGGTCTCGCCGAAGAGCGTCTTGAGCGCCGCAACGGCCACCTGCGTGTCGAGGGTCCGTAATTGGAAGACCTCCGAGCGCCGGGCGTCCCGCTGCAACTGCTCCAGGGTGGCCTTGATCGTGGCGTGCTGGGCGCGGCGGGCCTGGACGATGAGATTGCCGGTCTTCGGGTCGAGGCTCATCCGCAGTTCGGGCTGCCCGGCCAGAAGGGTCTGGAGCACCTGGATCGCCGTGTTCGGGTCGGCGTCGACAATCGGGTAGACCTCCAACTGCGGCGAGTCGCCGCTGGCCGTCGTCTCGGGCTTCTCGATCGCCATGATCGCCCCGCGGATCAGACGCAGCCGGCTTGCCATCTCGGTGACGACCACCTGCTTCGCTTTCGGAAGCACCACGACCGAGCCTTGCGGCCCGAGCAACTTCCGCACTTCCTGCTCCGCCTCCTCCGGCGTGATGGTGTGCAACTGGACGACGACCTTGACGATTTCGTACTGGCCCCGTTTATCGAGTTCCTCCAGTGGGATTTCCTCGACCATGTCGGGCCGGATGCCGTCCTCCAGGTTCACCAGCACCAGCATCCGTCCCCGGCGGATCAGTAGATTCCCCTTGTTGAGCAGGACGCTGTTCAAGACGTCGATGGCCTCCGAGGCGGTGTACTCGCGGGTGTCGGTGTAGTTGAACGTCCCCTTGGGCGTGAACTCGGCGATCAGCGAGAAGCCGGCCGTCTCGGCGAACCAATCGAGCACATCCTTCCACGGCTGATAGCGGAAGTTGAACTTCAACCGATCGCTGGGCTTCGCGGGCGTCAACTGGTCGGACGCCGCAACCGGCTTCGCGCCGGGGCCGGGCGGCGAAGGCGGAGCCGACGGGCCCCGATCCCTGCCGGGCATCCCGCCCCACATGTCCATGCCGGGAGGACCGAACCCCATGCCCGGCGGCCCGAGTTCGCCCGGTCTCCCGCTGCCAGACCCGGGCTCGCCCGGCCTTTGCTCCCCGCGAGCCGTTTCGCCCGCCTTGGGCTCCGGCGGCTTGGACCCGGAAAGCTCGGGTTCGGAGGGCTTGGGTAACGGCTTGGCCTCGGGCGGTTTCGATTCCCAGGGCTTGGTGTCCGAGGGCTTGGCCTCGGGCGGCTTGGTTTCTGCGGGCTTGGTCTCGGTGGTTTTGGGCTCGACGGACTTTGGCGGAGTCGCCGGTTCCTTTGGGGGTTCCTCGCGTGCGGGCGACGGGCTCGGCCCGCCGTTCGGTGCCTCCAAAGGCGCCGACGGGACGAGAGTCTGCAGGGCCGCGTTCTGCTCGGGGTTCAGCGTGGCCGCCACCTTGCGGTTGGTCTCGGCCCGGACCGACGAGGCCGTCTTCTCATCCGCCCGGGCAAGCTGCTGGGATTGCTCGCGAATCAGTTCGGCAATCTGTCCTTGCTGTTGCGGCGTGAGCTTGAGTCTCTCGGCCAATTCGCCGTCGAGGGCCCCTGCGGTCCCCCACCGGGCGACGCGGATCTGCTGCAATCGGGCCCGCTGCTGCTTGCTCAACGCCAACGCGTCCAGGCCCTTCGCTTCCGACGCCTGCCGGAAAGGAACCAACTTGGCGGCCCGTTCCGACGGCGGGAGCTTCTTGAGTTCGGCCGCCAGTTCGAGTGCCTCGCTCTCGCGCGACTCGATCACTTCGAGAAGCCGCTGACGCTGCCCCTCGGTCAGCCCCAACTGGTCGGCCACCTCCGGCTCCGCGGCCAAGGCCAAAAAGCCGACAAGCTCGGGCGCCGCAACCGGTGCCGCCGCGGCATGCGGCGACGAAGGCCAGGCAAGGACGCCCGTCAGAACAGCCCAGCCCAACAGGCGACAGGTTCGTGCTGAAACGGTCAAGTGATGACACCCCCAAATGACAAGCCCCGCCGATTGATCGGCGGCGCCGGGTTCACTCCCAATCGTCGCCTCCTGCTCCAACCACTCCATCATACTCTGGGCCACGCAAGACTCCCGCGAGAACTCCCTCATATGGGTAATTGCGCGAGCAATATACCATTTCGGGGGATTTCCGACCAACCTTGGCGAGAAGCCTCGCCGCCACGGGCCATGCTTGCGTACTCTCTCCCCAGGTGCGCATTTTGAGCGCCCTCTCTATGTTAAACCGAGCCGAGCCCAACCGGTTCTACTCAGAATGCTCCAGAGAGCGACTTTTTGCCAAGAGAGGGGGACTTTGAGGGGTTTGACCCCTGTGCCGGTCATTCAGGGATCCCTCTCGCCGGAAGCGTGTGCGGGATTACGCGGTATCGGAGGACAGAAGTATATTGCGGCTCGCGGGGCCGCTACAATGGGGGCGCGATCCGGGAACCGATGGACACCCGCCGGCCCACGTTCCGTCCCGAGCACACCTTGGAAAGGCCCCCCGATGAACAGAACCTCTCGACCGTTTCTTGTGGTCTGGTTTGCCGCCCTTGTCCTGCTGCCGCTCGCCTCGCTGCACGCTGCCGACGCGCCTGGGAAATCGAAGACCACCGCGAAACCGAAGGCCGCGGCCAAGGCCGCCACCAAGTCGCCCCCGCAACGGCGGCCCACGCTGGCCAACGTCGCCTACGGCAGCCACGAGCGCCAGGTGCTCGATTTCTATAAGGCCGAGTCCTCGCGGCCCACGCCGCTACTGTTCCATATCCACGGGGGCGGCTGGGTGGCGGGCGACAAGGCCGGTGTCGGCCAGATCGACAAGTACCTTGCGGCCGGGATCTCCGTGGTTTCGATCAACTACCGTTACAGCACCCAGGCCCAACTCGCCGGCGTGAAGCCGCCCGTCGCGTGGCCGCTCCACGACGCGGCGCGGGCCCTGCAACTGGTCCGCAGCAAGGCCGGCGAGTGGAACCTCGACAAGCAGCGGATCGGCGCGTCGGGTGGATCGGCCGGGGCGTGCTCGAGCCTGTGGCTCGCCTTCCACGACGACCTCGCGGACCCGAAGAGCGACGATCCCGTGGCCCGCGAGTCGACGCGACTCTGGTGCGCCGCCGTGGTCGTCGCGCAGACCACGCTCGATCCGGAGCAGATGAAGGAGTGGACGCCCAACAGCCGCTACGGCGGCCACGCCTTCGGCTTCATGCCGGACCCCAACAACAACAAGACTCGCGACACGCAGTTCGCGCAGTTCCTCGCGGCGCGGGAGACGATCCTGCCGTGGATCAAGGAGTATTCCCCTTACGGGCTCGTCAGCGCCGACGATCCGCCGATCTACATGATCTACTTTGCGCCGCCCGCCCTGGGCCAGGACCAAAAAGACCCGACGCACACCGCCAACTTCGGCGTGAAGCTCCAGGAGAAGCTCCGCAGCGTGGGCGTCCCGTGCGAGCTGGTCTATCCCGGCGCTCCGGATGTCAAGCACCCCCAGGTGCATGATTACCTCATCGACAAGCTGAAGGCGGCGTCCCAGCGGTAAGGGGGAGGAATCGGAAGGAATCAGGCTCTCATTCAGACACGACTCGGAGAGGACGAACCATGGGCACATCGAAATCCATGTCGCGGCGTGCGTTTGTTGCGGGCGCCTCCAGTGTGCTGTTGGCAGGCGCTGCGGAGGCGGCCGACGGGAAGGCCGCTGCTCCCAAGAAAAAGTCGTCGCTGGCCCTGCACGGCGGTGAGAAGGCCGTGAAGAAGTCGGCCGGCGGGGGGCCCCGCTGGGGCGAACCCGAACGCAAACAGCTCGACGCGATGCTCCGGCAGGACTCGCTCTTCTACTGGCAGGGTCCGCAAACAAAACTCCTCAGCGAACGGTTCCAGCAGTTCTGCCCGGTGAAGCACGTGCAGACGTGTTCCTCCGGCACCGCCGCCATCCACATCGCCGTGGCCGCGGCCGGCATCGGGCTGGGCGACGAGGTCATCACCTCGCCCGTGACCGATATCGGCAGCGTGATCGGCGTCCTCTACCAGCAGGCCGTGCCCGTCTTCGCGGACCTCGGGGCGGGGACCTTCAATCTCGACGTGAAGGACGTTGAGCGGCGGATCACGCCGAAGACCAAGGCGATCATCGCGGTCCACCTGACCGGCAACCCCTGCGACCTCGACGCCCTGAAGGCCCTGGCCGATCGCCACAAGCTGATCCTGATCGAAGATTGCGCCCAGGCCTGGGGGGCGAAGTCCCGGGGACGGCCGATCGGCACCGTGGGCCACCTCGCGTGCTTCTCGCTCCAGAACTCCAAGCATATCACCTGCGGCGACGGCGGCGTGGTCGGCTCCAGCGACGAACGGTTCGGACCCCTGCTCCAGAAATTCGGCGACAAGGGCGGCGACCGACGCAAATGGGGCGGGTTCACCGCCTTCGCCACCAACTACCGCATGAGCGAACCGCAGGCCGCCGTGGCCGCCGCGCAACTCACGCGACTGGAGGCGATCGCCGCCAAGCGGGCGAAGCTGGGCAACCTCCTCACCGAGAAGATCGCCGATCTGCCCGGCATCCTCCCACACCAGGTCCATCCCGAGGACCGCGCCGTCTACTGGTTCTACATGTTCCGGATGCGGCCCGAGGCCTTCCGCTGCGGCCGCTCCGAGTTCGTCAAGGCCCTGCGGGCCGAGGGGGCGTCGGTGTCGGGCGGGTACATCGGCGTGCCGCTCTACGGCGAGCCGGTCTTCCAGAACCACGGCTTCTTCGCCGGCCGCTGGCCCGTCAAGGAGATGGGCCTCACCACCATGGATTTCTCGAAGCACACCTGCCCCGAGGCCGAGGCGATCCTGAAGACATCCATGCGCGTGCCGATCTCGGAGAACATGACGGAGGACTACATCCTCGAGGTGGCGGCCGCCATTCGCAAAGTCGCCCAACACTACGCGGCCTGAGGCAGATCATGACTGGCATGAATACCCCGACGACTCGCCCGACAAGATAGTCGAAGAGATCCGCACGCGCGGCTACACCTTTGCCTACCTGATCGACGAGACCCAGGAGGTGGCCAAGGCCTACTCCGCGGCCTGCACGCCCGACTACTTCGGATAGGCCGGAGTTGCTTCAGCCGGACGTGAGGCATCGGTGCGTTCGCAACGCACGGCGGTGTGCCCGGGCTACTATCGGACCCATCCGTTTCTTAGCCTTGGCACGCCCTCACCCCCTGCCCCTCTCCCGCGGACGGGAGAGGGGAGAAGACGCTGCCCCGACGCTCGGATCGCAACGAATCGCGTACTGCCTGCCGCGTACTGCGTACTGCCTACTGCGTACTGCCTACTGCCTATCGCCCTGCCTCAAATCGCCTGGCCGGTGAAGCTGGTGAGGGTCTTCATGTAGTTGCCGCGGGCGAAGGCGCTGGGGTCGGGGGAGTTTTCGAGGCTCATGCTGCCCTTCATTTGGGCGACCGACTCGTACTCCTTGTCCTCCATCCACGCGGTCATGCCGCGGAGGATCTCGCCGATCTGGCGAACGCCCTTCTGGTAGAGGACCGAGGCGATCATGCCCACGTCGGCCCCGGCCAACAGGGCTTCGAGCATGCCGCGGGCCTCGTGGATGCCGCTGGTAATGGCCAGCGAGGCCTTGAGCCGCCCGTGGAGCACGGCCACCCAGCGGAGCGGCTGGAGCAGCTCGTGAGGCGAACTGAGAACCAGGCGCGGCCGGACGGTCAGTTCCTCAAGATCGATTTCGGGCTGGAGGAACCGGTTGAACAGGACCAGCCCGTCGGCCCCGGCCTCGACGAGCCGTTTGGCCATATTGGCCGGGGAGCTGAAATTGGGACCGATCTTCACGGCCAGCGGGATGGAGATCGACTTCTTCACGGAAGCGACCAGCTCGAGGTAGCGGGCCTCGACGGCGTCGCCCGACATCTCCATGTCGGCGGGGATGAAGTAGACGTTCAGCTCCAGCGCGTCGGCGCCGGCCTCTTCGATGAGCTTGGCGTAGCGGATCCAGCCGCCGTCGGAGACGCCGTTGAGGCTGCCGATGACCGGCATCGAGAGGGCCTTCTTGGCCGCCGCGATGCTTTCGAGGTAGGTCTCGGTCTCGAACCGATAATGCTCCGGCTCGGGGAAGTGGGTCAGGGCTTCGGCGAAGGTCTCGGTGGCGAACTCGTGGACGCGGGTCAGTTCGGTCTCTTCGTGCTCGATCTGCTCCTCGAACAACGACGGGAACACGGCCGCGGCCGCTCCGGCGTCTTCGAGGCGACGGAGGCTGTCGAGCGGCTCCGTGAGCGGGCAGGCCGCGATGACCAGCGGGTTCTTCAACTTCAAGCCGAGATATTCCGTGCTCAGGTCAACGCTCATGACTGCACCTCCTTCGTGGTCTGCGCTGCGTTGGATCCGTTGCCGCCTTCGCCTTCGGGCGACTGCCCGCGCGTGACCGCGGCCAATTGCTCGTAGAGTTGCCACCTCGCTTGGATATCGCCCTTGCCGAGGGCCATGAGACGCTCGTGCTCCTGAGGCTTGGAGCGGGCGAGCATGGCGAACCGGGCCTCCTTCATGGCGAACTCCTTGAAGTCGCCGGCCGGCTTGCGGCTCGCAAGTTGGAACGGCTGCTCCGCGTTGCGCGGGTCGTAGCTGTAGAGCGGCCAGTAGCCGCAGGCCACGGCCTCCTTCTGGTGGTTCATCGCCGTGGCCATGTCGATCCCCCAGCCGATGCAGTGGGAGAAGGCGATGATGACCGAGGTGCCGCGGTACGACTCGGCGGCCCGGATCGTCTTGAGCGCGTGGAGCGGATTGGCTCCCATCGAGATCTGGCCGACGAAGACGTTGCCGTACGACATGGCGATCATGCCGAGGTCCTTCTTGCGTCCCTTCTTGCCGGCGGCGGCGAACTTGGCGACCGCCCCGCGGAACGTGGACTTCGACGCCTGGCCGCCCGTGTTCGAGTAGACCTCGGTGTCGAGCACCAGGACGTTCAAGTCGCGGCCGGAGGCGAACACGTGGTCCAGGCCGCCGAAGCCGATGTCGTAGGCCCAGCCGTCGCCGCCGAAGCTCCAGATGCTCTTGCGGATCAGGTAGGTCGACGCCGCGATGAGGTCCTTGGCGTCGCGGTCGGGGCTCGCGGCGAGCTTCTCGCACAGCTTGGCCACCAGGGCCCGCTGCTTGGCGATCTCCTCGTCGGTCTCCTGCTTGTTGTTGAGGATTTCGGCGACCAACTCGTCGCCCACCTTGCCCGCCGCAAGGTGCAGCAGGTGCGTGGCATTGTCGATCTGCTGGTCCACGGCCAGACGCATGCCGAAGCCGAACTCGGCGGCGTCCTCGAACAGCGAGTTCGACCAGGTCGGGCCCTTGCCGTCCTTGTTGACGGTGTAGGGCGTGCAGGGCAGGTTGCCCCCGTAGATCGAAGAGCACCCCGTCGCGTTGGCGATCATCATCCGGTCGCCGAAGAACTGCGTGATGAGCTTCACGTAGGGCGTTTCGCCGCAACCGGCGCAGGCCCCGGAGAACTCAAACAGCGGCTGAAGGAGCTGCGAGCCCTTGATCGTGTCGGCCTTGACCTGCGCGCGGTCGAGGTCGGGGATCGTGAGGAAGAAGTCGAGGTTCTCCCGCTCGCGGTCCAGGTGCTTGAGCTTGGGCTCCATGTCGATCGCCTTGTGCTTGGCGACCGCCTTGTCGCGGGCAGGGCAGACGTCGACGCACACGCCGCACCCGGTGCAGTCGTCGGGAAAGACCTGCAACGAGAACTTGTAGCCCGGATACTCCTTGCCCTTCCAGTCGGTCGACTGGAACCCGGCCGGGGCGCCGGCCAGCACCGCAGGATCGTAGGCCTTCATGCGGATCGTTGCGTGCGGGCAGACCAGGGAGCAGAGGCCGCACTGGATGCAGATCTTCGGGTCCCAGACCGGGATGTCCTGGGCAATGCTCCGCTTTTCGTACTGGGTGGTCGCGGTGGGGAAGGTGCCGTCGACCGGCAGGGCCCCCACGGGAATGTCGTCGCCGCGGTTGGCGATCATCATGCCCAAGACGTCCCGGACGAACTCGGGAGCATTGGCCGGCACCGGCGGGACCATGCGGAGCGTCGAGGTCGCCTGGGCGGGCACCTTCACCTCGAAGAGGGCACTCAAGGCCCCGTCGACCGCCGCGTTGTTCTGCTCGACGACCTTCCCGCCTCCCTTCTTGCCGTAGGTCTTCTTGATCGACTCCTTGATCTGGGCGATGGCCTCGTCGGGCGGAAGCATCTTGGCGAGCTTGAAGAAGCAGGTCTGCATGATCGTGTTGATCCGCACGCCCATGTTCGTGTCGCGCGCGACCCGGTAGGCGTCGACCACCCAGAACTTCAGCTTCTTGGCAATGATCTGCTGCTGGACTTCGAGGGGGAGATGGTCCCACACTTCGTCCGGGCCGTAAGGGCTGTTGACGAGGAACGTGGCCCCCGGCTCGGCCATCGAGAGCACGTCGATCCGTTCGAGGAAGTGGAACTGGTGGCAGGCCACGAAGTTGGCCTTGTGGACCAGGTACGAGCCGCGGATGGGCCGGGGGCTGACGCGGAGGTGGGACGCGGTCACGGAGCCCGCCTTGCGCGAGTCGTACACGAAGTACCCCTGCGAGTGCAGCGGCGTGTTCTCGCCCACGATCTTCACCGTGCTTCGCACGCCGCTCACCGTGCCGTCGCTTCCCAGTCCGAAGAAGACGCCGCGGGTCACGTCGTCGCCCTCGGTGGAGAAGTCGGGATCGTAGTCGAGGCTCAGCCGGGTCACGTCGTCGTTGATCCCGACGGTGAAGTGCTTCTTCGGCGCCGGCTTGGTCATTTCGGCAAACACCGCGGCGACCATGGCCGGAGTGAACTCCTTCGACGAGAGCCCGTAGCGGCCGCCGATCACCCGCGGCATGGCCGCTCCGGCAGGCGGCTCCCAGCCTTCGGCCAACGCCGTGACGACGTCCTGGAAGAGCGGCTCGGCGGCGGCGCCGGGCTCCTTGGTGCGGTCCAGGACGGCGATCGTCTTGACGCTCTTCGGGAGCACGGCGAGCAGGGCGGCAACATCGAAAGGCCGGAACAGCCGGACCTTCACCAGCCCGACCTTCTGCCCCTCGGCGACCAGCTTCTCGACCGTCTCCTCGACCACGCCGGTGCCCGAACCCATGGCCACGATCACCCGATCGGCGTCCGGGGTCCCGACGTAATCGAACAAGTGGTACTGGCGCCCGATGAGCCCGGCGAACTTGTCCATCGTCTTCTGAACGATCCCGGCGCACGCCTGGTAATAAGGATTGCAGGTCTCGCGGGCCTGGAAGAAGACGTCGGGATTCTGGGCCGTGCCGCGGAGGACCGGGCGTTCAGGGTCCATGGCCCGCTGCCGATGGGCGTTGACCAGGTCCATGTCGATCATGGCCTTGACGTCGTCCTCGGTCAGTTGCTCGATCTTGTTCACTTCGTGGGAGATGCGGAACCCGTCGTAGAAGTGGATGAACGGCACCCGGGCCTCGAGCGTCGCCGCGTGGGCGATGAGGGCCATGTCCTGGGCCTCTTGCACCGAGTCGGACGAGAGCATGGCCCAACCGGTCGAACGGCAGGCCATCACGTCGCCGTGGTCGCCGAAGATCG
>CAYSGY010000187.1:0-10039 GCA_964430315.1 uncultured Planctomycetaceae bacterium
CCATCGAATGCGGGCTGGAGGTGGAACTGTTTGAGGCACGGCCCCGCCTGGGCGGCCGCGCCGGCTCGTTCCTCGACCCGAAGACCGGTCAACTCGTCGACCGCTGCCAGCATGTGGCCATGGGGTGCTGCACGAACTGGGCCGATCTCTGCCGCCGCACCGGGATCGACGATTGCTTCGAGCGTCACCGGCGGCTCTGGTTCGTCGGCCCCGACGCCCGCGCGTACTCGTTCCACGCGGCCCCGCTGCCCGCCCCGTTCCATCTGCTCCCGTCCGTGGTCCGCCTGGGATACCTCAGCTTGCGGGAACGCCTGGGCATCGTGCGGGCGATCGTCCCGCTGGTCCGGGGCGAGGGCGACGGGACGGCCGGCCCGTGGCTTCGTCGCCACGGCCAGTCGGAGCGGGCGATTGCGCGGTTCTGGTCGACGGTGCTCGTGAGCGCCCTGAGCGAAGCGCCCGACCGGGCCTCGCTGGCCGCCGCGAGAAAGGTCTTCCGCGACGGGTTTTTCGCTCACCGTCGGGCCTGGGAGCTGGTTCTTCCCCGCGAGCCGCTCGGCGCGATCTACGACGGCCGGCTGGGCCGATGGCTGGAATCGCACGGCGCCACCGCACACCGCGCCGCCCGGGTGAAGACCCTTCAGGCCGACGGCCATCGGGCCTCGGCGGTCGTGCTCGCCGATGGTTCTCGGAGGGCGTTCGATTTCTTCGTCGTGGCGGTGCCGTGGCGACGAGTCCGGTCGCTGTTTCCTGAGGACGTACTGCGGGCCATGCCCGAACTGCGGCGGGCCGAGGCGATCCCCTCGGCGCCGATCACGGCGGTCCATCTCTGGTTCGATCGTCCCCTCATGTCTTTACCCCATGCGGTGCCCATCGGCCGGCTCGGTCAATGGGTCTTCAACCACGGCCAGCCACACGAAATCCCTTGTCGATCGTACTATTGCCAAGTGGTCATCAGTGCGTCCCACGAGGTGAGGCTCAGGCCCCGCGGGCAGGTGCTGGCCGAGGTCCGCGGCGAATTGGAGACGATTTGGCCGGCGGCCCGCGCTGCCCGGCTCCTCCACGGGCGCGTGGTTACGGAGCCGGCGGCGGTGTTTTCGCTTCAACCGGGGGTGGAGCCGTGCCGGCCTTCCCAGACCACGTCGTTGGCCAACGTCATGCTGGCCGGCGATTGGACCGCCACCGGCTGGCCGGCCACGATGGAGAGTGCCGTGCGCAGCGGCTACCTGGCTGTGGAGGGGATCCTCCGGTCGCTCGGGAAGGGCCGGGCGCTCCTGGTTCCCGACCTGGCGCCCAGCCCGCTCGCCCGGTGGATTCTCCAGTCGTCGTAGTCTCCCCGGCGCTGGGTCGCTTCGCGGCGTCCGCCCCGCGTTGTCGTGAGCGGCCGTCCAAGCGTTTGTCCCACAAAACTCCAAGGCCATTCTCGGACATCGGCTAAGGAATGACTGTCGAGAATGGGTGGCATGCTCTCACGACGCGAAGCGTCGGGTGAGCATGGAAACCGCCACAAAGGTCTCCATGCCGACCCTCGGCTGCGCCGAGTGACGGCATGCCACCCAAGCTGCCAGAGACGCCAGTCATTCCTTGGCCGATCCTAAGGGTCGGGTGGCGCCTCGTCGGGCCAATGGCCATCGGACAGCGCGGCGGTCTCCGGACGGCACCATTTTCGGGTGATGCTCAACAAGACCTCGGCGCGGAACGGCTTCGCGAGGTAGTCGTTGCAGCCGGCCTCGAGGCATTGCTGTCGGTGTCCGGGCACGACCCAACCCGTCACCGCCACGATCCCGCCCCGATATCCATCCCGTCGCATCTGAGAGGCTGCTTCACAGCCGCCGAGCACCGGCATCTTCATGTCCATGAGGACGCAATCGATCGGCCTTCCGGAGCGCTGGGCCTCGCGGACCCGCTCCACGGCAGCACGCCCGTCCTCGGCAATGAGAACCTCCGCCCCTTGGTCCTGAAGAAGTTGGACGATGAGACGCTGGATGTCGGGCACATCCTCGACGACGAGGATGCGGGACTCGATCTGCCCGGGATTCATGGTGCCTGCCTTCGTCGACATGCCCGTCCGCATGCCCTTGCGGGGATGCAAGGGTTCGGTTCAGCATCCGAACGAGCCAGAATGATTAGTGCGTCGGATAAAACCGGCCGAACGCCGTCGCCCCTTCAACGATCCGACTTGCCCAAGTGCAGGCCCCACAACCAAAGTATACTGTGCGGCGGGCGAGTCTGCCTAGGAGAACTTCCGGCATCTATCGGGGGGCGTGCAGCACGAAAGGCATCGCATGCGTTTTGCGATGGCCGCCATCGATCGGGGTAATGGCTCTCATGCGATTCACAATCGTGCAAGAGGGCGCCGCGCCCCCGCGGTGTTCATCCCGTCACCCGTAACCCCCCATGCCAAAGAAGAGTTGCCGCTTAAGGAAACGGTATAAGCATGAGGTTTCGGGGATTTCTTCGCCGGGCAAATGATGGCTTGTGCGTGGCGGGGAGGCGGTCAGTTCGCCGAAGGCGTCGCGCCCGCTGGCATCGACGGCCCCTGCGGACCGCAGATATTCGGCGAGTTCCGAGGGGTTCTCCAGAATGACGCAGCCGCGCGTCCGCTCGGCGACGAACTGCTGGAAGCCCCGCAAGAACGTGCTCTCGTTGATCGTCCGAAAGAGGTCGGCGTCGCGATCGCGAATCGACTCGCAGGCGAACGACAACGGTGGACACGGCTCGATCGTGCCCCGCGGGCCGATGTGAAACCCCAGCCCTAGTGCCGCCGGGCAGACCGCTTTTCCCTCGGCGTCCCAGTAGGTGTCGATCATGAGGATCGGGTGCGCTTGCCGCAGGCGAAGGAGGCGCCGGCGGAGTTCGAGCATCTGGTCTCGGGAAACGCAGAACCGCGGCGAAGGGTCGACGCCTACCGGCCGGTATACGTAATACCAGAGATACATCGCCCCGGAATCCATCACCGATTGCACGTAGGCATCGCGGAGCACCTCGTCGAGGTTCTCGCCGGTGACGGTCGTGGCCACTCCGAAAAGGACTTTGCTGCTGCGCAATCGGGCGAGGCCTTCCACGGCGGTCCGAAAGACGCCTTGGCCGCGCCGGGCGTCGTTGCTCGCCTCCGGTCCGTCGAGACTAACCAACGGGGTGATGTTTCCCGCACGCCGGATCCGCGACACGTTCTCCTCGCTTAAGAACATGCCGTTGGTAATGACCTGAAAGTAGCAGTCCTTGTGCCGGACAGGAATTTCCCACCATTGCGGATAGAGCATCGGCTCCCCGCCCAGAAGCGTGAAGAACCGGCTCCCCTGCCGCTTGGCTGAGGCGATGACCCCATCGACCTCCTCGGGGGCCAGGGACTGCGGCTTGCCGGAGCCGGAAATCCAGCATCCGTGGCAGCGGAGGTTGCAGGCGCTGGTGAGGGCCAGGAAGAGGAACGGAGGAAACAACTCGCCCCGCGCCTGACGCCGCCGATAAGCCCGCACCGCCCGCATCCCCTGCCACACCCAGAGACGGCCCGCCTTCCAAAGAAGCCGCGGAGAAACACCCCGGACGAGTCGATAGGCGAGACGAAAGAGCATGGGTTTCTAGGATGGACGCTAGCCTGCTTGAGATCGTTCGGACGCGGGGGGTTGGGAGGGCGTCGTTTGGATTCCCCCGGAAACGTTGCGGAGAAACTCCCGGCCCAGGGTGATCTCCAACGCCAACCAGACTCCTCCCGCCACGGCAAGGGGCAACAAATAGTACACGCCCCGGAAGACCAACAACGCCGCGGTCATCGCCTCCTTCTGATCCAGGAAGAACGCCACCATGACCGCGTCGAACACTCCGATCCCGGCCGGGACGTGCAGGGCGACCTGCACCACCAGCCCGAGAAGGAACATGCCCAGCAATTCCAGATAGCTCACCGAGGCCGAGAGTGAAGACGGCAAGAGCACGTAGAAGACGGCGGCGGCGATCATCAAGTCGGCGCACGAAACTCCGATCTGCCGTACCGTCAGCCCTGGCGGCGGCAGCGGCACCCTCCAGTGCCCGAAACACAACGGCCTGCGCCGCACCGCGCAGATTCCCAGGTAGGCCGCCACATGCGCCAACAACACCCCACCGACCAGCGGCAAGCCGTGAGCGGCAATCCACGGACGGACCCAATCGGGCAAGAGGTCCAATACCGCCTCGGGAAGCGGAAAGGGCGCCACAAGAAACATGATGCCGGCCAACGCGAGCACGCCCAACCAGAACGTCAACCCCAGAATCGCCACCAACTGGACGATTTCGAACGTCGAGAGCTGCCACGCCGAGTAGACCCGATAACGCATCGACGAACCGCCAAACATCGCCCCCAGGTTGAAGCTGCTTACATGGCCGATGAACGACGCAACCGCCAATTTGCCCCACGAAAGTGGATGCGCAAGGTAGCGAATCGCCAGCCAATCGTACCCCATCAGGACGACGTAGTTCAGGACGGTCAGGGCGATCGCAATCCCGATCTGGCCGGGACGAACGGCCTTCAAGTGCGCCACCAACTCGCGGAAATGAAGATCCTTGAGCAGATGGTACAGAAGCCAGCCGGTCGCCAGAAAGACCAGCGTCAGAAGGAGCGGTCGGACCATCCGAAGAGTGAGCTTCATCGATGCTCGCGGCGGGCGGTGGCTAACACTTAGGGTGGGTGCGTCGTTGGAACCGTGGGGGACTCGCTTCCGCAGCCAAGCGGCACGCTAACCATTTCGGCGGGGGCAGACTCGCTGCTCGATGAGACCCCGAGGAAGCCCCACCTGTCAAGTCTACTCTGTCGTCATATCTTGACCACGATCACGCCGCTCATCAAGCGGCGGCGGGCAGAGAACGAATCATTCGAATGGGCCGGATGGCTCTCCCGGGCCGCGTACGCGGATCGGGAACGCCGGCTACGCAGCGCAGGCGGTCCGGTCTTCCTTGACCAGTTTGGCGATCTCGGCGAAGACCATCGTGGGGGTCAAATCGCGCATGCACCTGTGGTGCCCGAGGGGGCAAACGCGATTCTGGCAGCCGATGCAGTCGATCGCGAGCCGGAGGTCAATGGCTGGGACGGTGGGGTTTTCGCCGAACACGGGCGGCATGGGGCCGTAGAGGGTGACCACCGGTTTGCCGAACGCCGCCGCCACGTGGCGAGGCCCGCTGTCGGTGGAGACCATCATCCGGGCACGGCGGATGCATGCCTTGGCCGTGCCAAGGTCCATCGGCTGGTCGGCCATGGAGAAGACCCGGCTGTGGGCCGCACGCTCGACGATCGCCCGGGCCGTGCGCCGCTCTTTCGGCCCGCACATGACGAGGACGTCGCAGTCCAGGTCCGTGGCGACCCGCCTGGCAAGGACGGCGAAGTGCTCCTCCGGCCAGAGCTTGGCCGAGCCGAAAGCGCCGCTGGAGTTGAACGTCACCACCCTTCCGTCGGTCCGCAAACCCAACCGTTCCCACACCAGATCGGCGGCCTGCTCGTCGTCGGCGGTGGTGGCGAGCTCGAGCCTCCTTGACTCGGGAGGGCACCCCATCGCCTCACTGAGTTTGAGGAACAGATCGACCATCGGACATGGGGTTGCCAGACCGTGCGTGTGAGGCGAGGCGACTCGTCGCGTCAAGAGAGGGCCCCGACCGCAGCGCGGGTAGCCGACACGCTCTTTGGCACCCCCCAGTCGAGCCATCACGGCCGTCCGAAAGGAATTCGGCATCAGGAGGGCCACGTCAAGCTGCTCCCGTCGCATCTTCCGGATCAGGGCCCAACTGCGGACGTCCTGATCGCCGGCGCGCGGGTTGAAATACCACTGTTCGTCGAGCCATCGCGTCCCCACCAAAACGTCCGCCAAATGGGGACGCATGATGCCCATGAGCCGTACGTCATTTCCGAAATGACGACGCATGGCCCTTAACATGGGGGTCGCCATCACCACGTCGCCGAGCCAGTTGGGAAGGAAGATACCGATCTTCATCTGTGAATCTGAGCCAATTGACAAGATTGGGAGGGATCTTGCTCTCCAGTTCAGGCGATTCGGCGGTGGTCCAATGCCGGGGAGAATACTGCCATCGCCCGACACAACCAATACCAATTCGGTCTATACGTTGCCATTCTGAAGATGGGTATCTCGTCTTTGGCAGCGGAAGGAGAGTGGCGGGTCGTCCACCGCTCAGGTAGGCACGAGTCGCGCGAGTCGCGATTCCAATGCGTCTTGACCGGCGAGGAATTCGGGGAAGATCGTCACAGCCCAGAGGGGTCGGCGGCCGACGTGATCGACCTCCAACTTGACCAGATCCTTGTGGGTGCAGAGAACCGCCTCGACTTCCAAACCATCCGCCCAAGGGAGGAGCGACTCCACGTCGGCCCGCGTGTAGCGATAATGATCGGCAAATTCGCGGAACGCGATAACCCGGCAGCCACACATTCGCAGGGTATGCCGAAAACCGGCGGGATTCCCGACGCCACAGAAAGCAGCGACGGTTTTTCCGGACAGCGAGGCGATCGGCTCCTCGATTCCGCTGGCATTGCGAAGCGCGTGGGGACGGAAGTCCACTTCGGCCCAATCGGCCCGAGGCGCAAGCCCGGCAACCCGTTGCCGAATCGCCTCGCGCGACGGGGGATCGAGCATCCCGGCCCGGGTGAGAATCACCACGTCGGCCCGGCGCAAGCTGGTTGCCGGCTCACGGAGCGTCCCTCGCGGAAAGACATGGTCGAAGCCGAACGGTTCGAGGGCATCCAGCAGCACCAGGTCCAAATCCCGCGCGATGCGGCGGTGCTGGAAGGCGTCGTCCAGGACGAGCACTTGGGAACCCGACGTCGCGACGGCCTTTCCGGCCGCCGCCACGCGGTCGGACTCCTGGAGATGCGGCACCTCCGGTAGTCTCTGCGCCAGTTCCATCGCCTCGTCGTTGGCCGTGCCCTCGGGAGCGCCGTAGCCGCGACTGATCACCGTCACCCGCGCCCCGCGATGGAGCAGCCATCGGACAACCCATTCGACCATCGGCGTCTTGCCCGTCCCGCCGAGAGTGAGGTTCCCCACGCTGACCACCGGCACGGCCACCCGGTGAATCCCCGCTCCCGTGTCATAGCGGTGATTTCGCCAGGATATGGCGAGGCTGTAGGGGAACTCCGCAAGACGGAGTGTCAAGCGGAGCAAGGCGGCAAGGAACCCATGTTCTCGTCCGCTGACCAGGGCCCGGAACTTCGATGGCGAGAGCAACTGGCTACCTCCGTGGCGCGGGCCGACAAGCAGGCCGCTCGGCAAATGATAATCGGCTGTGGCGCCGCTTGGCAAACCGTCGCCTGGTTCGCCGAAGGAGAGGACCCTACTGAGGAGGTCAGGCACCCCTCCAGAATGTCGGAAAAACTATTGCACCACGCAGTCCGACGTTGGAGAATAGACCAGAATGCGGCTGGAAGGCTGTCTGGCAATCTCCCCTCGTGGGGGGCCTCAGCACGAGGGCCTTGGGAAGTCCTTGAGCACGAGGGCGATCGCATCCGATCGTCGGGAGGAAGGAGAGGTGCTCGATGACCGTGCCGTTTCGGGATTGTGCTCAGCGACTGATTCGAAGCCGCTTGATGACGGAGCGGGAGGTGTCCGAGTATCTCGACACCTTCCCCCCGGAGAAGCGTCCGGCCGACGGAGATGCCCTCGCCGACGCCCTGGTTGCCGATGGAAGACTCACGCCGTTTCAGGCGAAGGCGATTCTTCGGGGCTGTGAGAGGGGGCTGGTTCTCGGCGAGTTCACCATCGTGAGCGAGGTGGGCCGAGGCGGGATGGGGCGGGTGTTCAAGGCGGTCCATCGTCCCTCGGGGGCGATGGCGGCCATCAAGGTCCTTTCCGAAGACGTCATCCAGTCGTCGGGATCCGGATCGACTTCCTCAGTCACTCGGACCGAAGCCGCTTCGGCCTCTTCGGTTCTCGGACGGTTTCACCAGGAGGTCGCAGCCGCCTCCCGGCTCTGCCATCGGAACATCGTCACCACCTACGAGGCCGGCGAAGAGGATGGGATCCACTACCTGGTCATGGAGTACGTCGACGGCCAGGACCTCGCCAGCCTGGTCCGCGAGGGCCCGGTGCCGGCCGACCGCGTCTTGAACTGGATCCTCCAGGCCGCCCGGGGCCTCCAGTACGCCCACAGCAAGAGTGTCATCCACCGCGACATCAAACCCAGCAATCTCCTGCTGGACCAGGAAGGGACGATCAAGATCCTCGACATGGGGTTAGCGCGGGTCGTGGAAGAGGAGCTTTCTGGGCCGGGCGCGACCTTGGCGGAGCGGCTTACCCTCAAGGGCGAAATGCTCGGCACGGTCGACTATATCAGCCCCGAGCAGGCCGTCGACACGCGGAGTGCCGACCGCCGCTCCGACATCTATTCGCTCGGCTGCACCCTCTACCGCCTCCTGACGGGCAAGCCGCTCTACGAGAGCGATACGTCGCTCGGCAAGCTCCTGGCGCACTACGAGGCGCCGATCCCCCCGCTTTCCCAGGCGATGCCGGACGTTTCCCCCATGCTCGACGGGGTCTTCCGCAAAATGGTCGCCAAGCGGCCCGACGACCGCTACCAGTCGATGACCGAGGTGATTGCCGCGCTGGAGGCATGTCCGGAATGCCAGGCGCTCTCGGGCCGCGCGCCGCAACCGAAACCCCAACGGTCGCCCTCCGCAGTCGCTTCGGCGGCCGGCCCGTCCGCTGCCGACATGCACAAGACGATCCACCTGACCAGCGAAGGCACCAGTTGGTTCCGCCGCCGGCGCGAGCCCCCCAGACAAGAGAACCACTCCGACCCCGGCACGGAAAGGCTCGGCGACTCCGACACGGGATCGTAGGATCGTAGAGGGATGGAGGATGAGAGATGAGGGAAGAAGGACAATAGAGTTCGTGAAAGAACAAGTTGTCAAATCCTGGGTGGCCCCCGCGCGTAAGACCTATCCCCTTTTCACTCTTCTCCGCCTTGCTCGCTTCTTCCAGAGGTCCTCTGCGAAATCAAGAATTCCGGATCGGGACAAGAGGGCTCTTATCGCCTTGCGCGCAATCGACGGTTGCGGCCGATTCCGATAACGATGGAGCGCCGCGTCCGTGAACCTGAACGTCAGGCCCTCCTCGATGGCCGACTTGCACGGATTGCACGTGCCGCAGGGTTTGCCGTCGATCGGTGTGTAGCAGAACCACGTCTTGTGCATCGTCTGCTCGAATCCCAGCCGCTTCAACGCTTCGATCATGTCCAACTTCGTCTTGTCGATGACCGGGTAGCGGAAAGGGCCAAACACCCGAATCAAGTCGTCGCTCGAACGATCCTTGTCGATCACGTAGTACGGGTCATTCGAGACGTCGTACTGGAGTCTCAGGGCTCCATATTCCGAAATGCACTTCAGGGCTCTGCCACTCTCGGCCTTCTCCACGCAAAGTTCAAGCGAAGCGATCGATTTCGCGAAACGGGCCAGCCAATCGTACTGTGAGCCGATTCCCGTGGTCCTTTTCAGCCTTCGATAGGCACTTGTGATCCTCTTATCAGGCTCAATGTCTTCGACACGGCTTGTGATGACGGGAAGAATCTCACACACGGTATCGGGATGTTCCCGGATATCCCTGGTGATCTCCGCGATGCTGTTCAGTTCCTGTGGTTCGGATCGCCGGCTGTCTGACAAGTAGTACGGCTGGACCCGCACGTGTCGGCGCGAGAGCTGTACCATGCGGTAGCTCGAATCGAGTCCACCGGTCCAGAGGACGCGAATCAACGGCAATTGCGGGTCAACATGCACGCCCAACACCTCGCGGTCCTCGAGACCGGCGTTTCCTGTTTGCCGTGAGCCTGATACCGCTCCCGGCTCGCGTCACGATCTATCGTACTATCGCACCCCTCCCGTGTCTATCGCGTTGGGTGGCACCGAAAGCTCCGCTTTCGGTGTCGCGCAGCGACAAGAGGGTTTGCTTGGATATCCCAGTACGACGTGTTTCGTCAAAGCAAGCCTCTTGTGCCTTCGGCACCCCGATAGCAGAAGCTTCCCCCTATTCCGGGGACACGAACCGATAGTGACATATTGGGGAAGATTCTGTAGATTCCT
>CAYSGY010000188.1:0-10031 GCA_964430315.1 uncultured Planctomycetaceae bacterium
TCGATCGCCTCATCGCACGCGGGGAGCCGAGTTTCTTCATCACCGCCAACGTGCAGTACGCAATGCTCTGCGACGGCGACGCTCGCCTGGCCGAAGTGAACGGCCGGGCGGCGTTTCTCGTGGCCGACGGGATGCCGATGGTCTGGTACTCGCGGCTCCTGGGGCGGCCACTCCCCGAGCGGGTCGCGGGGGCGGACCTGATCTACCCGCTGGCACGCCAGGCCGCCGAGCGAGGGCACCGCGTCTTCTTCTTCGGCGGCAGGCCGGGCGTGGCCGAGGCCGCGGCCACGGTGCTCTCCTGGAAGTATCCGGGGTTGCAGGTGGCCGGGATCGAGGCCCCGGCGTTGGAGTCGCTTTCTTCGGAGGAACACCAGCGGCTCCTCGAACGAATCCGGGATGCGCGTCCCGATCTGCTGCTGGCGGCCTTGGGACAGCCGAAGGGGGAGTTGTGGCTGGCGGAGAACTATCGCGCGTTGGGGGTCCCGGTGTCGGTCCAAATCGGGGCGACGTTCGACTTCGTCGCCGGACACACGGCCCGGGCACCGCGTTGGATGCAGGCAACCGGTCTGGAATGGCTTCACCGGCTCGCCTCGGACCCGAAACGCCTCACCCGACGCTACGCAAAGAACGCGGGATTTCTTGCCAGGGCCGTGTTCCGCGATCTCATCGGCCGTCGACGGCCAACAGCGACGTGTTCCGCTTCAGCGTCCGAAGAGTGAGGGAGACGACGAGCCCGGCCACGAAGATGCCCGTCCAGAGTAGGTTCGGTTGCCACTCCCCGCGGATCACCACCCGCTGATACGCCTCAAGAAGGAAGAAGATCAGGCAGGTCGCCAGGATGGCCGGGTGTTCTCGCCGCAAGACGGTGCGGAGCGAGAACCGCAATTCGGGCCGCTTCCACCCGCGGAGCCGCGGAAGGAACGCCGGCGTGACCTCCGCCCATGCCATGTAGACTTCGCCGAACTTCCGCCGCAGGAACTCCTCTTCGGCGAACATGATCCGCTCGTAGTAGATCCAGAAAACCAACGCCATGAGTACCGTCAGCCACCAGATCCCGCAGAACATGGAGACGCCGAGCCACATCACGAAGTTGCCAACGTAGAGCGGGTGGCGAACCAGGGAGTAGATCCCGCTGGTGTTGAGCGTTTCGGCGATCTGCCCATCGTGGGTATTGCGGCCCGAGGTGCCCGCCGGCACAAACCCCACGGTGACGGCCCGGATGCCGAGTCCGACCAGCGTAACCGCCAGGCAGTATAAGGCCCAAACGTCCTGCCCGCTCCGGTCTTGACGCAGATAATCGGGATGGTGCATCCCCAAGAGCATCGGGAGGATGAGCACCAGCGGAAGATAGCTCCGCCACCGAAACAGCCAATTGCCCGTCCGCTCGAATTCCTCTCGCAGTGCCATACGGTAGTGCCCAGGCTAGAAGGCCCTTGGAACCGCCATTTCAGGGGGATTCGCGTCTCGAATCTCCGTCTCGCGGGTAGATAACCCATTCGGGCTGTAAGATCAAGGCGAGTTGTCTCCGATTTCGCCGGAACTTCCGATCCAGAAACAGGATCCGCATGCGATAAACGCGCGGTCCAACGGGTAGAAAGCTGCTTTGGCGGACGTCAGGGACGTGGCTTGGCCGGCGAGAAGCGGCGTCCTCCGTCCGCCGAGAGACGCAGGCACTCCCCCCGATCTGGCGAGGAAGACCGCTCTCCGGTACATTGAGGTGCGCCGGTTGCGAGGCCGGTGCCAGAGTCGGCGTCCACCTCCACGCCCAGGAGCACCGAGGATCGTCGTGAGAGCACTCATTCTGACACAATACCACCACCTGGAACTCCAGGACGTTCCCGAGCCGGAGATCGGCCCGGACGATGTGCTCGTGGCCGTGAAGGCCTGCGGCATCTGCGGCAGCGACGTCCATGGAATGGACGGCAGCACGGGCCGGCGGCGCCCGCCGATTATTATGGGCCATGAGGCTGCCGGCGAAATCGTGCGGGTCGGTGCGGGCGTCGAGGGCTGGGGCGTCGGCGATCGGGTCACATTTGACTCGACTGTCTACTGCGGCCGCTGCCCGCCCTGCCGCGAGGGCCGCATCAACCTCTGCGACAACCGCCGCGTGCTCGGGGTCTCCTGCGAGGAATACCGCCGGCACGGCGCGTTCGCCGAGTTCGTGGCCGTGCCGCAGCACATCCTCTACCGCCTGCCCGACGCCTTGAGTTACCGCCGCGCGGCCGTGGTCGAGGCCGTCTCGATCGCCCTTCACGCCGTGAGTCGCACCCGGGTCCGGCTCAACGACACCGCGTTGGTCGTCGGGGCCGGCATGATCGGGATCCTCGCGGTGCAGTCGCTTCGTGCGGCGGGTTGCGGGCGGATCTTTGCCGCAGACCTCGTGCCCGCCCGCCTGGAACTCGCGAGGAAGCTCGGGGCCGACGAGGTCCTACGGTCCGACGCCATCGACGTCGCGCAGGAGATCCTCAAGCGGACCGGGGGGCGCGGGGTCGATGTGGCGGTCGAAGCAGTCGGGCTGACGCCCACGCTCCAAGCGGCCGTAGCCAGCCTCCGCAAGGGCGGCCAACTCACGCTGATCGGTAACTTTGCCCCCCAGGTCGAGTTGCCGCTCCAGGTCGTCGTGACCCGGGAACTGACTTTGAACGGCTCCTGCGCCTCGTGCGGCGAGTATCCCGCGTGCCTCGACCTCATTGCCCGCGGCACGGTCGACGTCGACAGCCTCACCAGCGCGGTCGCCCCGCTGGAGGAAGGCCCAACGTGGTTCAAGCGGCTCTACGAGGGCAAGGAGCCTTTGATGAAGGTGATCCTGGAGCCGTAGGACGGTATCCTGGGAGGGCGAGGTCATTGAGGGGAAACGGTGGAAAAGGACGACAGGGAGGAAAGGAGAGCATTCATGGAACTTGGCGGCAAGAGCGTGTTGGTCACCGGCGGCGGAAGCGGCATCGGATTGGGCATCGCGCTGGCGCTGGCCCGTGAGGGCTGCCGCGTGGCCATCGCCGGACGCGGCGAGGAGCGGCTGCGATCCGGTGCGTCCCAGTTCACGGGCTCGCCGCCGATCGTGTACCACCCCTGCGACGTCGCGGTGCGGAGCGACGTCGCCCGACTCTTCGACTGGCTGGATCAACAGGGGCGGTTGCCGCTGGATATCCTCGTCACCAGCGCCGGGATCAACGTGGCCCGGCGCAAGATGTGCGAGCTGGATCCGGCCGACTGGGACCGTCTGCTGGGCGTCAACGCCACAGGCGTGTACAACTGCATGCACGCCGCCCTGCCCGGCATGCGACAGCGCCGCGACGGGCTGATCGTCAGCATTTCCTCGATCGCCGGCAAGCGGGCGCTGGCGTTGGCCGGGCCCGGCTACTGCGCCTCGAAGTTCGCCGCCACCGCCCTCGGCACCGCGGTCGGTCTGGAGGAGCGGCCCAACGGCATCCGCGTGACGAATATCTATCCCGGCGAGGCCGACACGCCGATCCTCGAGCAGCGCCCCGTGCCGGTTCCGGCCGAGAAGCGGGCCCGGATGGTCCACCCCGAAGACATCGCCGCATGCGTCGTCACGATCGCCAAGCTTCCGCCCCACGTCCTCGTCCCGGAACTGCTGATCCTGCCGCTTTACCAGGAGTACGCGTAGTCCGAAAAGGGAACGAAGTCAGGAGTGAGACGATGCCGTTCGGGAAAATGGGAACCCTGTGCATTGGCGTGCTTCTTGCAGTCGGGGCCGGCACGGTCCGCGGCAAAGACTGGCCGGAGTGGTGCGGGCAACCCTCGCGCAATATGGCGGTCACGAGCGATCAGCGCCTGCCGGACCGGGCCGATTGCGGCACCCTCAACGACGCAGGCCAGGTGGATCTCCAATCGACGAAGAACGTCAAATGGGTCGCCAGGGTCGGACGTCTCACCACCGGCAGCCCGGTGGTGAGCGGGGGTCGAGTGTTCATCGGGACCACGTGGGAAGACGGAAAGGAGGCCTGCTTACTGTGTCTCGACGAGAAGACCGGAAAGCGACTCGGCGTCTTCCTCTGCCCCAGGCCTCCGAGGGACAAGCTGGAAAACTGGGCGATCAGTTCGACCCCCACGGTCGACGGCAACCGGCTCTACTTCGTGAGCCCCCATCAGGAAGTCCTCTGCCTTGACCTGAACGTGCTGCTGGGCCACGGCAGTCCTCGTGAGGCCGGGGACAAATCGCAGTCGCCGGGAACCGATAAGGCCGCGCTCGAACAGATCTCTCGCAGCAGCATTCTCTGGCGCTACGACCTGCTCGAGAAGCTCAAGGCGTATTACCACCACACGGCAAGCTCGTCGGTCTTGGTGCACGGAGACTACGTTTACGTCTGCACCGGCAATGGGCGCTCTTGGATTCCCGGGAGGATCCCGTTCAGTCCCTTGACCCCCAGCCTGGTGGCGTTCCACAAGATCACGGGACAACTGGTTGCACGCGACGACGAGCAGATCGGCGAGCAGCTTTACCGCGGGCAGTACACGTCGCCGTCGCTCGGCACGGTGAACGGACGGGCTCAAGTGCTGTTTGCCACGGGAGACGGCGTCTGCTACGCCTTCGAGCCGGTTGACCCCGCGGCCCGCGTCGTCCCAGACCGTTGGATGACCACGCGCCTGCGCGGTCCCATCGTCTATTTCATCGATGTCGAAGGAAAGGAGACGGGCGGGCTTTCGGCGTTGGAATACGCGAGGTCCACCCATCTTCTCTCGGACCTGCCCAAGCCCGCGCTTCCCCTGGAGTTCCGCTTCTCGCGTAAAGTGCCGGCCACGACGCCCGTCGATTCGATTCCCACGATGACGGTGCCCGACGTGCCGCTGCTGAAGAAGATCTGGTGGTGCGACTGCATCCCGGAGGACTACAAGAAGCTCCCGTTCTATCCGCGGGAAATCAAGGGAGACGGCCGAGGACATCCCTGCGCCATCATCGGCACCCCGGTCTTCTGGAACAACCGCGTGTACGTGGCGATCGGCGGCGATCCGAATCACGGCGGAAGAGACAGCAAGGGGAGCATCGTCTGCATCGACGCCACGGGGACCGGGAACCTCACGGAGAAGGGCAAGATCTGGTCGTACAACGGCCTGAACCAGAGCGTCTCCACCGTGGCGGTGGCGGACGGCCTGGTGTTCGTGGTGGACGCTGCATACGCGATCCATTGCCTGGATGCGGACAACGGGCGTTGTTACTGGACGCATTCCCCTCGAAAAGGCGCGACGTGCTTCAGCTCGCCGTTGGTGACGGATGGAAAGGTGTATCTCGGGAAGACCATCCTCGCGGCGAGCAAGAGGCTCCAGGTGCTCCCCGGCATCCAAAGCGATCAGCACACGTTGTACAGCAGCCACTGCGTCGCCAACGGCGTGGTGTTCGCGGTGCTCGGCCAGCGACTCTGGGCGCTATGCGACAAGGGCGACCGGCAGCCGGACGGGATGGAGGCCCCCGCCGCGGGTCGCGTGGCGCGCCCTGAGGCCTCGCGAAGGGCGTGGTTGGGGCCAACTCGCGATTCACCACGCCCATCGAAGACTCCGGGCGTGCCACCCGAGCCGCCGGCGGCCGTTCTGCCCGTGTCCTCCAGGGACGCCATCCTCAGGAACTGGCCCAATCTGCGCGGGCCGTTCGGCCAGGGGATCGCCTACCACGTCACTCCCCCGATCGACTTTGATCTCGCGACCGGCAAGAACGTGCGATGGAAGACGCCCGTCCCGAGACTCGGCGCAAGTTCGCCGGTCGTCTGGGAAGGGCGGGTGTTCCTGACCGGCGCCGACGAGAGTGCCCGCGAAGTCTACTGCTTCGACGCGGCCAACGGGAAGATGCTCTGGCGCCAGTCGGCCCGGCAGCCGGCCAAGGTGCCCAAGGTGTCGGAGGAATTCGGCCATGCGGCTTCCACGGGGGCGACCGACGGCAGGCTCTTCTTCGCGATCTTCTCGACCGGCGATCTCGTGGCGGTCGATAGGGAGGGTGCGGTCGCATGGTCGCGAGCCTTCAGCACTCCGAAGAGCAACTACGGCTACGCTTCGTCGCTCATCGTCTACAAGCACCTGTTCGTGCAGATCGACGACAGCGATCGCGCGGTCCTCTACGCGCTCGAGCCTGCCACCGGCAAGACGGTCTGGCAGAAGAAGCGAAAGGTCCGGGAATCCTGGGCGTCGCCCATCATCGCCGCCGGCGACGGTCGCGAGATGCTCGTGCTTGCCGAGAATCCGACGGCGACCGCCTACGACCTGAACACCGGCGAGGTGATTCTCTCCGCGAAATGCCTCGGAGGCGAATTGGTTCCGTCACCGGCCTACGCCAGGGGCACCATCATCGTCGCCAATGAGAATGCGAAGATCTCGGCGATCTCGCTGGCCTCGGGCAAGGTCGCATGGAGCGGCGAGGACGATCTTCCGGATGTCGCAAGTCCTCTGGCGGCGGAGGACTTCGTTTTCACCGCCAGTTCGTCCGGCGTGGTGAGCTGCTACGACCTCGACACGGGACGGAAGCTCTGGAACCACGAGTTCGACGAGTCGTTCTATCCTTCCCCGATCCTCGCGGCCGGCCGCATCTACGCCATGGACAACGGCGGTACGATGCACGTTTTCCGGGCCTCCAAGGCGTTCGTCCCCGTCGCGGATTCGAGACTGGGTGAGGAATCGGTGGCGACGCCGGCCTTCGTCGGCGATACCATGTTCCTGCGAGGTCAGAAGAACCTCTATGGTATCGGGCCGCCCTAGCGACTTTGAACACGGCATCCCCCTCGGAGACCACTCACGCCCCCCAATCTCTTCCCCGCACCATGAGCATCGCAGCGCGTTTGAAATCTCTGTTCCGTCCGAGGTATCTGCTTGGGGCCGCGGCGGCGATCGGCTTGGTGGCTGGCCTCTGGGTGGCGGCCGACTGGTGGCTCTGCCTGCCGGAAGGGGCGGTGGCCGAGTACGTCGGCCGTCCCACCTGTGCGGAGTGCCATCCCAAGGAGACCGAGCTGTGGACCGGCTCGGACCACGACCTGGCCATGGACGTGGCCACGCCGAAGACCGTGCTGGGCGATTTCGGCAACCGCGAGCTTGCGCACTTCGGGCTGACCTCGAAGATGTTCCGCCGCGAGGACGGCGCCTATTGCGTGTCGACCGACAACCGCGACGGCAAGCAAGAGACCTTTGTCGTCAAGTACGTGCTCGGCTATCGTCCGCTCCAGCAGTACCTCGTGGAGTTCCCCGACGGCCGCGTGCAGTGCTTGCCCATCGCGTGGGACACGCCGGGCAAACGGTGGTATCACCTCTACCCCGACGAGGCGATCCCCCACACCGATCCGCTCCACTGGACGCGGTCGCTCCAGAACTGGAACTACATGTGCGCCGACTGCCACACGACGAACCTCCGCAAGAACTACCGCGTGGCCGACAACACCTATCACACTGAGTTCTCCGAGATCGACGTGAGTTGCGAGACGTGCCACGGGCCGGGGAGCCTCCACGTGAAGCTGGCCCGTTCGCGGTCGCTCTTCTGGGACCGGCGTCACGGCTTCGGGCTGCCGCGTCTGAAGGATCCGGACAGCCGGGTGGAGATCGAGAGTTGCGCTCCCTGCCACGCGCGGCGGCGCATCGTGTCCCCCGACTTTCTCCCGGGCAAGCCTTTCTTGGACCACTACCTCCCGGAAACGCTCGAGGCCAATCTCTATCACGCCGACGGCCAGATCCTCGACGAGGTGTACGAATACGCATCGTTCCTTCAGAGCAAGATGTTCCACAACGGGGTCCGCTGCTCCAACTGCCACGACCCGCACTCCACCGTGGTCAAGT
This sequence comes from uncultured Planctomycetaceae bacterium, assembly GCA_964430315.1. Classification (GTDB taxonomy): domain Bacteria; phylum Planctomycetota; class Planctomycetia; order Pirellulales; family Thermoguttaceae; genus CALFBP01. The sequence goes on from CAYSGY010000188.1 coordinate 7,768, forward strand.
TCGGCGAGCCGGCCACGCGGGGACGGTTTGCCGACAACCGGCTGTGCGGCCAGTGCCACTTGCCGACGAAATACGACACGGCCTCGCACCACTTCCACCCCGACGCCTCGAAGCGGGGCACCCGCTGCGTGGAGTGCCACATGCCGGACCGCTTCTACATGGTCGTCGATCCGCGGCGCGACCACAGCCTGCGCATCCCGCGGCCGGAGTTGACCGTGGCGTTGGGAATCCCGAATGCCTGCAACGGCTGCCACCACAACGACGCCAAGGGGGAAACGCCCCAGTGGGCGGCCGCCCAGGTGGAGAAATGGTACGGCAAGAAGAAAGAGCCGCCGCACTTCGCCTACGCCTTCGATGCCGGGCGTCAGGGGAAGCCCGAGGCCGTCGAGGCCCTCGGTGCCGTACTCCAGCGCAAGGACACGCGGGCCATCGTGCGCGCGACCGCCGCGTCCCTTCTGGGGGCGTACCAGGACCCGCAAGCCGCCCGGGCGACGATCGCCGCACTCGACGACCCGGACGGCCTGGTCCGTGCCACCGCGGTGCGGGCCCTGGAAAGGCTGCCGCCCGACGAAATCCAGTCCCGCCTCACGCCTCGCCTGACCGACCCGCTCCGCGCCGTGCGTATGGAAGCAGCCAGAATTCTCGCAAGGGTCCCCGGCGACCGTCTTAGTGAGAAGGACCGCTCCGCCTTCGCGGTTGCCCTTGAGGAGTACGTCACCGGGCAGCAGGCCGTCGACGATCAACCCGGGGCGCATCTCAACCTCGGCGTCCTCTATACTCATCTCGCCCGGCTCGCCGATGCCGAGAAGGAATATCAGACCGCGGTCGCGATCGATCCCCACTTCGTCCCCGCGCGGATCAATCTGGCCATGCTCTACGACCAGCGCGACGAGAAGCCGAAGGCCGAGGCGCAGTTCCATGCCGCGATCGGCGAGTTGAAGCAGCAACTGGCCGACACCGAGCGTCAGGCAAAGGCAAACGGAAACGCGCCGTCTTCCTCCAAGGCCGTCGAGCCCTCCTACGTCCCCGTCTTCGCCACGAACGCGACGGCCATGGAGCGGCCTCTCGAACGCGTGATCGAGCAGTTGCGGCAGCAACTCGGCGAGACCTACTATTCGTTGGGGCTGCTCGTGGCAGAAGACGAGAAGCGTTTGCAGGAGGCCGCCGACTCGTTGGCCACCGCGGCGAAACTCATGCCGGCCAACGGCCGGGTGCGTTACAACCTGGGACTGGCCCTCCAGCGGCTTGGGCAAGCGAAGGCGGCCGAAGAGGCGCTCGTGTCGGCATGCCGGCTGGCGCCCGCGGAACCCGACTACGTCAAGGCCCTCACGCTCCACTACGCCCAACAGCGCGACTGGCGCAAGGCCCTCACCTGCGCCGAGGAACTGGTGCGGTTGGCGCCCGGCGACCGGGAGTACCGCGCGCTGCTCGACTTGGTGCGACGCGAATCGAAGTGACCTTTGCTCGACCCACCTTATTCTGGGGTGTTTCATCCCCACTCCAGAATTCCGGAGGATTTACCCGATTGGTTGTTGATCGGGTGCGGAGGGCTATAATGTCTCTAAACCCGTCCGTCTCCCGGCCCTTGTTCGAGACACTGCCATGCGCATCGAACTGACCCAGCGGCACAAAGAAGTGGTGCGTCTCTTGAGTCTGGGATGCACCGTCAAAGAGGCGGCCAAGATCCTCAAGATCTCTCCGAGCACGGTGGATAACCACAAGACTGCGGCCATGGCAAGGCTCGGCACCGACAAGCTCGCCTTGCTCACCCGCCTGGCCATCAAGTTGAGGATTTCCAAGCTGAACGACCAACTCACGCCGCGCGAAAGGCGACTGAGCGGGCGCAAGAACGACGGTTGGAACTGAAGCCGTGCGGTGTGCTCCCCGGTCGGAATCCAGAGAAGACGCCCGGCCGTGCGTCGTACTCACTCGCCGTGCAAGCCCAGGGGTTGCAACCCCTGGGCTTCTCTTGAGCGTCGACTCCGTCAAAGATCTCGCCGGCGTCTGCGTGCTCACTTCCCGGCGGTGAGGTCCTTGACGATCGCCGCGTTCGCCGCGGGAAAACGGCAGGAAGCCAGATCGGCGATCGGGACCCAGCGGAAGGGCGCCGCGGGAGATTGCTCCGGCTCCCGGGGCTCGGCGGCGAAGAAGTGGAGACGAACCGGCCCGTGGTCGTAGACATGTTCCATCACGCCGAGCGACGCCCCGACGCGGACTTCCAGCCCGGTCTCTTCCCGGCATTCCCGTGCGGCGGCCTGCTCGGG
>CAYSGY010000189.1:0-9612 GCA_964430315.1 uncultured Planctomycetaceae bacterium
CAAGATCAATTCCGAAACCCCAGACAGCCTACGGCTGTCTTCTCAGAAAGTGCAGTTTATTCCCTCACCCCTTAATTCCCTCAGCGGCGTCTGCTGCGGGGCGGGGCGTTCTTGAGAATCACGTTGAGGGCCTTCTCCACCCGCTCGGCGCTGGCCTTTTGCAGCGGGATGATGGCCACCTTGCGGGCCGGATCGCCGCCGGCGGCCTCGTCGAGGGTCGTGATGACCCGCGTGATCTCCTCGACCATCGCATCCGAGGCCATCACCACGATGGAGTTCGTGGTCTCCTCCACGCTGAAGGCCTCGGCGTGGGCGCTGAAGAGGTCGCGCAACGTCCGTTCGATCTTCGTCGCGCTGGTGTTCTTGACGGGAATGAGGTGCAATCGGTCGGCGGAAAGCGACTCGGGGACCTCGGCCGTATCGAGGATCTTCACGAGGCTCTCGATGGTGGCCCGGTCGGCACGCCCGGCGTAGGCCACGATGGCGTTGAGCCGCTCGTCGGGCACGAGGATCACCGAGCCGGCGCCTCCCCGCCAGATGCCCGACGTAGTGCGGAACATCCGCTGGAGCGTCGGGGCAAGCTCCGCCGCTTTGGCGTTGCGGAGCAGAAAGACGGTGAAGTTCCGGCCCACCACGCCGCGTTGCCGCGAAAGGGCCCGAAGGAGCTCCTCGAATTGAGCCAGCGCGGCCGGGTCGTCGGAGGCGATCGTCACGGAGCCGTCGCCCGGGACGATCACGACCGGCTTGGCCGCATCCGATTCCTCCCCCTTCGCTTTGCTGGCGCGCCAGCCGTCGTTGGCGGGCTTCCAGCCCTCCTCGGGCGTCGTCGCCTTGCTTTCCGACGCGGGACGCTGGGAAGACGCCGGCGGGGGTTTCGCGTCGTTACGCGGCAGCGCCTGGCCCTCCTGGCCTTTGGGGCCTGCGGCGGGCCGGATCGGTTGACTCTTCACGTCCGGCGGCGGGCGCCGCGGCAAGCGGCCCTGGACGGGAATAGCGTCGGCCGGCTTGACGAGCTGAATCGGATTCTTACGGAGCTGCGGCCACACGCGCTGAATTTCCTCCAAGGCCGACGTCAAGTCGCCGTCGAATGGAACGGTGCGCGACCGCCGCCCGCCGGCGCCCGATTCGCTGGCCAGCCAGGTCTCCCCCAGCTTCACTAACAAGTCCCGAATCTTGGTCATCTGATCCTTGGTGGCGCGCACGAAGAGCTGTTGCGTGGCCAAATCGACGTCGACGGAAGGGGCGTGGGCGCTGGGAAAGAGGCCGTCGCTGAAGAGCCGGTCGATGGCCACCTGGGCGGTCCATGGGTCGACGACTTCCAGCGTGAGGATCTCGAACACGCGGTCTTCACCCCGGAGTTGCTCCAGGGCCTTCTCGATCGCGGCGTGCTGCTCGGGCCGGGCAATGGCCACGAGTTGATTGTCGCGCGGCTCGACGGAGAGCCGCACCTTGGCCCCTTGCTTCTCGAACAGCAGGTTGAGCGTCTGGAGCACCGCATCCTGGTCGGCGTCTTTGAGGGGATAGAGGACCAGGCGCACGGCGGCATCCGTCCGGGCCTCTTTTTCCAACTGGTCGATGAGGTTGCGGATCGTCTCGTGCTGGGCGGGCGAGGCCACGGCCACGATCGCGTCGTTCTGCTCGTCGAGCGAGAGCTGCACGTCCTGCCGTCCGCGGAAGAGCCCCCGGAGCACCACAAGGAGGTGGGCCGGATCGGCGGTCGTCGCCCGGTGGACCTGCAAACGCGGGGCCTGGCCGCCGGCGTCGCGCCGGTCCATCTCGTCGATGGCTGCCTTGATCTTCGCGTGGTCTTCCGGCTCGGCGGTGGCCACGAGGCTGTGGGTGGCGGTGTCGAGGGCGATTTGGGCGGCGGGCACGAGCGCCGACAGAACGGTCAACGCCGCCTGCGGATCGGCCCACTGGAATCGGTACACCTGCGTGCTCGGCTCCCCGATCTTCGCGTTCTCTTTCTGGAACTGCTCGACCGTCTTACGCACGGCCTCCTGCTGCTCGGGATCGGCCCAGACGACCAGGCGATGCCGCGAGGCGTCGGACACGATTTCGACGTTGCGCCGGGTCATCGGTTCGAGCAGGCGCAGCAAGGTCCGGGAGTCGCCGGCCTTGAGCGAGTAGATGGAGACCGAACGCTGGAGCTGCATCGCCCCTTCCACGTCGATCTTCTCGACGGCGGCCTTGATCTGCTTCTGATCGGCCGGCCGGGCCCAGGCGATCAAAGTGTGCGGCTCGCTGCCCGCCGTGAACTGCGCCTCGGGAAACGCCGTGGTGAGGAACGGGAGGGCCGCCGTGGCCGACATCGAATTGAGCTGGTAGACGGCCGCCAGCGGGGCCTTCTCCGGCGGCTCCCGCCTGGAAAGCTCTTCGACGGCCGACTTGATCTTCACCTGATCGTCGGGCCGGGCCCAGGCGATCAGCCTCCCGGGCTCCGTCCCGGCCGTGAACTGCGCCTCGGGGAACATCTCGCTCAACAGCCCCACGGCCGAGCGCGTGGCCGCCGGGCCGGACGATTCCAGGGTGTAGGTCACGAGCTTGTAGGCCCGCTCCGGCGGGTCGTCCTGCGACAACTGCTCCACGGTGCTCTGGATCGCCTCGTGGTCCGCCGGCCGTGCCCACACGACCACCTTGCCCGGATCGGAGCCGACGGAGAACTCCGCGTCGGGGAACATGGCCCGCAACATGTTCAGCGTGTAGTACGAAGTCCGATTGCTTGCCGATTTGAATGGATAGACGACGATCTTGCGGGCCTTCTCCGGCGGTTCCTTTTTGGACAACTCGGCCACGGCCGACTTGATGCGCTCGTGGTCCGCCGGACGGGCCAGAGCGGCCACCTGGTCCGGCTCCGCCCCCGCACTGAACGTGGCTTCGGGGAACATGGCCGTCAGGATACCGATCGCCCCCCTCACGCCGGTTCCGCCGACTTGTTCCAGCCGGTAGACCACCATGCGTCGGGCCGTCTCCGGCGGGTCTTCCTGCGACAATTGCTCGACGGCGCTTCGGATCGCCTCGTGGTCCGCCGGACGGGCCCAAACGGCCAGCTTCTCCGGATCGGCCCCGATTGAGAACTCGGCCTCGGGGAACATCCCCCGAAGTGCCGCAAGCGTGTAGTACGACGCGATGGCATTGGCCGACTTGAAGGGGTAGACCACCACCTTGCGCGCGGTTTCCGGCGGTTCCTTCTTCGAGAGCTCGGCCACCGCCGCGGCGATCCTCTTTTGGTCCGGCGGCCGGGCCCAGGCGACCACCTTGCCCGGCTCGGTCCCAGCGGCGAACTTCGCCTCGGGGAACATGGTCGTGAGAATGCCGATCGCACCGGCCGCACCGCCCCTACCGGCGCTCTCCAGGGTATAGACGACCATCTGGTGCGCCTTGTCGGGCGGCTCTTTGCCGGAGAGCTCTTTCACCGCGGCTTCGATCTTCTTATGGTCCGGCGGCCGGGCCCAAACGGCCACCTTGTCGGGCTCGCTGCCGGGGGTGAACTTGGCCTCCGGGAACATCGTGGTCAGGATGCCGATGGCCCCCGTCATCCCCGCCGTGCCCGTGGTCTCCAGGGTGTAGATCACCAGCTTGTGGGCCTTCTCCGGGTCCTCGGGCGCGGCCAGGGTTTTCAACGCCTCTTGGATCCGCTTCTCGTCGGCGGGCTGTACGAATGCCACGAGTTGGTCCGGCTCCGCACCGACGCTGAACAGGATGCGCGGGAACATCGTCCGGAGCACGGTGAGGACGCCCGCCACTCCGCCGGGGCCGTGCCGGTCGAGCGTGAACACCGCCAGCCGGTGGGCCGTCTCCGGCGGTTCCTTCTTCGCGAGTTCGTCGATCGTATTCTTGATGGCCGGGTGGTCGTCGGGCCGGGCCCACACGAACAGCCGGCTCGGATCCGCCCCGAAACCGAAGCTCCCGTCGGGGAACAGCGCGCGGAGAATGTTCAGCATGCTGCTTCCATTCCCGGGCCCCGATGTGTCGACCGTGTAGATGACCAGCTTGTGCGCCGAATCGACCGGCTCCTTCTTGGCGAGTTCCTGGACGGCCTTGCGGATCGCCTCCTGCTCGGTGGGCCTGGCCCAGACCGCGAGTTTCGTGGCGTCGGCCCCGGCGGCGAAGGTGGCGTCGGGGAAGATCTGACGGAGCGTGGGGAGGATCGAGGCCACCCCGCCCGGGCCGACCGCCGGCACGCTGTGGACGACCATCTCGGGCATCGTCCCGGCCGGCCCCTGCTTCGCAACCTGTTCGATCGCGGCCCGGATCAACTCGTGGTCTTTCGGAAGCGCCGTGGCCAAAATGCTGTTGGTCTTCGCCTCGACCGCGACTTGGGCCTTCGGCACGAGGGTCTGGAGCATGGGCACCAGGGACGCGGCATTGCCGCGGGCGAGCGGGTAGGTCTTAACCGTCGGCTTGTGGGCCGCGTCGGGCTCGGCCTCCATCTGCTTGAGCATTCGGGCGAGGATTTCATGTTCGCCGGGGCGGGCCCAGGCGAGGATCGACCCCGACTTCGGGTCGGTGGAGAGCTTCGCCCCGGGCAACTGCTCCTGGAGCACCGCGATCGCCGTGGCCGGGTCGATGTCCGGCACGGGATAGACCATCAGCTTGTCCTGACCCTCGGCCGCCGTGCCCGAGTCGACCTTCTCCAGGGCCGCATGAATCGCCTTCTGGTCGTCCGGGAGCGTCCAGACGATGAGCCGCCGCGTCCGGGCGTCGAGCACGAACTCGGCGTTCGGGAAGAGGGTCTTCATGAGCGTCAAGACACTCTGCGGATCGGCGGCCTTGATCGGGTAGGACACGAGCTCGTAGCGATCCGCCGCCGGCACTTCCCGCTTGAGCTGTTCGAGGATGTCGGCGATGACCGCGTGCTGCGAAGGCTTGGCCCAGACGGCCAGCTCGTCGGGCCCGCTCTCCGCGACAACCTGCACCCCCGGCAGTTCCGTGGCCAGCGAGGCCGCCAGCGACTGGAACCGCTTCTTCTGGGCGGGCGTGACGGTGTAGGTCGCGAGCTTGGGCCGCTCGTCGAGGACGGCGACCACTTGGATCTGCTCGATCGCCGCCTTGACGATCGCCTGGTCGCTCGGCGAAGCCACCACGGTGAGCCGCTTCCCGCCCGGCTCCAACGTGACCTGCGCCTTGGGGGCGAGCCCCTGGAGCACCGGGACAATCGTGGCCGGCTGCGGCTGGGCCAGCGGATAGAACCGCAGTTGCGGGGCGTCCGGGGCCGGCGTTTCCGGCTGAAGCTGTTCGAGCACCGTCTTGATCGTCACGTGATCGGCCGGCGCTGCGACCGCAATGAGCGTCTTCGTCTGCGGGTCGACGGAGATCTTGGCGTCGGGCACGAGGGTCTGCAAGAGCGGCGTGAGGGTCGTCGGCTCGGCCTTCGTAAGACGGTAGACCTCCAGACGCGGCGTGGTCTCCGGCGTCGCGCCCTGGACCATCTTCTCCAACGCGGCCTTCACGCTCTGGTGCTCGGCCGGCGTCCCCCAAACCACGATCCGCCCCGCCTTGACGTCCGCCACCAGCTTCGCGTTGGGCACCAGGGTCTGGAGCTGGGCCACCAGCGTCGTCGGCTCCGCCCCGTATACCGGGTAGACCTCGAACCGCGGCTGCTGCTCCGGCGGCACCTGCGCTTGGATCTGCTCCAGCGTCTTCTTCATCGTCTCGTGCTCCGGCGCCGTCGCATAGACGAGCAACCGGTTCGCCTTCGGGTCGAGCGTGACCTCGAGTGTCGGGAACGTGCTCTTGAGCATCGTGATGACGCTCGTCGGGTCGGCGGACGTGATCGGGTAGGTGCGCAGCTCCGGCGTGTCGCGTCCGGGCTTTTCGGGCTGGAACTGCTGCACCACGCCGCGGATCGTCTGCTGGTCGGCCGGGATGGCGACCACGATCAGCGTCTTCGTCGTGGCATCGACCGAGACTTTCGCCTCGGGCGCCAGGCTTTGCAGCAGCGGGACGAGGGTCGTGGGATCGACGCGAGTCAAACGATACGTCTCCACCTGCGGCGTATTCTCGATCGTGGTCCCTCGCCCCAGCTTCTCCAGGGCCCCTCGCACGATCTCCTGCTCCTCCGGTATGGCCCACACGACCAGCCGGCCCGACTTCACATCGGGCGTGAACTTCGCGTTGGGCGCGAGCGTCTGCAAACTGGCCGCCAGGGCGGTCGGTTCGGCCCCGCGCAGAGGATAGGTCTCGAAGTGAGGGAGCTTCTCCGCCGGCACCCGCGCCTGAAGCTGTTCCACCGTCTTCTTGAGGGCCTCTTGCTCCGAGGGGAGGGCCCAGACCAGAAGGCGATGCGTCTTCGGGTCGTGGACGATTTGCAGCGTCGGGAACATGCTCTTGAGCACGGTGACGACGCTCGTCGGATCGGCCGTGGTGATCGGATACCCCGCCAGCACGTACTTCTCCCCCGAGGGCACATCTCGCTTGAGTTGTTCGAGGATCTCCGCGAGCACCTTGTGCTGTTCCGGCTTCGCCCAGATGGCCAGTTCGCCCGGCTCCGCGTCGGTGATGACCTGGATGCCGGGCAATTCCGCCGTCAAGGTCGTCAGCACAGCCTGAAACCGCGTGCGCTGGGCCTGCGTGACCGGATAGGCGACCAGCTTGCTCTTCTCTTCCGCGGAACCCTTTTCAAACGCCTCGACGGCGCTGTTCACCGCCGCGTGTTCGACGGCCGGGGCCACGACCATGAGCCGCTTGTTCGTCGGGTCGATCGTCACCCGGGCCTTTGGGGCCAGTCCCTCGATCACCTCGACCATGCCGGGCGTCGGCGTGCGCGTCAACTGGTAGAACCGGAGTTCCGGGGTCCCGGGCCCCGGCTTCTCCGGCTGCAACTGCTCGAGAATCGACTTCACCGCCTTCTGGTCCGACGCCGTGCCGATGACCACCAGGCTGTCGGTCGGGGCGTCGATCGCCAGGCGCGCGGTCGGCAACAGCGTCTCGAGAAGCGTCAGCACGCTCTTCGGGCTGGCCTTCGTGAGCCGGTAGACCTCGAATTGCCGGGCCTGTTCCGGCACCGGGCCCATGCCCAACTTCTCCAGAGCCTTCTTCAACTGATCGTGCTCCGCCCCCGTCGCCCAGGCCACAAGCCTCCCCGTTCTGCTATCCAGCGTGAACTTGGCTTGCGGCGTGATCCCCTCCAGGCTCTTCAGAAGCTCCGGTCCCCGGGCCTCGTCGATCGCGTACAGTTCCAGCCGCGACTGCTTCTCCGGCGGCAGGCCGGTCTTCATCATCTCTTCGAGGATCGCCTTGACCGACGCCTGCACCGTCGGGCCGGCATGGACGCTGAGCTGATCGGTCTTCGGATCGAGCACGAAGTTGTTCGGCGGCGTGGGATACAACGTCGTCATCACCGTGAGGGCCGACGCCGGGTCGACCCCCTTGATCGGATAGATGGCGAAGACCGGCGGCTCCGGTTTGGCCGGCTGGGCGACCGCCGTCGCCGCCGCCGCGGCCGGCATTGCCTTGATCAGCGTGCGGATGCTCCGCAGGTTTCCCGCCGAATCGGTAATCAGGAGCTGACTCGTCGCCGGCAGCGGGACCACCTTCCCGAGCGGACTCAGTAGCGGCTTGATTTCCTCGGAAACCGTGGCCGCGGCCCGGCCCTCCAGGGGAATCATGACGGCCACCAACTCGAACTTGCCGCGGTAGTCCAACTCGTCGAGCGTTACCCGGGGCACCAGGTTCTCCGGGATTCCCGCCTCGGTGCTGACGCACACCAGCATCCGGTCCCGGCGGATCAGCGTGAACCCCTTGGTGAGGAGCACGCTATTGAGGAGGTCGATGGCCTCGGTGGGCGTGTACTCCTTGTCGTCGGAGTAATTCAACGTACCCGGCGGCGGGGCGTCGAGGACCAGGGAGAGCCCGGCTTGGCGCGCCACCTCCTCCAAGACGTCGACCCAGCGCTGGAAGCGGAAGTTGAATCGCAGCAGCGGCTCGGGTGGGATCTTGGCCAAATCGGCCCGCTGGGCGTCGCTGAGGATTTCTGCCAGCTTCTTCTCGTTCTCTTCAAGCACTTTCGCGCGATCGGCTTCCGTCGCCTTGGCCACCGCCTCGCGGCGCTCGGCCAGCAGAGAGGCCACCTTCGCCCGCTGCTCGTCGCTCAACTTGAGGCGGTCCGCCATTGCCGGCTGCGCCAACAGGGTGTAACTCGGTCCCGCCTTCCCAGGCTCCGCCGGCTTGGCTTCCGCCGGTTTTGGTTCCGCCGGTTTTGGTTCCGGGGGTTTTGGTTCCGGGGGTTTTGTGTCTGCCGGTTTCGGCTCTGGGGAGTTGGCGGACGCGGGTTTCGCTTCGGCGGGTTTGGCCTCGGCCGGCTTCGGCTCGGTGGGTTTCGGCTCCGGCGGCTTGGCTTCCGGGGCCTTCGCCTCGGGCGCTTTTGGCTCCGCTTTGGCTTCAGCTGGCTTCGGGGCAGGGCTTGGAGCCGCGGCTGGCGTGGCAGCCGGAGCAGGCTGGGACGGTGCCGGTGTGGCGGGCGGCGGGGGTGCGGGCTGCGCCGCAGGGGCCGGGGCCGGCGCGGGCGGGCCGGTACCCTCGGCACCCATGGCCCAGGTTGCGCAGACAACCCATAAAACCCAAACACCAAAGACAGTGGCAGGTCCAGGGCTGTTCTCGCGACGCGAAATCATCGAGGTCCTCATGGTACCTACTCCCGATAGGTGGGACGTGCGGCTTGAGGTACAAAGGGTGGGCAACCTTAAGGCTATCCAGGCCAGAGGGCTGCGTAAAGCTTCACGCCGGATTTAGGGGTCCACTAATGAGTGGCAATATCACCCTCTTTGGAATGTTCTTGGCTGTCTGCGACCCAGGCAGACCGCCGCATCACCGTCGTGCCTGGGCGGGGATTCTCCTATGCCGTGCGGCCGGATTCCGTGGTGTCTTCGAATGATCGCCCGTTCTGTCGCAACCCCGCGGGACGATGGCCCCTCTTGCGTGAAACGTTGCGTTTGTGTAAAAGTAGAATCTGTTTGGACTTACGGCGTCCAAGACTTTGGGGTGGTTGTCGGCCGCCGTCCGGCGTAGGATGTGTCGGACGGTGGAACCCAACTTGTTGGGGCGGTAGCTCAATTGGGAGAGCACGGGCTTTGCAAGCCCGGGGTCGAGGGTTCGAACCCCTTCCGCTCCACTTGTGCCGATTGGATACGGAGGAGGCCCCATGTCCCTGGATTCCCGTCTTCAGGACGCCGAGACGTTTTGGCAGGAGGGCCGGAAGGAGAAGGCGCTCCTCGCGGTGCTGAGTGCCGTCAACGATACGGCCCGAAAGAGATATCCCCAGGCGAAGGATAACGCGGAGGCGATGGCCTATTTCATCGCCGATGCCGCAGTCCAACTCACTGGGGAGAATGCCGACCTGTTCGACTGGGGCTTTCGGGGTGGGATCTCGCTCGGCGAGGTGCTCCACGACGTTTACCGCGGCCTGCTCCAGAGCGGAAAGATGCCCGAGGACGTCGAGCTGCGCCCGGGAGAAGCGTGGCAAATCCATTTCCTCGAAGGGAACCGCCGCGGATACAGCGATTGCCTGATCCCCCGGCTCATCGAAGTCGTGAGGCGTTCTCCGGAGAACGCCGGGGAATTCTCCAAGCGGAAGTGACCGCTCATCGAGGATGTCCTGCGGGAGTATTTCTT
>CAYSGY010000189.1:9622-10026 GCA_964430315.1 uncultured Planctomycetaceae bacterium
GGATGGACGTTCGCTCAGGCGGATTCCTCCACGTCAACGAGGATGGGAGCAACGCCTGGCAGGAGTCGCCCGGCAAGACGCATTCCTATCTGGTCAAGAAAATGCCGCCCCAGCAGATCGCCGCCGTCATCGAAGGGCTGATGTTGCAGCGCCCTTAGGGTTGGATCAATGGTTCAGGATCTGAAGGCTCTCGGAGGGCAGCACGGCGTTCATGCTCCCGGAGCGGAATCCCTCCAGGTCGAGCGACACGTACTTGAAGCCCAGGGCCTTGAGCCGGGCGACGACCTCGCGACGGAACTGCGGGTCCAAGAACCTGGAAAGGGCTTCGGACGATACCTCGATCCTCGCCTGGTCGCCCCGGTGGTATCGGACGCGGAGCGGCTGGAAGCCCCGCTCACGCAGGA
>CAYSGY010000190.1:0-9968 GCA_964430315.1 uncultured Planctomycetaceae bacterium
ATAGACCTGGCCTTCGTACCACGCCCCATACTCCCGTCGTCCGGGCACCTGGCGGCGTTCTTCGACCGCGATCACGACGTCCATCCCAGACAGCACCGGTGCGTACCGATCGGGAGCGGCAAAAAACGCCTTCGCCTCTTCAGGCCCAATGAAGAGATACGTCCTGCCCCGGTGAATCACCCCGTAGCGCGGATCGCCCTTGACCCACTGCTCTTTCTGGCTCAAAGTGACGGGGCAGTATCCGTCGAGAGCAAGCGGCGGCGCCTTCGGATCGGCTGCCGGAGGGGCGGATGGGGATACGTCGCGTGGGCCAGCCAACTCTTGGGCCGTCGTCACCGACGGCCGCGACACCAGTTCTCCTCTGGGGGCCGCGGCAAAGTTGCGTCCGGCGGTCTGGTCCGGCACGGAGGCCTGCGGCGGACGCCCCGGCGCCTGGGCGAAATCGGCGCGGGGGGGCGTGCCGTTGGGATTCCATCGTGCAGTTTCCCCTTGCCACGAGCGGATCGGTGGTTGTGTTGCCGCGGGGGCGTCGGGCTGCGCCTGCGACACGCTGGCGTAACCCGGCGGCAACCCGGCCCGACCATAGTCCGTAGGGCCGGTCGCGACGTCAGGCTGCCTGGGGGGCGTGTACGCAGCGAATGCTCGTGGACTGGCGCCTTGGCTGGGAGTGGCCGCGGCAGGCTGATCGGACGGCGGGCCACCAGCGGCCGGAACCCTCTGGCCAACGGCGCCCCCCCAGTGAGATGCAGCTTCCATGCCCTGGACGGAGGACGGGCGAGACCCGGGCTGTTGCGCCGCGGCGGAAGGCGTCCACGGTCGACTTGCGTCGCCTGGGGCTCCGCCCTGAGCGGCCGCTGCCGACGGACTGTACGAGGGCGCTTGCCCGGCCTGAGCGTAGGCGGGCGATGACGTGCCGCGGGCACGTGCAGCGACCTGGTTCATCATATCCACGTACTGGGCCGCACCGAGACCACCTTTTCGGGTGAAAATCACACTGCCCTGGGGTGTCATGATGACATCGGCGGGCCAGGCGTTGACTCCGTACTCACGGGCGGTGAGGGGGAAGATCTGGACATTGACCCGCACCGGGACGAAGTTGGCCTCGATGGCGGCGGCCACCTCGGGCCGAGAGAAGACTTCTCGCTCCATCTTCATGCAGGGTCCACACGATTCGGTCCAGAAGTGCATCAAGACCAAGCGATTGGTTTGGGCGGCGAGTCGCTTGGCGGCCTCCAGATTGGGCTGCCAACGGATCCCCGATTCAGCGGGAACCCGCTCGCCTGTCGCTACGGCGAAAAGCACCAAGCATAGCCACACGTTCTTTGCCTGCATGTTCCCCAGTCCCCAAAACAGCGTCACCGGGCAGAAAGTCGGAGAAAAGGAAGCGGCCAGGTGGCCGGCTCGGTGGGTTTATCGGATGCCAGGGACGCTAGAATCTAGGGGAACTTTGCGGCTTGCGGCAAATCTAGCGAATTTCTTGACTGCAACGCGGAATTGCTACCCTTGACTTGATTGACTTTGGAAAATAGGGTATATGGCAGTAGCGGTCATTCGCCGAGGGAGGGGGGCATGCTGTTGATACCCCGCGGATTCCCCTGCAACACGCCGGCAAGAAGTGGTTCGAGGCAGGGCCCGGACGTGGCAACGTGGCAAGAATAGTCGAGTTGCGGCTTGACACAAGCCGAGAGATTGATAAGATATCGGTAGCTTTGAGTCCTGCCGGGCAATAGGCGATTGCGGCCTATGATCTAGGTTCTCAGGACCACTACCTGCCGGTCTTTGCGACGCGGTGGGGCGCAGCAGAGTGTCTCGACCCGAGTTTCCTGCTGCGGGGGGTGGTCAGCCTGTGCGAATGGGCACTCCAGGTGGGCTCGTAGGCCTCAGTGAGCCAAGTGAGACCGGGGATAGTCGCGCACGGGAAGGTTCTTGACGCGGCCTCCTTGATTGCGGAACGGTTTTCGTCGTCGGACGGGAATTGGACTTCTTGGTAAGGGCATGCGGCTAGCCGCCGCAGGTCCGCCCGCGCTGGTTTGGGACGGTCCCAATTGCCACGCTCAATCTGCGCGACAGTGCGCGGGCAGTTCTATACTCTGGTGTCGTTATGGGAAAGAAACGAAGGGGTCGGGTACGCGGACGTAACGGATACAGTTCGGGCCCCCGCCACAACCGCATGCGGCCACCGCGCGATAGCAGCCTTCAGCCGGGCAACAACGGGCGCGAGCCCGAGCCGGCCGACAACGGCGAAGAGGGGCCGCTCCAAGAGGGCGGTGGCGTGCTGGAGATGCACCCCAACGGCTACGGCTTCCTCCGCGATCCGGGCGCCAACTACGTCCGTCAGCTCACCGACCCGTTCGTTCCCGGAAGCATGATCGAGAAGTTCGGGCTGCGCGAGGGGCTGTTGCTCCGCGGCATGGTCCAACCGGGCCGCAGACAACAAGGCCCCCGCCTCAAGGAGATCTTCGACGTCGATGGGATCAAGCCCGAAGAGTACCGCGACGTCAAGACCTTCGATCAACTGACTCCGATCAACCCCGAATACTGGTTCAAGCTCGAGACCGGCCCGGCCCCGCTGACGACCCGAGTCATGGACCTTCTGACGCCGCTGGGTAAGGGGCAGCGGGCGCTGATCGTCGCCCCTCCGCGCACCGGCAAGACGATCCTCTTGCAGCACATCAGCCAGGCGATCGGCAAGAACTACCCCGGCGTCAAGCTGGTCATGTTGTTGATCGACGAGCGGCCCGAGGAAGTGACCGATATGCGCCGCGCCGTTCCCGGTGAGGTCGTTTACAGCAGTCTGGACCGGGACATCGAAAGCCACGTGCGACTCTCCCAACTCATTGTGGAGCGATGCCGTCGTCTGGCCGAGATGGGCAAGGACGTCTTCCTTCTGCTCGATTCGATCACGCGCCTGGCCCGGGCCTTCAACAAGTGGGTCGGGAACACCGGACGCACCATGTCGGGCGGCGTCGACATCAAGGCCATGGACATCCCCAAGAAACTCTTCGCCACCGCAAGGCTCTTCGAGGAAGGCGGCTCCCTGACGATCGTGGGCACGGCCCTGATCGACACGGGAAGCCGCATGGATGAGCTGATCTTCCAGGAGTTCAAAGGCACCGGGAATATGGAGTTGGTGCTCGACCGCAAGCTGGCCGACCGCCGCGTCTGGCCGGCGATCGACATCTCCCAGTCCGGCACCCGGCGCGAAGAGAAGCTCCTCTCGCCGGAGACCCTGCACGCCGTCACCATGCTGCGGCGGACCCTCTCCAGCATGCACCCGGTCGACGCCATGGAACAGCTCACCGCCAAGCTGGCCAAGTTCAAGGCGAACCAGGACTTCATCGACCTGATCAGCGGGGCCCACGCGATCAGTTAGCGGGCCTGCCCGGCACGCAGGAGTCCACGCCGTCGGATCGACCGAACCGTCTACTGCCCGTCTTGGGCCAGGACGACGTTTCGAGCCGGCCTCGCGAGTTGACCCATGTAGTGGTAGGTCCTCGGCACGTCCTTGGAACCGCCGCCGACAGGTGTGGGCTCTTCGATAACGAATTCCGCCCAGTCGGGGGCATTGAAGGCGACGTAGGCCAGGCGGAGCCTCAAGGACCACTGTTCGGGCGGAGCGGTCAGGTCGGGCAGAAGCACGGGGCCGGTGTCGACCTGCCAGTCGCCCGTCTCGCGCTGCCAGTTGATCGTCTTGATCGGATACTCGATCACCGCGACGCGGCCCGACTTCTCATCGCGGATCTCGGTCTGGCCCACGAGCGGATTGCCGGCCGTCATGGCCTTGGAGATTTCTTCGACGTTGCGGAGCATCCGGCCGCGGAAGTGCCGCATCACCGGCACCGTGCCGTCCCACGCCTTCGCGGCGGGCTTCACTTCGATATACTTGCCCCGCTCGGTAACATTGCGGCGGAAGACCACGCAATCGACCTGGCTGAACACGGGGAGGAAGTCGTAGTTGTCGGCATGGAACAATCCCCGGGCAGGGAACGTGTACTCGCTCTTGCAGGAGCCGCACTGGAGGTACTCCCGCGACGTCTTGCCGGCGGGATCCGTGATTCGCAAACGCGACTCGACCCAGAACCGCGGCGAATTCCACTTGGCCTTCGTATTGACGAAGGACCGCCCGTAGTCGATGGCCTCGGCGATCAGCGGCTCCTTCAGGGGCTCGGCCCACTTGGCCGTGCCGGCCCGGGCGGCGGCCAGTTGCGCGGCGAGCCAGTCCTTGGCGATCGACACCACCTTCCACTGGTTGAACGAGCCATAGGTCAGGTAGAGGCGATCCTTGCCCCAGGTCATCGACGTGTAACAGAAGCAGCCCTTCGGATCGCCTTCCAGGACGATCGATTTCCCCCAGGTGCGGCCCTCGTCGCTGCTGGCGGCCAGGCAGAGGGGCGTCCGCTTGGGCGGCGTGAACGGGTGGTCGCCGCGGTAGTCGTTCCACACGCAGAGGAGTTGGCCCGACCAAGGGCATCGCTCGATGGTGGCCGGGCTGCACGGCGAGGCCAGCGGCGTCGGCGCCGGCTCGGTCCAGTGCAGCCCGCCGTCCGACGAGAAGCAGCCGTACTGGGAGCCGTGGCCGGTCCGCATGAACATCCAGAGCCGCTTGTCGGCCAGTTCCACGACGCCGTTCTCCTGGAGGACGAGCTTGCGCTGTTGGGTCGGGGTAACGGGCGTCTCGTCCCGCCTCCACGTCCGGCCCTCGTCGTCGGAGAAGTAGACCAACGGCACGCCCTGGCCGACGAACGGAGTCACGTTCTTGCCCGAGGCATCAAAACCGGTGTGCAGCGCCGCCGGGACGATCAGCCTGCCCGTGGAAAGCTGCACCACGCGGTCGTTGTTGACCACGTGGTAGCCTTCGAGCGTGGTCACACGCACCGGCTCGCTGAGGCTTGCCAACTCCTCGCGGGACCGCCGCACGTAGAGATTGCAGGACTTGGATTCCGAGTCCTTGCGCAGGTAGAAGAGCAGCAGCTCGCCGCTCTTGAGCCGCAGGAGGCTCACCGACATGACGTTGCACTTGCCTTCGTTGCGCACGAGGATCTTCACCGGACTCCAGGTCCTGCCGCCGTCGGCCGAGGTCTGCATCGTCAGATCGGCGGCCGATTCGTCGCCGCCCCCGCCGGTGAACCGCGAATAGACGACGCACAGCCGCCCGTCGGCCAGTTCCACCAGGTCCCCTTCCGAAATCCGCGGGAACTCTTTGCTGGCTTGGAGCACCAGCAGCGTCTCCATGGCCGAGACAGGGATGGACGCCCAGGCCCATGCCGCTCCCGCTAGGATGGCCGTTTTGATCGCGTTGCTCATGGGTTGCCTCCCCTGGGGTTCATGCCGCGGGACGCTTGAACGAAGGTCCCTCCAGGCTAACGCCCGTCCCACCGCGAGACAAGTCGGCGGACAGGGGAGGAATGGTACACTTTGCCGGGGTAGTCCGGGGAGCAAAGCAAGAGCGGGGAGGGAACGCCTAGACCTGAGGAGGCGTGGTATTGGGAAGGCTACTGGGTGTAGCCGGCGGAGCCGACGATGCGGGTACTGTCTTTGGCTTCCTGGGAAACACCGAACGCAGCCCGTCAATATGCTCGTGAAGATCGTCTCGAATGGACGCCCACATCGGGTCCAGGATGAAGTCGATTCCCTCACGACGGGCAAGCTTGGCTGCTGGAACAAAATCGCTATCGCCAGCCACCAGGATAATCTGATCGACCTGGCGCTTGAAGGCCATGGACGCAATATCTAGCCCGATCCGCATGTCCACTCCTTTCTGGCGGACCTCGTACTTAACGTCTTGTTCTGTCAGGTTGGCTACAGTCACTCGTCCAGCAAGGAGATCCTTCAGCCTCTCCGGACGAAGTTCCCATTGCCCAGACCGTTCGTTCAGGTAGCCAAGTCGAAGCGCCACCTTGCGCAGTTTTCACAGTTCATCGTGAAACGCAAGCCGCCACAGTGCTGACGGACTTTTCGCGAAGTCAATGGCTTTCTGGGTAACTGGGTTATGGACCTTCTTGGAGAGCGGTGGACAGTCGTAGAAGAAGATGCGATATAGGCATCGGGCGCCGCCTTCCTGCCGAAGATGCTGGCGACACATCCAGTGCAGACTCTTGGCGACTCGATGTGGGTAGGCATTCCCTCGTAGGGCCCGATAGCGGGTCAAGAAGAACCCGCCATCGACGAGAATCGCGGTCGCCGTCGTCGATCTCTCCGACAAGAAATCCCCTGGGCTCGGCTTGCCCCGCCATGCGGAGGGGGCGCGTACTGCCAGGGGATGGTTTTTCGACGTTAGTTATGGCTATTGAAGTATACGCCACCAAGCGATTTTCGACAACTCTAAGTGGCGAAACCGGATGGCGTTACACCAGAAGCGACCATAACAGAGACTTCGGCTCACATCAAGCCCCCAGTTCAAGGTCTTCTGGACGCTTAGGCCGGCGACATGGACGCGGTTGTATAGATTTCCTCCAATGTCCATATGGTTGGCGTGCCCTGCCACGTTGTCAATGGGGGCGATCCGTATCTGCTCGTCCCCGCTGCTGGTGAGTCTCTGACGGTCACAGCGATCACCGGGCGGTCAGCGGAATCGGAAGTCGAGATTGAAGCCGTACAACCAGGGAATGTGCGGATCAACGGCGGCGGATCGCTAGCGCACCAGGGCCCAGACGACCGACCGGGGCACGGCGGCGATCTTGGCGACCTGCAAGGCCAGGGCTTTGCGCTCCGACTGGCATGCCGCGAGGAATTCGTCCCGTGCGTCGGTGAAGCGGCCGGCATCGCCCGCGCTAAGCCGCCGCCCGAGCGACTTCTCGATTTCGGCGACGGCCTTCTTCGTGCCCGTTGGCGCGCCCTGTTTGGTGAAGAGGATCTTGCGGAGCTTGTCTTGCGGCAGACCTGTGATTCGGCTCACGTCCTGAGCGTACTTCTCCTGGAGCGGCTTGAGACTGTCGGCGTACAGAGACTCGGCGTCCTGGATCTGACGGGTCAGCACGGGCGAGATTGGCTTGCCGAGGGCAGTCTCCAGGCGTGCGGCGAGCGGTCCCTCCTGTTCCACCGCCTTCTGGAGCGCCTTCGGAGTGACGCCTGCGGCGGCGGCCTCCACGTCGGGCGGGACCTGGAAGCCGAGGTCTTCCAGGTCCCGGACGGCGGCCTCGGGATGGCCCTGCTTCTCGGCCAGCTTCTGAAGGGCCCGCATCGGCCCAGGGGCCGGTTGTTTGGCTGCCGCGGAATCGGCGGCGATGCAGAGTGCGGCGCCGGAAGCCACGAGCCGAAGAACTTGCCGAACGTGAATCATCTTTCCTTCTCCTCTTCCGACATCGTCATACGGTTGAAGTGTCACCCCATCGCAAGTCTACAACCGAAAACGCGAGGGCTTACCGCTCCCTCGCTTGCGCTTCGGGCCGGTGTTTGGGCATGAACACCCCGGGTCTAAATGAGGTTTCACCGTCCTGGGAGGGCGAGGCCATTTAGTATGCAAGAGGGGTATTGTATCCACCGTATATGTTATATTGCAGCCGTCTTCCCCGAAATAGTCTTGGAGGATAGGCGGGGAGTTCGCGGCGAGTTCGGACATGGGTTCCGGATGGGCGGGTGGTTTGCCGATGGTGAAATCTGGGCGACTTCCCATCCAGGAAGGCCCCGGAAGGCAAGACGCATCGCGGAAGGCGACGTTGGGGGTGCCATGAGCCAGAAGCCGGTCCGGTGGAAGGTCCCGACGCGGAGTTTCCTGCGGATGTGCCGCTCCGCCATGCGGCGCCCGAAGGTGGTTGACTCGTTCGGGATGGAATTGACGGGAGCGGGCCTCTTGATGCGGACCTTGTGCGTCCGCCGGCTGCTTCTGCGCAACGTCCTGACCGACTCCGACGCCGGTGTCGGCCTGCTCCTGCCGCCGTCGGTCCCGGCGGTCGTGGCCAACGCCGCCCTGTTGCTGGCCCGGCGCATGCCGATCAACCTGAACTACACGGTTTCTTCGGAGATCCTGAATCTCTGCATCGCCCGGGCCGGGATCCGGCGCGTTCTGACCAGCCGCCGGGTCATGGAGCGTTTCGAGCACTTGAAGCCCGACGCGGAACTGGTCTATCTCGAAGACTTCAAGGACCGGATCACGACCGTCGACAAGCTGATCGCGGGCCTGCAAACCTGGCTGATGCCCGTCGCCCTGCTGGAACGCCGGCTCGGACTCACCCGGACCGACCCCGAAGAAGTGATGACCGTGATCTTCACCTCGGGCTCGACCGGCGACCCCAAGGGCGTCATGCTGACGCACCGCAACGTCGGAACGAACGTGGAGTCGTTCAACGGTGCGTTGAACCTCCGCGCGAACGACACGCTGATCGGGGTGCTTCCGTTTTTCCATTCTTTCGGCTACACGGTGGCGATGTGGGCGGCGCTGATGCTTCCTCCCAAGGTGGCGTACCACGTCAACCCGCTTGACGCGAGGCAGGTAGGCGAGTTGAGCCGCAAGCAGCGGGCGACCCTGCTTGTCGTCGCTCCGACGTTCCTGCGAGGGTACCTGCGGCGGGTGCCGGCCGAGGATTTCGCCACGCTGGATCTGATCGTGACCGGCGCGGAGAAGCTGCCGCCGGACCTCTCCGACGCGGTGGAGAAGAAGTTCAACCTGCGACCCGTGGAAGGATACGGCACCACGGAGTTGTCGCCCGTGGTCTCGGTGAACATTCCGGCCCAGCGCGCCCCTGACGGGAAGGCGGCGTGGAGAGAGGGGACCGTGGGCCGGCCCATCCCCGGCGTCCAGGCCAAGGTGGTCGACCTCGAGACCGGAGAAGACCTCGGCCCGGAGAAGTCGGGGATGCTCCTGATCAAGGGGCCGAACGTCATGAAAGGCTACCTCGGCCAGCCCGACCTGACCGCCGAGGTGATTCGCGACGGCTGGTACGTGACCGGCGACATCGCCATGATCGATCCCGACGGCTATATCCGCATCACCGGCCGGGAGAGCCGTTTCTCGAAGATCGGCGGCGAGATGGTGCCGCACATCCGCATCGAGGAGGCGCTCGGGCAAGTGCTGGATCTCGACGAGGAGAAGGTCTCGCTGGCCGTCACGGGGGTGCCCGACCCGCGCAAGGGAGAACGGCTGGTGGTCCTGCACACCGGACTACCCAAGACGCCGGAAGGCGTCTGCCGCGAGTTGGCCGGCACGGGATTCCCGCCCATCTGGATCCCATCGCCGGACAGCTTCTTCCAGGTCGACGAAATTCCCATCCTGGGAACGGGCAAGGTGGACCTGCGCCGGCTCAAGGAGCTGGCGTCGGAGAAGGCGTCGTCGGACTGACCGCGGGAGACGCAGCCTCGTTGGGACGCCTGGCCACGAGGGGCTCCACCCGGTCCGACGCACCGGCCAGCCCGTCTTCCTCATCCTCCCAGGCAGGGCGATTCGCTCGTCCGGTCCGCTGCGCCACCTGTTCGAGAAGCCGGGCGAACTCCTGTCGCACCTCGGGCTGGATCCTTTCGAGGCGCGCGGCCAAACGCAACATTCCCCGGCCGTTCACCTCGGCGGTCCGGGAGAGGCTTCCGAGGAAATCGGCGGTCTGGATAAAGTTCTGGTCGGCTACCTTGCCTACCAACGGTTGGAAGGTCTTCGTGAGAAACTCCGCTCCGCCCGGCTCGATATTCATGAAGGCGTCGAGCCGGCTGGTCACGTAGCACTTCCCCTCCAAGTTACGGACAAATCCGCTCTTGAGCACGAGGATGCCTCGGCCGCGCACTTGATGCCCTAAGAGTCGCCCGGTGTACTGCCCGTCAATGTAGGCCACGTTGGTGTCGCGGCTCCGGTAGAGAAACTGGATCGTCCCGGACGTGCCGACGTCGTCGGTCACTTGGTAGGTGTCGGGTCCCATCTGACGCAACGCGAGGTGGCTCACTCCGAACTGCTCCCAGATGTTCACCACCACGTCAGGGTGATGCACCAGGAACTGGTACAGGCCGGGATCGCAGACGGTGATCCGAACCGGCAGACGCCGGAACAC
>CAYSGY010000191.1:0-9902 GCA_964430315.1 uncultured Planctomycetaceae bacterium
AAAAAGCCGGGGAGTCGGCGGGCGTGCTTCTTCGTTATGGATTGGTTTGGGGCCACATTGCCCCGTCACCCCTCTTTGTGGCGGTTGCGTTGGTGTCTCGAAGGTTCGAGCATCGGCGAGGCAACCATTTCGGCGAGGAGTTCCATGGGAAGGCCGACCACGTTGGTCTCGCTTCCCGCGACTACGTGGACCCAGCCCAATCGGTCTTGATACCCGAACGCGCCCGCCTTGCCTTCCCATGCGCCGCTGGCAAGGTACTCGTCGATCTGGGCGTCGCTCAGCCGGTCCATCCGGAGCAGGGTCTCCGCGACGCGCGTGCATGGCCCGGGGCCTGGCTTTCTCCACACGCAAAGCCCGCTCAGAACGCGGTGTTGTTCTCCTCGAAGCTCCCGGAGCATCCGGCGGGCATCGTCCACCTCGGTGGGCTTCCCGAGTATCCGGCCGCCGCATTCGACCACCGTGTCACAACCGACGATCAGGCCGGACTCGATCCGCGAGGCCACATCGGCCGCCTTCTGATACGCCAGCCGCGCCACCATTTGCGAGGGGCTCTCTCCGGGCAGGCCCGCGCCTTCGGCCGCATCCGAAGGCCAGACGACCTCCAGCGGGTAGCCAGCCTCGACGAGAAGTTGCCGCCGCCGGGGTGAGCGGCTCGCAAGGACAATTCGGGGCAAACCGGGTACGGAAGCCATGGACTTCAGAGAGCAGGGGTCGAGGGTCGAGAGTCGAGAGTCGAGAGTCGAGAGTCGAGGATCGGAGGTCGGAGGTCGGAGGTCGGAAGTCGAGGGTCGGAGGTCGAAGATTGGAGATTGGAGATTGGAGATTGGAGGTCGGTCGCGCGACCTGAACCCTGTCGCGAAAATATGAAGCACTGAAGGCATCGTGTCAGCGATGGTGGGGGTACCCGTTTCTTACTGCGATTCGATCGGTTTCGGCAGTTCATGCTGCCGGGGAGCGAACCGCGCTGACTTCGTAGCCGAGTTGCTGCAAACGCTTGACGAAGCAACGTTTCAGTCGCTCGGGATTGAGTTGCATGAAGTAGTCTGCTCCCAGGTCTTGGTAGTCGGTGCGATGTTTCAGGATGGCGTAGATCCCCGTCAACAGGGCATGGCTCACGGCAATCAGGGCCTGCTTCTTCCCTCGTTGGCCGGCCAAGCGGTGGTACTGGGCGGAGAAATAGCTCTGGCGGGCATGGCTTGCGGCCCAGCCCGCTTCGCTCAGCGCGCGACGCAGCCAGCGATTGCCCTTGGTGGTCTTGGTGCGATTGCGTTTGCCGGCCGATTCATCGTTTCCCGGACAGACCCCGGCCCAGGAAGCCGGGTGGTCGGCGGTGGGAAACCGGTTCATGTCCGTGCCGATCTCGACGATGACGTTCTCGATCGTCGTGTGGTTGACCCCCGGGATGGCGTCCAGTTTCTCCGCGAGGGCCTCATCGACAAAAGGGGCCATCGCAGCCTCGATGCGGGCGTTGAATTCCGCCAGTTGCTGGTCCAGGTGGTTCAAATGAGCCAGAAGCTGCCGCAGCATGAAGCGGTGGTGTTCCCGGAATCCGCCCTCCAGCGAGGCTTGCAAGGCTTCCCTCTTCCTGCGCATGCGGCCGCGCGCCAGATCGGCCAGCCTCGGCGGATCGTCATGCCCGCCGGCCAGTTCCAAGAGATCCTTCGTCATCGTAGCAAAGCTGCGAGTCTCCTGGTCCAAATCACCCTTGTCGTTGATGCAGCGGACGTTGGCCAAAATGGTCTTCTCGTGAAGATCCAAGCCCGCAACGCGGTGGTAGATCGTGTCCATCGTACCTTCTCCCCCAGGATGCGCCAGCCGAGGGGTACCGACGGTGGGAACAGCCTGTCCCGCGTGCTCCCCGACCGCCTGGGGCAACAATTTCAGGTTCGTAGCGGTACCCAGGTCAGACTGAACCGCGGGCTCAAAGCACCACAGGGAATCGACCTCCGACACGGCCACGCATCCCGACCAAGAAGTCATCCTACCAAAAACCATTCTCATCATTCCAGGTGCCGCAAAGCGACATGAACGACTGAACCCTCAACCCTCAACCCTCAACTCTCAACCCTGACCTCGATCACTCCGCGTGCGGCGAGATCGGGGGGCGTCCGTAGACGAGAATCCCGCGGTCCTGCTCGATGAGCCGGTATCCCGCCCGTTGGGCCTCTTCGAGGATGAACGCCCGTTGGGCCTGCGACTGGTAGAAATTCTCGGCCGCGTCGATCACGATCCAGTCGAACAACTCGATCGGCGAGCGGCCCGGCCCGACCTCCGCCTGAAAACTCTTCCATCGGTCGCCGGCCTGGGCAATCGTGTCCAGTCGGCGGACACCCAGCAGGTGGGCGGCGATCCGGCCGGAGGCCAGGACACTCGATTCACGCCGGCCGACCTTCGCGAGGATCCGGTGGATCGCCGCGCAACCCTGGGAACCGGCCATGCGATCGTCGATCGCCCCCCTCCGATATTCGTCTCCGTAGGTCTGGTGGAGCACGTCCCTGAAGGTGAAGCGGGTCCACGGCATTGCGCCGAACCACGTCGAGGCCACGGCGCAGGCCGCGACGGCAGCGACCCCGGCGACCCACAATCGGGCGGCGAAGGCCGGCGATGCGGTCGTTTCGACCCGGCCAGGCGGCTCGCCGGCGGGCGACGCGGCGCCCGCCATGGCGGCCAAAAACAAGATCGGGATCAGGGTGGTCGTGTACTGAAACGCGATGCTCGTGGCCGGCCCGTTCCCCCAAGCCAAGAGCACTCCCAGCGGCGGCGCTGCCGCGGCAAGGACGAGCCATCCTCGCTTCAACGGCTTGAGTCCCAAGGGCACCATGAGGGCAAGAAGGAAATAGGCCGATTCCGGTCGCAACAGCGTGCCCCAGAAGACGCCTGGCCGCAGGACCGGAGAAAGCAAGACTTCTCCGAACGAACTGCCCAGCCGCGTGAATCGGCCGACCTGGTAGCGCGAGAAGGGCGAAAACACGAAGACCGCAGCGAAGGCTGCCAGGAAGACGGCGAAGGCCGCAAGCCATCCCCACCACGGCAACCGATCGGCAAGGGCCGCGATCCCAGGCCGCGCGTCCCCGTCCCGTCCGCGGTCCCGCCAGGCTTGAAACGCCATCACCAGGCTCAGGCACGCCAGGGCGATGAACACGTCCTCCTTAAAACTGCATGCCAACACACAAGCGGCACACGCCGCCGCACGCCAGCCGCAGAGCAACGCCGCCAGGGCCGCAAACATGAGCGGAAGTGCCAAGCTCACCGGATGCCAGCCGTAGGAGCAGTTCACGTTGAGCTGGCCCAGGGCGGGATACAACAGGTACGCCGCTGCCCATGCGGCGGCCGCGGCGGAGGTGCCGCCCAACCGCCGCGCGATCGCATACACCAGGAGGGCCGGCAACGCCAGGCAGACCGCCTGGATCACGAAGAAGAGCCTCGCGTCGGGCCAGAGCCCCCAAAGCGGCGCCAACAGGGCCAGGCCCGGGTTGAAATGGTCCCAGAAGGCCGGCAAACTGGGCGTCTCCATGAGGAACCCGCGGCCTTCCCACGTGTTAACCACACGCCAGGCGAAATGGCCGAAGTCGTTGTAGCCCAGGAGGAAGTTGTCGTACGCCTGCTGCGCTTCGTAGTACCACCAGGCCCCGGCCGCAATGGCGAGAATCCAGGCGATTCCAAGCCAGGGGACCTTGGCACTCCACGGCCGGCCCTCCGCGGTGCTTTCCAAGCCTGAGGCGATTCCCCACGCGCCCGCTCCGGTGATCCCGGCCACGAAGACCGGCT
Organism: uncultured Planctomycetaceae bacterium; assembly: GCA_964430315.1. Lineage (GTDB taxonomy): Bacteria > Planctomycetota > Planctomycetia > Pirellulales > Thermoguttaceae > CALFBP01. Next base: position 3,769 of record CAYSGY010000191.1, read on the forward strand.
CAAGGAAGTTGCAGGGAATCCCCCAACCGGCCATTCGCAACGAGTCCAGCAGGGGAATGACCCACGCCAAGAGAAGCCATCGCACGGGCAACGGGAGAGGCAGGTCGCTCGTCCCGGCCAACCGCTGCAAGAGCAGCATCACAAGGATCCCCGCCGCGCCGATGGTCGCCAGGCAGGTGTTGCTCAGGGCGAGAAAGCCCCACAAAGGCGGAGCCGACGCCATCGCCGCGTAGGCCGCCGTGGTGTGTTCCCGCGTGGTCAGCAGGGCGACCGCCCAGGCCCAGCCGACCGCGGCAAGAACCGCCAGAATCGTTCCCAGTTTCCCCTGCAAAGACTTGGGCACGTGCAACTCCTCTCATCGCCCCGGCGATGCGCCTCGCATCATCATCCAGCAGTCGACCTCGCTCCGGCGGATCGTATAGTGCTCAACCACCCGAAAGCCGAATCGCTCGTAAAAGACCGCGTTTTCCGGCGTCTCCGTATCGAGGCAACAGGCCGCGTGTTGTGCGTCGAGGCGACGAAACACACTTTCCAGAAGGCGACCGGCATGCCCCTGCCCCTGATGCTCCGGATCGACCCCCAGGAGTTGCAGGTACCAGTGGGGAAAGGGCGCGATCCGTTTCCACCGCGCGGCCAACTCGCCGTAGAACGACAGGAACCTCGTCACAAGCCCCGGGCCCACGGCAAACGGCAGGCGCCACCCCCCGGCGCGGACCATGCGCCCGATCGACGATCGGGCTTCGTCGGGCGGAAGCCATACGGCGGCCCCTTCCGCCCGCGGCGAAGTCGCGTAGACCTCGCCGTAGCGCCGGCCATACTCGACCGCCCGCCGGCAGCACTCGCCGACCGCCCGCTCGTGCCTCGCGTCGCGAGGCTCGAAGTAGCGCATCAGAGGATAGCCGCGCATCGCGTGGGCCAGCGAGCGCGACGCGGCCGCCACCAACTCGGCACCGACGCGAACGGGTGAAATCTCAGCCGAATCTTCCATTCGTCCTCCCCCCCTGCGGCGGCGTGGTTATCCGGGCGTGAAACATGATCGCACCCGATCGGCCAGACGCAGACGCCTCGCGGCAGCACGCACGCGGTCGCCAAGTTGACGCAGATACGCCTCCCGCGTCGGGCGGTCGAAGAGGAGTCTGCGGTACGGCTCCCGAAGCTCGGGAAAGCGGCGGCGGAGCAACTCGGCCACCGCGGGCCAGACCCGCGGCCGGGCATTGAGCGCGTCGATCCAGATCGCGTCGATCCCGAGATCCGCGGCCCGGCCGAGCATCGCTTCGATCGAGGCGTCGTCGTCGGAGAGGTGCGGCAAGAGCGGCCCGAACATGATCGACGTGGAAAGCCCGGCCCGGCGCGCCTCTTCGATCACGCAGAACCGCTGCGAGACCGGCGCCGCGTGCGGCTCCCAAAGACCCTGCCAGCCGTCGTCGAATGTGGTGACGGTCGTGCCGATCCGCACGCGCCGGCCCGCGAAGACGTCGAAATCCCGCAGCACGAGGTCACTCTTGGTCAGGATGTTCACCCGGAAGCCGCGATCCAGGAGCAGTTCGCAGCACCGCCGGGTCAGACGCCGCTCGGCTTCGACCGGTTGCCAGCCGTCGCAGGCGCTGGAGACGAACACCGCTCCCGGCTCCGCACGCCGCAACTGCCGCGTGAGCGTCTCCACGGCGTTGACCTTGATATCGACGAACTCTCCCCACGCCTCCGTGTGAGGGTGAAACCGCTGCATGTAGCGCGCATAACAGTAGACGCACGAATGCGTGCAGCCCGTGTAGCAGTTGAGCGAATAATCGCCGAGCCCGCCGCGGTTGAGGATCGTCCTGCAGACCACTTCGCGCACCACGACCGGCGGGCAGCGCCCGATCGGCCGGCTCACATTCTCCTCAATCTGCTCCATCCAGCGAAACCGCTCGTGCCATGGTGGTGTTACCACGGGATGCCAACGCCGCATTCCTATTGTATGGACTCCCCGAGCGGTCGCACAACGCCAACAAGCCCAGGGGTTGCAACCCCTGGGCTTGGGCGTGGTGAGTTGCCTGGCGCGGCGGGGTGCGTTACGCTACTTCTCCTGTGGACCGGAATCGGCGAGACTCTCTGGCGAAAGGAGCTGGCGATGTTGATAACTCGTATCCTGCCTGCGTTCGCGGTTGCCCTGTTGCTCTCTCCGCAAGCCTCGCGGGCCGAGCCGGCGGCCGATTTCTACGTTGCCCCCTGCGGCAACGACTCGTGGTCCGGCCGGATGGCTGTCCCCAAGGCCGACCGGAGCGACGGCCCCTTGGCCACGCTCGAAGGCGCGCGGAACGCGGTGCGACGCCTCAAGGAGCGGGGCCCGCTCCAGAAGCCGGTCCTCGTGCTGGTCCGCGGCGGCACCTATCGGATTGCGCAGCCCGTGCTGTTCGAGGCCCTGGACTCAGGGACGCAAGCGGCCACGATCACCTACGCGGCGTGGCCTGGGGAAAGACCCGTCTTCAGCGGCGGCCTGGCCGTGACGGGTTGGAAGAAGGGCGAGGGGCCCTTGTGGACCGCGGTGGTGCCGGAGGTGCGCGACGGCCGGGGCTATTTCCGGCAACTCTTCGTCGCCGGCCGGCGATGCGTGCCTGCCCGACTGCCCAACGAAGAGACCTTCCGCGCCGCCGGCCCCGGGGTCCCGCTCAAGGACCGCAACGCCGCCCGAAAGGACCCCGCGGCCAAGAACTCGCTCCACTACCAGGGCGACGACCTCAAGCCCTGGGCCAACCTCGACGAGGCGGTTGTGGTCGTCTATCACTCCTGGACGACCTCGCGCCACCGCATCAAGTCGCTCGACGCGAAAGACCGGCTCGTCGAGTTCACCGCCCCCAGCGGCTGGCCCATGGGCTGGTGGGAGAAGGACCAGCGGTACTACGTCGAGAACGTCCGCGAAGGGCTCGACGCCCCGGGCGAGTTCTATCTTGATCCCAGGTCCGGCACGCTCACCTACTACCCGCGGCCCGGCGAAGACATGACCAAGGTCGAAGCCTGCTTACCCGGCCCGGAAGAACTGCTGCGTTTGGACGGCGATCCCGCGGCAGGCAAGACCGTTGGGCACCTGCGGTTCGAGGGGCTCTCGTTCGAGCACACGGCTTGGACCATGCCCAAGGCGGAGATGGTCGACGGCCAGGCCAACGCCAGCCTCAAGACGGCGGCCGTCCACTTCCTCGGTACGCGAAACTGCGTTCTGGAGCGCTGCGAGATCGCCCACACCGGCGGATACGGCCTCTGGTTCGAGCGCGGGTCCAAGGACAATCGGGCCGTGCAGTGCCACCTGCACGACCTCGGCGCCGGCGGCGTCCGCCTCGGCGAAACGACCCTCCCCCCGCAGCCCGAGTTGCAGACCGAGCGGAACGAGGTGTTCAACTGCTTCATCCACGACGGCGGCAAGGTCTATCACGCAGGCATCGGCGTCTGGATCGGCAGGAGTTCGCACAACAAGGTGCGGCACAACGACATCTGCGACTTCCTCTACACCGGCGTCTCGGTCGGATGGAGCTGGGGTTATGCCCCCAGCACGGCCCACCACAACCTGATCGAGTACAACCACATCCATCACCTCGGCTGGGGTCAGTTGAGCGACCTGGGCGGGATCTACAGCCTGGGCCTCGCGCCCGGCACCCGCGAGGCCTTCAACCACATCCACGACGTGCTCGCCTATTCCTACGGCGGCTGGGGGCTTTACACCGACGAGGGGAGCACCGACATGGTGCTGGAGAACAACGTCGTCTACCGCGTCAAGGACGGCTGCTTCCACCAGCACTACGGGCGGGAGAACATCGTGCGGAACAATATCCTCGCCTTCTCGGCCACCAAGGGCCAGGTGATCCGCAGCCGCCAGGAAGACCACCGATCCTTCTCCTTCGAGCACAACCTCGTCTACTACACCGAGGCGGACCTGCTCGGCGGGAACTGGTCGAAGGGTGGGTTCTTCCTGGACCATAACCTCTACTGGAACGCGGCGGGCAAGCCGGTCACGTTCCCCGGCGGCCTCTCGCTTGAGAAGTGGCAGGCCAAGGGGCAGGACGTCCATAGCCTGATCGCCGATCCGAAATTCGTCGATCCGGCCAAGGGCGACTTCCGACTCCGGACCGACTCGCCGGCCGCACGAATCGGCTTCAAACCCTTCGACATCAGCACCGCCGGCCTGACCGGCCCCGCCGACTGGGTCGCCCTGCCGAAACAGGTCCAACGTCCGAAGATGCTCCTGCCGGGCGAGAAGTGAAGCGGGATGGGTGGCATGCTCTCACGACGCGAAGCGTCGGGTGAGCATGGAAGCCTTACCGAGCGTTCCATGCCGACCCTCGGCTGCGCCGAGTGACGGCATGCCACACGATCCTGTGACGGCATGCCACACGATCCTGTGACGGCATGCCACACGATCCTGTGACGGCATGTCACGCGACGCTTTGCTTACAGCGCGTACTGCGGGATCTTGAACGTCTCGCCGTCTTTCATGGAGGAGAGGTGCGCGTAGTAGCCCGGGACGGTCATGTTCAGGGCGTCGATCACATCGACCGCCGGCTTGCGGCCGCGGAGGATGGCGTCGATGAAGTCGTCGGTGAGGTAGCCGTGCGATCCGCCGTGCCCGCCGGGAGAGACGCCCGGCGGCAAGGCGTACTTCTTGACGCTCGACCCGAGCTTGGCGACGATCCGGCTGCCGGGCGCGCAGCCCGTGTACGTGCCGTCGTAGCCACCGATCTCGCCGCGCACGCGGCCGGCTTCGAGGTATTTTCCATAGGCCGGGCAGACCATCATGCGGGACAGGCCCCCTTCGCTGGTGCGGAACAGCCCGATCTCCGACTGGAACAGGTTCCCGATGACGTTCGGCACCCGCTTCGACTTGTCCATGGGGAGGATCCCCTGGCACGAGACCTCGGTGAAGCTGCCGTGCGTCACGCCGACGTAGTAGGCCGTGGCGTGGGTCGGATACCACATCGGGCACCCGTTGCGCCGCCAATCCTTGTAAGAACCGATCGGCGGATCGCCCGGCTTGCGCGTATGGCAATACTCGCCTTCGGAGTAGATGATCTTGCCGAAGCCGCCCGCGGCGTAGATCTTCTCCATCGCATACAGGTCGTCGTGGAAGCAAGAGGTCTCGAACATGGCATACACGAGCCCCTTGTTCTTCCGGCAGCATTCCAGCAGTTTTTCGGCGTCGTCGATGTCGCCGCGGAAGGCCGGCACGGCGGTGCAGACGTGCTTGCCGTGGTTGAGCACCTCGATGCAGTGCCTGGCGTGCGACGGCGCGTCGGTCGCCACAAAGACCGCCTCGATGGTATCGTCCTTGACCAGTTCTTCCAGCGAGGGATAAGTCTTCTCGCACTTGACGACCTTCGCCAACGCCGCGCAGCGGTCCGGAAACAGGTCGCTGACGGCCGCCACCTTCACGTTGGGATGGCTCTGGAAATCGAACGCCGCGGAGAACTTGCACACGCCGTAGCCGACCAGGCCCACCCGGACCTTGCGGTCGGAAAACGGCTTCCAGACCTTGGTCCGATCGAAATCGGTCTTGGTCTGATCGAACCCCGCGATGGCCGGTTCGCCTCGCGATTCTCCGATCATCCCGGCCCCGGCGAGCATCGCGGCCGAGGCCTTCAAGAAGGAACGACGGGGAGTCTTCGACATGAGAGGATTCTCCTTGCGGTCAGGACTTCACTTGCCCACCTTCGATTTCGTGGACCACCACGGCATTGTGCCGGCTCGCGGCGGCGCCGGTGCCGGTGACGAGGACGATGCGGTCGCCGGGCGCGAGAAAACCCGTGTCCCGGCCACGCTCGACCAACCATCCCAGCAGCTTCCCGCTCGTTTCGGCCGGGGCCCCGGCGATCGGGACGACGCCCCAGTAGAGACACATGCGCCGCAACGAGGCGTCGCTTGGGCTGATGCCGAGCACGGGCACGCGGTGACGGTGGCGGGAAATGCTCAGGGCCGAGCGGCCGCTGGCGCTGACCACCACAATGAGCTTCGCCCCGATCCGCCCGGCGATCTGCCCGGCGGCCAACATGCTCGCCTCGGTAATCGGATGGAGTTGGCCGCCGGTCGCGATCGGCCCTTCGACGCTCGGGCGGTTTGGGGCGGCCGACTCCGTGGCCAGGGCAATCCGGTGCATCGTCTCGACCGCCTCG
>CAYSGY010000192.1:0-9894 GCA_964430315.1 uncultured Planctomycetaceae bacterium
AAGCGGCGACAAGTCGCCGCACTCCAAAGCGGTTTTCGCACCCAGAACCGGAAGAGTCAAGAAACCCCTTATCGGCGACTATCCCATCGGGAGTCATGCACCGGACGGGACGCACGCCTCGGCTGAAGTCTTCGGCCAGGTTCGCCGATAGACAGCACAGGAAAGAGTTGACTTTGTTTACAAACATTAGTATGATTCATCCATCGCGGCCGAGTGGTCCGCATAGGGGGGGTTCCCGTGGCGACGACCTTTGCCCTCGATGTTTCCAAGCCTATGATGACTGGTGAGCTAACCAATCGACCCATGGACGATCGGGCGGTGCGGGACGGTGTTGGACCTATGGGTGCGGTCCTGTCGGCGAGTTTGAGGCCGCAGACGGCCCATGGTTCCGGCCTTCCGAGGGTCCCCAGTGAAGAGGAGTTGGAGTTCTTCAGGCAAGAGAGCCTCCGTCTGGAGACAGCGACCCCGGAGGAGGTCATCGCCTGGGCCGTGCGACGCTACTTTCCGAAGCTCACCATGGCGACCGCGTTCGGCCCGGAGGGCTGCCTCATCCTCTCGATGCTGGCGAAGATCGAGCCTCGCGTCTACGTTTTCAACCTGGATACGGGCTATCAGTTCAAGGAGACCCTGGAACTCCGCGATCGAATTGCCGAGAGGTACCGGATCGAGGTCGACTTGCGGCGGCCGGAGCTTTCTGTGGAGGAATACGAGCGGCTTAACGGAGGGCCCGTCTACCTCCGCGACTCCGACAAGTGCTGCCGCGAGCGGAAGATCTCCGTGTTGCACCGGGCCGTGAAGGGCTACGTGGCGTGGATGAGCGGGATTCGGCGCGATCAGAGTCCGCACCGCGCCGGTGCGCCGATTGTGGGCTGGGACAAGAAGTTCGGGCTGGTGAAGATCAGCCCGTTGGCCAATCTGACAAGCAACGACGTGTGGAAACGGATCGTCGACGAGAACATTCCCTACAACCCCCTGCACGATCAAGGATATCCGAGCATCGGCTGCTGGCCGTGCACGCGGGCGGTCCTTTCGGGCGAGGACGAGCGGGCGGGGCGATGGAGCGGGACGGCGAAGAAGGAGTGCGGCCTGCACACGTCGGAGTAGCGTCGGGATCCTGAAGTCCCGGAGCGTGGCATGAAGATCTCCGCAAAGACCGAGTACGCATGTATTGCGATGTTGGAGCTGGCTTCGCGTTTTGGATCGGGCGAGCCGGTCCGGATCCGCAAGATCGCCGAGCGGCACGGCGTCCCACCTCGATTCCTGGTGCAGATTTTGCTGCAACTGAAGGGGGCCGGGCTGGTCCGCAGCACGCGAGGGGCGGCCGGGGGCTATCACCTGGACCGGCCCCCGGAACAGGTTTCCTTGGGAGAAGTGATGCAGATTATCGAGGGGACGAGCAAGGGGAATGGGGCGACCACCAACGCCTCGCCCGATTCCCCCGCCGTGAAGGCCCTTGCCCAGGCATGGTCGGAAGTCGAGGAAGTGCAGCGCGACATGCTCGACAAGATCACCTTCGCGGAACTCCTGGAGCGGGCCCGAGGCCACGACGACCGGATGTACTACATCTGAGCCGGAGCCTCGTTCCCACGCTCTGCGTGGTAACGCACGCCGGGCCGCTCCGCGGCCTCATGGGGCGATCGGCCTTCGGGGATGTGGAGTTCTTCTTCTGTTTCCCTCGCCGCAGAGCGGCGAGGTTTGCGTTCCCACGCGGAGCGTGGGAACGAGGGAGGAGCGAATTCACGTTGTACTCTTCCGGGGTTGCCCTTATATTTGTGGGTTTGTGAGTTTCTCGTGGCACAGCGTGAAGGAGGTTTTGATGTCCGATCTCGTGCCCCCGCATGGCGGATTGACCGAGCCGGTTTGCCGGACCGTTGAGGCGGAAGCGATCCCTGATTTTCTGGCCGAAGCCGGCAAGCTGGTCCGCGTCCCGGTCTCCGATGCCGACCTCTCGACGGTCTACCGGTTCGGCGACGGGGGCTTGAGCCCGCTGGAAGGCCCGATGGATTCGGCCGCCTACGACCGCGTGCTGGAACAGGAGGTCCTCGAGTACCGCGGCAAGCTCTACGCATGGACGATTCCGCTGGCCTTGCCCGTCACCGAGGAATTGGTCAAGCGGCTCACGCCGGGCCAGCGGGTGGCGCTGGAGGATTCGTCGGGCCGGATTGTGGCCACGCTCGATCTGACCGACATCTTCGCGTGGGACAAGCGGAAGTACCTCTCCAAGGTCTACTTGACGGACCGCACGGACCACCCGGGGGCCGACATGGTGCTGGTGGGCGACGCCGGCAAGGACTACTTGCTGGGCGGCACGATCCGCGTCCTGCCGCAGCCGAAGCATCCGCGGTTCGGCAAGTACGTGCTCTCGCCCCGCGAGGTCCGCAAGCTGCTGCGTGAGAAGGGCTGGGAGCGGGTCGTGGCGTTTCAGACCCGCAATCCGTTGCACCGGGCCCACGAATACGCCCTGGTGTACGGCCTGGAGACGCTGATCCGAGCCGGCTTGAATGCCGGGGCGTGCCTCAATCCCTTGATCGGTGAGACCAAGGGGGACGACGTCGACGCCGACGTGCGCATGCACACCTACGAGGCCCTGATCGAGAGCCGCGCCTTGGGCGACGGCGACAGCGACGCGGACCTTTGGGGCCCAAGAGGCGAATCGGTTCCCGACCGCGTGCTATTGCTCGGGCTCGACATCAAGATGTTCTACGGTGGGCCCAAGGAAGCAGTGATGCACGGGATTTACCGGCAGAACTTCGGGTTCACCGACATCATCATCGGGCGCAAGCACGCCGACGCCCCGTACCACGACGGCAAACCGATCTGGGGCGACTTCGACGCCCAGGAGATCTTCGAGCACCTCAAGGGGGATCTCAAGATCCGGCCCTTGCGTGTCGGTTTCGCGGCGTTCTACGCCTCGATGGACCGGGTGGACCTCATGGAGAACCACCCCGACGAGAAGCCCGTCTTCATCTCCGGCAAGGAGGTTCGCAAGGCGCTGGTCGAGGGCCGGCCCGTCGATCCCCGCATCATGCGCGAAAGCACCGCCCGCATCCTGACCGCCGCCATGCACGGGAAGTAGCACAGCCATCCTGGCTGTTGTGCGACAGGCTGGAAGCCTGTGCTACGAGGCGTCCAGCAGGCGGGCGAGCCGGGACTGAAGCTCCTCGACGGCGAGGCCGCGGATCAGGAATCGTTTCTGGGACGAAGTCTCGCCGGAGAGCAGTTCCACTTCGCTCTTGCGCACGTCCAGGAGCTTGGCCAGGAGCGCGGTGATCGCCTTGTTGGCTTTGCCCTTCTCGGGCGCCTGAGTGACCGCGACCCGCAGCGCGCCGTCGTGCTCGCCGCCGGCCTCGTTCCTACGCGCCCCGGCATGGGCGCGGACGGGCAGGATGCTCCCTTCGGCGTGCGGCTCCCCTCGGATCATCCTGCGAGCCCCTCGAACAAGGCCGAACCGATGCGGACCATGGTGGCGCCCTCTTCGATCGCCACTTCAAAATCGCCGCTCATGCCCATCGAGAGTTCGTCGAGCCGGACCGCGTCCGGGCATTCGCCTCGCAACCGGTCGCGGAGTTCCCGGAGGGAAGCGAAGTCCCGCCGGGCCCGGTCCGGACCGCCCTCCAGGCTCGCCATGCACATCAGCCCGCGGACTTCAAGGTGTCCGCACCCGGCCAACTCGGGCAGGAGCGGCCGGACCGCGTCCGGCGCGAACCCGTGTTTCGCCTCCTCGCCGGACGCGTTCACCTCCAGGAGTATGGCAGTGCGCCGGCCCGCCTCCTCGGCCTGCCGTTCGAGGTCGCGGATCAGTTCGAGGCTGTCGACCGACTGGATCACTGCCACCAGCGGCAAGGTTCGTCGCACCTTGTTCCGTTGGAGGTGACCGATCAGATGCCACCGGATCGGCAAGTCGGCCAACCTCGCGGCCTTGTCCCAAAGGTGCTGGGGCCGGCTCTCGCCGAACGTGGAACAGCCCGCCTCCCCCAGGGCCCGAATCTCCCCCTCGGCGACGAATTTCGTCACGGCCACCAGCGCGACCTGCTCGGGCGTCCGGCCACTTCGCCGGGCGGCCTCGGCGATCCGGTCCCGGACTTCGGCGAGATTGGCGCGAATCGTTTGGACGAGGTCGGGCATGGGGGAACCAGATGACCTTGCGTGATCCTGGGAGGGCGAGAACCGCTTTGGAGTGCGGCGATTTGTCGCCGCTTTCCTTTGGTTGACAGCACGTTGCGACGATCCAAAGCGGCGACAAGTCGCCGCACTCCAAAGGCGCATCTGCCGCGTTTCGCACCGAAAGCCGGAAGAACCAGAATTGTGAAACCTCATTGGGGTCGCAAACGGTGAAGATGCGCAAGCAGGGCAATTCGGCCCGTTTGCCAAGTTCACCAGTCCACCATCGTACTGCATGGAGGCTGCCGGTCAAGAAGTCGAGCTTTACGTAATCCCCGGGTTCGCAAATAATTGCGCCGTTTGCGGATTCCAGGATGACTGTTTCCAGAGGGGTCTATTCATGCGACGATCTCCGTGCTCGACGCGGCTGCAAGGGGTATGCCTGGCGTGGGTGTTGGTTTGGGGGCTGAATGGGATGGTGGGCTGTGGCCGGCCGGAATCGCCGCCGAGCGGCGGGGAGCCGACTCGGTCAGCGATGCCCGAGCCGGGCAAGGCCGCGACGCCGGAAGGCCGGGCCCCGCAGGAACCGGCGCCGGCGGTGGGAATGAAATCGACCGAAGCGGTCGCTCGTCCCGAGCCGGCGGCAACCTCTTCGCTGAAGTCGGCCAAGGCCGTGCTGGAGGGCATGGTGGCCGCGTACAAGAAAGCCACGAGCTACGCCGACAAGGGCACGGTTCGCGTCCGCGCCTCGCAGGGGACGGAGAAGATCGACAAGTCGTTCGACTACTCGCTGGTGATGGTCCGGCCCAACAAGGTCCGTCTCCAGGTGTTTCAAGGGGCGATGGTGTGCGACGGGCAGCGGCTGGAAGCCTTCATCAATGACCTGCCCGACCAGATCGCGCGGCGGCCCGCCCCGCCGGCGATCGACATCCAGGCCCTCTTCGCCGACCGGAGCCTGGGCAGTGCGATTTCCCAAGGTCCGACCGAGGGCTTCTCCCTGGTTCCGGTCCCCTTCCTGCTGATGGCGGCCGAGGATCCTCTGAAGACGATCCTCTACCGTGCGGCCCAGCCCGTGCTCTTGGAGCCCGCCAGGATCGGCGATCGGGACTGCTATCGCGTGCAGCTCGTGCGGCCCGACGGCGTCGCAGTCCTTTGGATCGACCCATATTCGTTCGTCCTGCGGCGCATCGAGTTCCCCGTCGAGGAGTTGGCGCGGTCGGCGGGCGAGCAGAAGCCCGAGAGCCTGTCGGTGACGGCCGAATTCGCCGACGCCGCACTGAACCCCGAGATCGATCCGTCGGCGTTCAAGCAGGAAGCCCCGTCCAAGGCCCAAGTCGGCGAGTGGCTGCTGCCGCCGCAGTTGCTGCTCCTGGGGAAGCCCGCCCCGCAGTTCACCTTCGTGGATGCGGACGGCAAGACGATCGACGCCAAGTCGACCGAAGGCAAGGTCACGGTGATCGACTTCTGGGCCACGTGGTGCGGGCCGTGCCACGTGAGCCTTCCCATCATGGAAAAGGTCTACCAGAAGTTCAAAGACCAGGCCAAGGTCCGCTTCCTGGCCGTGAGCGTCGATACGGAGAAGGTGGAGAATAAGGAATTGCAGGCGATGCTCCGCGAGTTGGGCGTCACCTTCCCGCTGGCCCGGGACCCCGACCAGCACGCCGGCAAGCGATTCGGCCTGCAAGGGATCCCGTCGACTTGCGTCGTTGGCGCCAACGGCCTCATCGAGGTCTTCGAGACCGGTTACAGTCCCACCCTGGAGGCCGACCTCGTGGCCAAGTTGGAGAGACTTCTGGCGGGCCAGAGCGTCTTCCGGGAGCCGTTCGACCATTTCGAGGCCCAGCGCAAGGACTACGTCGGCTGGCTTGACAAGTGGGGCAAGGACGGGCTCTACGTCGGCCAGGGCGTCGAGGAGAAGGAAATCCCCGAGGCCAAAATCGCGCCCCGGACCGAGCCGAAGGCGTTCGCCCTGGAACCCTTGTGGAAATGCACCGACCTGAAATCGCCGGGCAATATGCTCGCCGTTCCGGCGGGAAGCGGACCGCCGAAGCTGTTTGTGCTGGATTCGTGGAAGACCGTCGCGGAAATCGGGCCCCAGGGGAAGGTCGCCGCGACACGCTCCCTGGACCTCCCGGAACGCGAGGCGGCCACCCTGTTGCGCACCGGCGTCGGGGCCGACGGCAAACGCTTCTTCGTCGTCTCCGGCATCATGCAGCAGCAAGTCCACCTGTACGACGAAAACTGGAAACGGCTGCTGAGCTACCCTGAGGACGCCTATAAAAATCCCCACGCCGGCATCGCCGACGTCCAACTCGCCGACCTCGACGGCGACGGCAAGTTGGAACTCCTTGTCAGCTACTACCAGGACGTGGGCGTGCAGTGCGTCTCGTTGGAGGGGAAACGCCTCTGGGCGAACCGGACCGTGGCCATGGTCTCGCGGATCGCCGTCTGGGCCCCGGAGGCCAAGGGCCCGCGGAGCCTCTTGGCAACCAACAGCCTCGGCTCCCTCGTCCTCTTCGACGCCCAAGGGAAGCGCGAGCGCGAGATCAAGGTGCCCAACCGGCTCGTCCATTGGGTGGTCGGTGCCGATCTGCTGGGCGATCAGAAGATGGAACTCAGCGGTCTCTACCTCGCCGAGTTGGGCGCCAGCGTGTTGATCGGCATCGATCCCAAGGGAAGCGAACTCTGGAGCCATGCCTTGCCCAAGGGCGTCCATCGCCGGCCCGTGGAACAGATCGTCGCCGGCAACCTCACGGCGTCGGGCCCGGGCCAGTGGCTGGCCCCCGGCCCCGACGGCTCCGTCTCGGTCATCGCCGCCGACGGCAAGCTCCTCGATCAATGGCAGACCGGAGCCGTCATCACGGGCCTGGCCACCATGCTCGTCGACAAGCAGGCCGTCCTGGTGGTCGCCTCGACCGACCAGGTCGGCAGCAGCGGGACTCTCGAAGCCTGGCGGGTCAAGTGACCTAAAGGCAACCGGGCCTTCGGAGGGTGACGACATCGGCGACGCCGCCAACGCCAGGAGGAACTGGCGGAACTGGTGGTTGGAAAGGTGTTCGGCACCTTGGACAACTTCCCGGACGAGGGGCCGAGGCACACGTTCGTCTACTGGAACGGGACGTCGAAAGACCTCGGGGCGCCGCTCAAGGGGTTCTTCGACGAGCCATTGCCTGAACTGGTCGGCTTCGACATGAATGAGGCGGGCATGGTGGTCGGGTATTCGCAGGACCCGGAGGATTACAACATCGCCATGCACGGATTCTCCGCCACATCCCAGGGCGACGTCCGAGATCTCGGGCACCTTGGCGGGGGCCCCACCCAGGCCCTGGCCATCGACCCGAACAGCGGGAGGATCGTGGGCTGGTCGTTGAACGGGAGCATGTTGCAGCACGCCTTCCTCTGGGACGGCGTGGAGATGAAGGACCTCGGATGGATGGACTTCGGCCGGCCCAACACGTCGGCCTCCGACATCGTCTCCGGTGTTGAGGGAACCTGGATCGTCGGCTCGGGCTGGTCCTTCACGCCCGAGGGCAAGTTCGGGCAGCAGCCGCACGCGTTCCTGCTCCACTACGACCCCCTGACCCCCACCCAGACGATGACCGATCTCCACAACGATGCGCTGGGATTTGACCAGTCCCGCGCCATGGGCGTCACCTATCAGGGGACCGTCTTCGGTACCTTGCAGAACGAAGATGAGGACCCCACCGACGACGAATACGAGCCTACGCACGGCTTCTTCTACAAGGACGGGGTCACTCGCGACATGGGGACGCTGGGCGGCAACGAGACCACTCCCAAGGGGATCAATGCGAGCGGCCTGGTCTTCGGCAATTCCAAGAAGAGCAACGGCAACGAACACGCATTCCTGTACTACGACAACAAGATCCATGACCTCGGCGTGCTCGGGAGCGTCGACAGTTCCTGGGCCAACGGCATCAACGACGCCGGGCAGGTGGTCGGCGGCTCGTACGCGGCCGGCCATCCCAAGATGCACGCCTTCCTCTACGACGGCGGCAAGATGACGGATCTCAACAGCCTCCTGCCCGCCAAGTCGGGGTGGGAACTCCTCAATGCCTTCGACATCAACAACAAGGGCCAGATTGTCGGAATCGGCGTGCACAACGGGAAGATGCGCAACTTCGTCGCCACGATCACCTCGGCCCCGAACGCCACCCGAACCACGGTCAGCGACGCGCCCGGCACGACCGTCTTCGGGCAGCCGGTCACGCTCACCGCAACCGTCAAGCCCACGTCGTCGAAGGCGGGCATACCCACGGGCACCGTCACGTTCCTGGACAACGGAACCCCGCTGCCCGGCGGCGCCGACCTCGAACTCGTCAACGGCAAGGCCGCCTTCGCGACCTCGGATCTTCCGGTCGGGAAGCACCAGATCACCGCGGTCTTCACCGGCGCCGGCAGTTTCGCCTCGAGCAGTTCGTCGGTCGATTCACACACCGTGAAGCAGGCCGGAACCAAGACTTCGCTTGTCGGCGTGCCTGCCTCGTTGGCTCTCGGGGAAGAGGTGACCTTCACCGCGACGGTCACCGTCTCCGCTCCCGGAGCCGGCGACCCGACCGGGACTGTCACCTTCAAAGAGGGCCGGCAAACGCTCGGTACCGCCGACGTGACCACGGTCGACGGCGTGACCACCGCCACGTTCACCACCAACAGCCTCACGGCGGGGAAGCACGCGATCAAGGCCACCTACTCCGGCGACGAGAGTTTCAACACCAGTATCAGTCCCGCCGCGGTTGAGAGAGTGGCCAAGGCCGGCACCGCGACGGCCGTCAATGTCTCGGAGCGCCAGTCCGTCTTCGGACAGCAGGTGACAATCACGGCCACGATCGATCCGACCTCCGAAGCCGGACTCTCGCCCACCGGGAGAGTGACCTTCAAGGACGGCAAGAAGACGCTGGGCAGCGTGAACGTGACCACGGTCGACGGCGTGACTACCGCCACGCTCACTACCGCGAAGCTGCCGGTGGGCGACCACGCGATCACGGCCAGCTACGCCGGCGACGGCAACTTCACCGCGAGTTCCGGCAACGTGGTCCAACTCCCGGTCGCGAAGGCCGAGACCACCACGACCCTGAGTTCCTCGGTCAATCCGTCTTCCCCCAGGCAAAAAGTGACCTTCGTGGCCCGGATCGATGTGGTCCTTCCGGGAGAGGGCAAGCCCCAGGGCGTCGTGACCTTCTACGACGGCACGACGAAGCTCGGCACAGGCAAGCTCCAGACCTCGAAGTCGGGCGTGACCACCGCCACGTTCTCCACCAGTAAGCTGTCCGCGGGCGAGCACACGATCAGCGCCAGCTACGCCGGGGACACGAACTTCGACGGAAGCGCCTCGGAGGCCCTCACGCAGAACGTGCAGGAGCCGGCTTCCGTGGCCAAGACGGCGGTCGGGCTGCCGGGGGCATCGAGCCTGGTCGCGTCGGCTGCAAGCGGCCGATCGGCCGCGCTGGCAGCCAACGACGCGGCGCTCGCGGGCCTCATGGCCCAGTGGCGCGCAGGTCCGCTTCCGTCAGGACCCTTCCCGGCAACCGTGGCAGGGGAAGAAGAGGCAGACGCATAGCCGACGTCGCGTCAAGGACCCGGGGAGTCCGTTCGTTCCTGACCATGGGCTCCCGCGCGCTTCGTCAGCAACGTCGCCCGCGAAGACGGAACAACGGCTCCCGGCAACTGTTCTCCACCCGAGTCACGCGATCCGCATGGTCAGGCCGCCGTCGACGGTGAAGCTCTCGCCGGTGATGTAGTCGTTCGTGGCCACTTCGGCGATGAGGGTGGCGACCT
>CAYSGY010000193.1:0-9884 GCA_964430315.1 uncultured Planctomycetaceae bacterium
GAAGACGTACAGCTCGGGGTAGTTGGCCAGCGCGGCCTTGGCCATCTTCTGGAGGAGAATGGTCTTGCCCGCACGCGGTGGGCTGACGATCAGCCCCCGCTGGCCGAATCCCACCGGCGTGATCAGGTCGATCACCCGGGTTTCGATCCCGCCGGCAGGGGCCTCCATGACGATCCGCGTCTCGGGGTGCTCCGGCGTGAGGTCGTCGAAGAAGACCTTGCTGGTCAGCAGATTCGGGTCCTGGTAGTTGATCGCCTCGACTCGCAGCAAGGCGAAGTACCGCTCGTTCTCCTTGGGCGGGCGGATCTGGCCCGAAACGGTCGTCCCCGTACGCAGCCCGAAGCGGCGGATCTGGCTCGGCGAGACGTAGATGTCGTCCGGGCAGGAGAGGTAATGGTACTCGGGGCTGCGGAGGAAGCCGAAGCCGTCGGGCAGGACTTCAAGCGTCCCCTCGCCGTACATCAGGCCGTTGAGCTTGACCCGCTCCTTGAGGATCTTGAAGATCAGGTCCTGCCGTTTCATGCCCGCAATGTCGGTGAGGTTGTCCTTGCGGGCCTCCTCGATCAACTCGGCCATCGACATCTTCTGCAACTCGACGATGTGCGAATCGCCCGACTTCTTGATCTGCTCGTAGCGATCATCGAGTTCGTCGTCGAACAGGTTCTCGTGTTCGGCCAGTTCCTCGGCCAGCGAGAGCGGCTCCATTTCGTCGTCGGGGTGGACGTCGGTGCGAACCTGTTGCGGCGTGTCCGCCTCGGCCGACAGGGGCTCGGCGGGCGGCGCGGGGTCAGCCGACGGAGGATCGGACTCGGGCGTCACAAGCCCGGGCGTGGCGTTCTCCGGCATGGCGGGAAGGGGTGGCGCGGCCGGCTCGGAGGGCGGCGCCTTGACGGCGGCCTTGCGAGAGCGGCTGGTGGAACGGGAATACGCCATGGTCTACGCTCCTGACAAGCGTCTCGCTCCCGGCGCCCGGAGGCCGCCGAGGATGCGTTCGCAGTCCCTAGGGAGACTCTTCTTCTTTCGAGAGAGGGCGGGCGCAAAGCAACCGTCGGTCACACGATTCACCTCGCCCAACCTCTCCCGGCGGGAGACTGGCAACGACGTTCCGGCCGCGCAGGGCCGGCATCGGATGGGTAGTACACGGTGGGAAACGAATGCTGGCGAAGGTCAGCCGAGGTGAGACCGCCAAAACTGCTCGACCTGAGCGCGGGTCTCTTCCGGGGAACCGGAATTATCTACAATCACATCGGCTCGCTTCCGCTTCAAATCCAACGATTCCTGGACGCCCTCACGGGCCGCAAAATCCGTCTCGCTCCAACCGCGCTCCAGCGCCCGCGCCAGACGCAGCGGCCGTGGTGCGTCGACAAAAATCATCCAACGACATAGCCTATCCCAACCTGCCTCCAAAAGCAACGGTGCGTCGAGCACCGCCGCCGGACAACCGGCCGCCGCCAGTTTCGACGCCTCCTCCTGGAGCCGCCGGCCGATTTCCGGGTGCAGGAGTTCCTCCAGGTGTTTTCGTTCCTTCTCCGCGGCAGCCGAGCCGCCGAAGACAACCGCCGCAAGCCGGGACCGATCCACGTGCCCGTCCGCATCCAACACGCCGTCGCCCCACCGCCGCCGCACGGCCTCTTCGACCTCCGGCACGCGAAGCACCTCATGCCCGACTCGATCGGCGTCGAGCACTCCGGCGCCCAAGCCGGCCAGCGTCTTGGCCACCAGGCTCTTCCCGCTGGCCACTCCGCCGAGAATGCCGATTAACTTCATGGCGTCAACGGTTTTGCGTCGGCCCAGTTCGGACCGGCTTTCACATCGACCTTCAAAGGGACTGACAGTGGGTGGGCCCCGGCCATCTCTTCGCACACCAGCGCGGCCAGGGTATCGAGTTTGTCTGGGGAAACCTCGAAGATCAGCTCGTCGTGGATTTGCAGCAGCATCCGGGCCGGCAGCCGCTCGCGCCGCAACCGCTGGTGCGTTGCGATCATGGCCTGCTTGATCAGGTCTGCGGCCGAGCCTTGGATTACGGTATTGATAGCGGTCCGCTCGGGCAGGTTCCGCTGGCGGCCTGCGCCGCTGCGGACCCCTTGAATGGCCCGCCGCCGTCCCAGAATAGTCTTAACATAACCGTTCTTATCGCATTCCACCAGTACCCCCCGGAGGAATTCGTCCACCTCGGGGTACCCCTCAAAGTAGGCATCAATGAACCGGGCCGCCTCGTCTTTCGGGATCCCAAGCTGCCGGGCCAGCCCGAACGGACTCTGACCGTAGATCACCCCGAAATTCACCGCCTTGGCCTGCCGGCGCATCGCCCCGGTCACCTCCGCGGGGGCCACTCCGTAGACCTGGGCGGCCACCCTCGTATGAATGTCCTCGTCGCGGGCAAAGGCCTCACACAGGTTCCGGTCGCGGGAGAAATGCGCCAGTACGCGAAGCTCGATCTGCGAATAGTCAGCCGCCAACAGGAGCCAGCCCGGCTCACCGGGCACGAACGCCGAGCGGATCTCCCGGCCCGCCTCGGTCCGAACCGGGATGTTCTGCAAGTTCGGATCGCTCGAACTGAGCCGGCCGGTGGCGGCCACCTCCTGGTGGAACGAGGCGTGGACACGCCCGGTCCCCGGATGCACCATCTGCGGCAGCGCGTCGACATAGGTGCTCTTGAGTTTGGCGTACTGCCGGTACTCGAGGATCTCGGCCGGCAGCGGATGCACATGGGCCAGCTCTTCCAGCACGTCGGCGTCGGTGCTCGCGCCGGTCTTGGTCCGCGACACCACCGGCAGCTTCTGCTCCTCGAAAAGCACCTGCTGCAACTGCTTGGGCGAGGCGATGTTGAAGCGGTGCCCGGCCAGGTCGTAGATCTTCTTCTCCTGCGCCTCCAGCGCCGCCCCGAACCGAGCGCTCAACTCCGCCAGACGCCCGCAATCGACCCGGATGCCGTTATACTCCAATTCCACCAGCACCTCGACCAGCGGCATCTCCAGTTCGTGGAAGAGACGGTCCAACTCGGCCCGGGCCAGGTCCTTCGCCAGGATCGGACGGAGCCGAAGCGGGAACATGGCGTCGTCACACGAGTAGTCGGCCACGCGGCGGACCGGCACCTCGTCCATCCGACGCTGGTTCTTCCCGGTGCCGATCAAGTCGGTGATCGGCGTCTTGCTTCGGCCAAGGTAGCGCCGGGCCAAATCGTCGAGGCTGTGGTTCCGCTGGCCCGCGTCGAGCAGGTAGCTGGCGACCATCGTGTCGAAGACCGCGCCGGCCAGTTCCACGCCGGCGCTGCGGAGCACGATCATGTCGTACTTCAGGTTCTGCCCGACCTTCTCGATCGCAGGATTCTCCAGGACGGGCCGCAGGGAATCGAGCGTCTGCTGTGGGTGGAGATGCCGCTCGCCGTCCGGGGCCCGGACCGGCACGTACCATGCCTCGTCCTCCTTCCAGCCGAGCGAATAGCCCACGATCTCCGCCCAACGCGGCCAGACGTGCGTGGTCTCCAGGTCGACCACGATCCGCGTCTGGCGGCCAAGCTGCTCCACGAGGGTCGCCAGGGCCTCGGGCGTGTCGACGATATGGGCCTCGGGCCGACCGGGAGTTGGGAGTTGGGAGTTAGGAGTTGGGAGTTGCGAGTCGTGGATTGGGGGCTCATGGCCGGCGGATGGGGGAATCACGCGGCCCGCCTTCCCTCCCAACTCCCAACTCCCAACCCCCAACTCCACCTTCGCGGCCAGGCTCCGGAAACCCCACTCGACGAACAGGGCGTGGACGCGGTCGCGGTCGGCGCGGCCCGGGCGGGCCGCGGCCCAGTCGATCGCGCACGGCACGTGCGCGTCGAGGCGCACGAGTTGGCGGCTCACGAAGGCCTGCTCGCGCCCGGCCAGCAGGTTCTCCCGCCGTTTCGTGCCGGAGATCTCACGGGCGTGCTCGAAGACGCCCTCCAGCGTGCCGTATTTCTCGAGGAGCTGCTGGGCGAGTTTCGGCCCGATGAGCGGTACGCCGGGCACATTGTCGGTGGAATCGCCCACTAGGGTCTGGAAATCGACGACCTGCTCCGGCGCGATGCCCCACTCCGCCTTGAGGACCTCGCGGTCGAGCACCTGGTCCTTGCGGATGTTGTAGACCTTCACCCGATCGGTGATGAGCTGCCGGCAGTCCTTGTCGCCGGTGACCAGGAAACACTCGGCGTCAAGCTCCCCGCAGAGCCGCGCCACCGTGGCCAGGATGTCGTCGGCCTCGAATGCCTCGCACTGGAGGGCGGGAATCCCCATGGCGTCGAGCAGGCGTCGGATCGAGGCGAACTGCGGCACCAGGTCGGCGTCCGTTTCCGGCCGGTTGGCCTTGTACGCCTCGAAGAGCTCGTGGCGGAACGTCTTGCCCGGCAGGTCGAACGCGCAGAACAAGTAGTCGGGCCGCTTGTCCTCCAGGAGAAAGATCAAATCGCGAGCGAAACCGAACACGGCTCCCACAGGCTCGCCCCGCGGGCTCGACATCTCCGGCAAGGCGTGAAAAACCTGATGGATCAGCGAATTGGCGTCAACGACGTAGACGACCTGACCGGCAAGCGAGGCAGGAGAAGGATGAAGGATGAAGGATGAAGGATGAAGGGGCTGGGCTTCGCCCTCGCGCTGGGGAGCGGTCTCCCGACCGCTCCCCTCGGGCGACCGAAGGTCTCCCGACGCTTCCGCGGCAACTTCGCCCGGCGATGGGCCCGGGGGCGATTCCGGGAGACCTTCGGTCGGCGGTTTCGGCGGGGTCGGGAGACCCGCGCCGAGCGCGGGCGGGAGGCCCGCGCCGAGCGCGGGCGGGAGACCCGCGTTGGGTGCGGGCTTTGGCTTATCGAACAGCGATTTCTGCCGCGGGCGTTTGGCCATGGAACCGTGGTCGGATGAGGCACGCCAAATGAGGTTTCACTATCCCGGGAGGGCGAGGCTCCTGCCGAGCCGTCATGCACCCGTCACAACGTGCGATGGTTGCAGGCTCGGCAGGAGCCTCGCTCTCCCCTAATCACGCAAGGTCATTCAGACGGCTGGGACGCCCCAGCGGGGACTTGATTTCCGGAAGGGAGAATGCGCACCGCCCCTCTCTGTGAATCCTCCTTCATCAGAGACGGAAACTGCAGGGGAGGATACGTCATCCTATTCCCACGTCTGGGGGCGGTCAAGGCGGAGGGGCGTCCCCACGGTTCGCCGTCTTGCGGGCCGCTGCCGGCCGGGTTATCTTCAAGGCGTTCTTTGGAAGCCCACCTCAAAAAAACCTGCCTGTGGTGAAGTCAAGGAGCCGAGCATGTCGAAGAGCGAGCCACGCCAGAGTCAAGGGCGCGCCACGCGGCGCGATTTCGTCAAGACCGCTTCCGCCGTCGCGATCGGCGCGGCAACCGGCGCATTGAGCATTGCCCGGGGCGCCCACGCCGCCGGCAGCGGCACGATCAAGATCGGGCTGGTCGGTTGCGGCGGGCGGGGCAGCGGCGCGGCGGTCAACGCCATGAACGCCGGCAAGGACATCAAGCTCGTGGCCATGGCCGACGCGTTCCAGGAATACGTCCTCGGCGCCCGCAAGCGGCTCAAGGCCATCAAGCCCGACCAGGTCGAAGTCGACGACGCCCACTGCTTCGTCGGGTTCGACGCCTACCAGAAGGTGATCGCCTCGGGCGTGGACGTGGTCCTGCTGGGCGCCACGAGCCATTTTCATCCGATCCATCTCAAGGCGGCCATCGACGCGGGCAAGCACGTCTTCTGCGAAAAGCCCCACGGGATCGACGTGCCGGGCCTCAAGATGGCCATGGCCGCCGGCGAGGAGGCCAAGAAGAAGAACCTGAGCCTCGTCTCCGGGCTCTGCTGGCGCTACGACCCGGGCGTGAGCGAGGCGATGAAGCGGGTCGCCGACGGCGCGATCGGAGAGATTGTCGCCATCCAGGAAACCTACATCACCTCGCCCTACGGGCTCCGCGAGCGCAAGCCCGAGTGGAACGAGATGCAGTACCAGCTTCAGAACTGGTACCACTTCAACTGGCTCTCCGGCGACCAGACCGGCCAGCAGTTGATCCACAGCCTCGACAAGGCCTCCTGGGCCCTGGGCGACACGCCGCCGGTCAAGGCGTGGGGCACCGGCGGGCGCCAGGTCTGCCTCGAACCCAAGTACGGCGACCAGTTCGACCATTTCTCCGCGGTCTTCGAGTACGCCAACGGTGTGCGCGTCTTCGGCTTCTGCCGCGATCAGCTCGGATGCTACAACGAGACGACCGACGTGATCTTCGGCACCAAGGGCCGCGCCTATCTCCCGTCCCGGCCTCGCATCGAAGGCAAGAGCGAGTGGGTCTACAAGGGCCCCAAGAAGAGCATGTACGACGTCGAGCACGAGGCGCTCTTCGCCGCGATCCGCGCGGGCAAGCCGCTGAACAACTCGAATTACATGTTCACCAGCTCGATGCTCGCGATCCTCGCCCAGATGGTCTGCTACACCGGACAGCAGATCACCTGGGAGCAGGCGATGCAGTCGAAGCTCTCATTCACCCCGAAGGCCTACGCCTGGGACGCCGAGCCGCCGGTCAAGCCCGACAAGAACGGCAACTACCCCTGCGCCATGCCGGGCATCACGAAGTTCGTATGATGCGGCGACGGGGCCGCGGCTTGGGTGGCATGCCGTCACTCGGCGCAGCCGAGGGTTGGCATGGAGGTCCACATGGCGGCTTCCATGCTCACCCGACGCTTCGCGTCGTGAGAGCATGCCACCCAATTCCGACAGTAATTCCTTAGCCGCGGATCAGCAGCGAAATGGTCAGCGCGAAGCCGATGAAGACGACGATACGTCGCACGTGCTTCTGACCGAGGCGCTGCGCCGTGCCGGCGCCGGCGTAGCCGCCGAGGATCGCTCCTGCGGCCATGAGGGAGGCGAGCCGCCAGTCCACTAGTCCGTTGACGATGAAGAGCACGGCGGCCACCGCGTTGATACACATCCCGTTGATGTTCTTCAGCGCGTTCATCTGGTGGATGTTCGTGAACCCCAGGAACCCGAGCGAGGCGAGCATGAGGATGCCGATCCCCGCGCCGAAGTAGCCGCCGTAGATGGCGACGAAGAGTTGGAAGACCATCGCGCCCACCCAGCGGCCCGTTGACCACGGAACGACCGGCAGGGCCGTGGAAGGCCCGCCCGCCTCGCGCGACCCTCTCGCGGCCCGCTCCGCCCTTTGACGCTGCCATCGGGCCAACGGCTCTTGGGCCATGAAGAGGAGCGTGGCCATGAGAATCAGATAGGGCACCAGCACGCGGAAGGTCTCGTTGTCGGTCTTCAAGAGCAGGCACGCCCCGACGACTCCGCCCAGGAAACTCGGGACCGCCAGGAGCACCGCGGCCTTGTGGCTCGGGCCGAGTTCCTTGCGGTATCCCCAGAGGCTGCTCAACTGGCCGGGCCAGAGGGCCACCGTGCTCGTGGCGTTCGCAACCACTTCCGTGAGCCGTCCGATCCACAGGAGCGACGGAAACGTGAGGAGCGTCCCCCCGCCCGCCACCGAATTGACCGCCCCGGCCACCGTCGCAATGAGGAACAACAGAATGTACTGGTACCAAAGCATAGGCGATGATTCCGATCCGGAGGGCGGGCCCCGTTCTCTCGACAAGCTGTGCCCGCTTTGCGAAGGGCGTGGAAAGCGCTGCGATGTGTCAAACCACGCCCATCGAAGACTCTGGGCGTGCCACCCGCCGGGGCAGAGGAATTGCAGCATCCACGGCGATTCACGGAACGCCACAGAGGGCGTTCCCTACAGGGGCATGTCCGGAATTCACGAGGGTTCATTCTCGGTTCCGCAACGACTGGCATGCGTCGGCGAAGGCCGCGACGTTGGCCCAGGGCGTTTCAGGTTGGACACGGTTGGAGGGCATCAGGATCGCGCGGCGGTCGGCAGCGATGCCTGCAAGGCGCCGGACTTCGTCGCGGACCTCGTCGGGCGAGCCGAATGGAAAGACCCGCTGGGCCGAAATGGTGGCCGCCAGGGCGATCCGGCTGCCGAACTGGCGGTAGACCTCCTCGAAATCCATGCACTCCGGCTGGAGGGGGTGCAGGATGTCGAAGCCCAGTTCCACGATGTCGGGCACGATCGCGTCGATCTTGCCGCACGAGTGCAGGAAGAAGCGCGCTTGGGGAAACCGGTTCCGCACCGCGCCGAGCACACGCTCCCAGGCCGGCTTGATGAACTGCCGCCACCGCGCGGGAGCGACTTGCATGCCCCGCTGCATTCCGGCGTCGTCGTAGAAGCAAAGCACGTCGACGCCCGCCTCGGCGGTGGCCAGGGCCAATCGCGTCGTGTGCGTCTCGACCTTCCGGATGACGGCCTCGGCCATCGCCGGGTCGGCCACGAGGTCCATCATGAATCGCTCCATCCCGCGGAGCCACCAGGACCATTCGTAGATGCTGCCGGCGTAGCCGAAGACCGGATAGCCTGCGGCGTGGTATGCCGCCACGGGCGAGGCGTCGCTTGCGGCTTCGATGACCGGCGAAGGCAGAACCTCCACGTCGCGGACCGACTCGGCCCGGGCCAGGGGCGGATAGTTCTTGTCGAGCGTTCCTTCCAAGCCGCCCGCCCAATGGCCGATGCCCCATTCGTCGAACGTCGTGCCCGGCGGGAGCGATTCGTGCAGCACGGCCGGATCGTTGCCGCCGAACCGGGCCTGGAGAGAGAAGAGACGCCAGTCGGCATGGAAGTATTCCGCGGGGTCGCTTGCCCCGGTGGCCTCAAAGAACGTGCGGTGGATCGGCTCCGTGAATCCGGGCGTGGCTCCGACGTCCAAGGAGAACGGAATCCATTGGGGCGAGCCGCCTTCCAAGAGAATCCGCAGGTTTTCAAGAGGCGACAGGGGCATGGCAACCTGTCCTCGGGACTATTGGGATGAACCGCCGCCGGAGGTCTTTCGCCCTCCCGCTTGTGGGAGAGCGGAGCTGTTACATCTCCTGCGGCAGTTGGTGGCCCATTCGGTCACGCTTGGTCGCCATGTAGCCGGCGTTGTGTTCGTTGATGGGCCCGAGGATCGGCACCTGGTCGACCACTTCCAGGTCGAAGCCGCCGTAGATGAAGGCGTCGGTCTTCTTGGGGTTGTTGGTCAAGAGCCGGACCTTGGAGAGGCCGAGGTCCTTGAGGATCTGGATGCCGATGCCGTAGTCGCGGTTATCGACCGGGTGGCCCAGGGCCAGGTTGGCATCGACCGTGTCGAGCCCCTCGTCCTGAAGACGATAGGCCTTGATCTTCTCCGCCAGCCCGATGCCGCGTCCTTCCTGAGGCAGGTAGACGAGCACTCCCGCTCCCTCCCGGGACATCATCTCCATGGCCATGTGCAACTGGTCGCCGCAGTCGCAGCGGAGCGAGGCCAACAGGTCGCCGGTGAAACAGGAGGAATGGAGCCGCACCAGGGGGGCGCGCGGCTCGGTCATCCGGGCCGGGTCGCCGAAGACGACGGCCAGCGGCTCCTGCGTCTCGTATTTCACCCCGTAGAGGACCACCCGGCTCGGGCCGAACCTGGTCGGCAGCGCGGCCTCGACCTGCCGGTAAACGAGCTTCTCCATGCGACGCCGGTAGCGGATCAGGTCCTCGATCGTGATGATCCGCAGATGGTGCTCCTCCGCCAACGCGTAGAGTTGCTCGCGGTTGGCCCGGTCGCCGTTGGCGTCGAGGATTTCGCAGAGCACCCCGGCCGGACGAAGGCCGGCCAGTCGCGCCAGATCGACCGCCGCCTCGGTGTGCCCCGCCCGGCGCAATACCCCCCCCTCCTTGGCCACCAACGGATACAAGTGCCCGGGCCGGACGAAATCCGATCGTTTGCTCGCTGGATCGACGATCGCCAGGATCGTCGCCGCGCGCTCCTGGGCCGTGAGTCCGGTCTTGCAGGTCCGGTGATCCACCGGAACGGTGA
>CAYSGY010000194.1:0-9827 GCA_964430315.1 uncultured Planctomycetaceae bacterium
TGGTCGGCTTCGGATGTGTCCGCCATCCGGTCATGGCCGTGGCGGCCCTGATGCTGCCGATGGCCTGGTCTTTCGGTTTCATGACGCTGGCGATCGGCCACCTCAACATCCTGAGCAGCGCGTTCGGCACGATCGTCATCGGCCTGGGAAGCGACTTCGGCGTCTATCACATCGCGCAGTACCTCCGTCTCCGGGGCCAATCGCTTCCCACGCGCGAGGCCTTGCTGGAGACCGCCGAGGGCTTGGGGCCCAGCATCACGACCGGCGCCTTGAGCACGGCCCTGGCGTTCTTCGTGATCGGCCTGACCGACTTCCCGGGGATCGCGGAACTGGGAATCGTTGCCGGCGGAGGGATCGTGCTCTGCTGGGTCGCGGCGATGACCGTGCTTCCTGCCATGATTCAGTTGTGGGACGGGAATCGGCCGCTGGTGCGCGTGCCGCCGCCGCTGGACGTCTATGTCTGGCTCAAGCCGCTCATGGAACGGCCGCGGCTCCTGGTTGCCTCCTTCTTGATTGCCACGATCCTTCTGGCGGCCGGAATCTGCCGCCTCGGATACGACCACAACCTGCTGAATCTCCAGGCGGTCGGGCTGGAAAGCGTGAAGCTGGAGCGACAACTCCTGAAGCAGGGCAACATGAGCGCGTCGTTTGCGGTCTCCATCGCAAGCACACGTGAGGAGCTGTTGGCCCGCAAGCGCGAGTTCCTGGCCCTGCCGCTGGTGGACCGGGTGCGGGAGGTTGCCACGTGCCTCCCGGATAACGAACCGGCGAAACAGCCGGTCGTGGAACGCATTTACCGTGCGCTGGCCCACTTGCCCCGGGAGGTCCCCTGGATTCCCGTGGTCGCTCCCGCGCAGCTCGACCACGCGCTGACGCGCTTGGAACAATTCATGGCGTCGGCCGGCAGGGAGGCCGACGTCCGCTCGCTCCATCAGGTCCGCGCCCTGATCGAGCATCTTCCGGAGCAAGAGTATTTCCGGCGTCTCTCGGCGTTCCAGCAGACCATGGCGAATGATCTGCTCGGCCGGTTGCGGGCCATCCGGGCGGCGGCCCAGCCGGAGCCGCCCCGGTGGACCGACCTGCCCGAGGGTCTGGTGGCCAGGTTCGTCGGCCGCACGGGCCGCTACCTGATGCAGATCTACTGCAAGAACGACGTCTGGGACATGGAGTCGATGGAGCAATTCATCAAGGAGGTGCGGAGCGTCGATCCCAACGTCACCGGCAACCCAATCCAGGTCTACGAGTCCTCGCGGCGGATGAAGCGGAGCTACGAGCAGGCCGCCTGGTACGCCCTGGCGATTGTGCTGGTGACGGTCTACCTGGACTTCCGCAGCGTCCGGGCCACGGCGCTGGCCCTGCTGCCGCTCGGATTGGCGATGGTTCAGCTTTTCGGCTTGATGGGCGTGCTGAACATCCCGCTGAACCCGGCGAACATGATCGTGTTGCCACTGATCCTCGGGGTGGGAGTCGACATCGGCGTCCATATCGTCCATGACTACCTGCGCGAGCCCGCGCCCTATCGCATGAGTGGCTCGACGGCCACGGCCATCGTGGTCAACACGCTGATGAACATGGTGGGCTTCGGCAGCCTGATGATCGCCAGCCACCAGGGCGTCTACAGCCTCGGCCGGGTACTCACACTCGGCATGACCTGCAACCTGCTAAGCGGACTGGTCATGCCCAGCCTCCTGCGACTCTTCCCAGCCCCGCGGGGCGCATCTCACGTTCACGGCCAAAAGGAATCCTCGGCCGAGACGGCCCTCTCGGCCGATTCCGGAGCCCCTTCCTCGCCACCGCCGGTCGTCATCCGCCGCCGCGTCGGAAAGGCGGCCTGACCGAGCGGACCTTGACCCGGTTGCCTGCGTAGGTACAATGGATTTGGTATCACCAATCCCCTCGGTCGGTTTATGGCCCGCGTGGTTCGGCGGCAAGTCGTCTGGCTGCTCCTGAGCGGTTATCTGTTCTCGACAACCGCCGCTTCCCTTTTTCATAGCCACGGGAAGGCAGGCCAGTGCGGCTCCGCGTCGTGTCGAGATGCGTGCGGCATGTCTTCGCGGGTTGGCGGGTCTCTCTGCGGTTGCGGTCTCGTGAACTCCCCATCGCAGGCCGCGGTGGGGCGAGGTTGCCCCGAGGATTCAAGCGAGCATTGCTGTGCGGTCTGCCGTTTCCTCGCCCAGAAGGTTGCGGCGGAACCGCCGATCGAGGCGGTGTCTTCCGAGGCGTTGTGCGACCGGACGATCTCCGCCGGCCCTTCGTGTCCGATCAGCGCCCCGGTCTTTCTTCACTATAGCCGCGCTCCTCCTTCCGTCGTGTGAACTCGTAGCGTCTTGGGTGCTGCGGGCGGTCCTTTGAGCCGCGCGCCCCCGTGGCTTCATCGTTCCGCGATTTTCGGAGGGTTCATCCGTGGTCTCCAAGCGTTCTGGTTTCACGTTGGTCGAGCTTCTGGTGGTCATTGCGATCATCGGCATGCTGATCGCACTTCTGCTGCCGGCCGTGCAAGCCGCCCGGGAGAGTGCCCGCCGATGCTCCTGCTGCAACAATCTCAAACAAGTCGGGCTGGCGGCGCACATGCACCACGACACGTACAAGTGCCTGCCGGCCGGCTGGGACGGTTACGACACAAGTTCGAGGCCTTTCGCGCTCGGGTCGCCGGGTTGGGGCTGGGCGGCGCGCATTCTCCCGTTCGTCGAACAGGCCAACGTCGAGAAGAACCTCATCAACTTCAAGTTGCCCGTCACCGATCCGGCGAACGCCCAGGCCCGATTGCTCACGATCAAGACCTTCCGCTGCCCTTCCGACACGGGCAAGGACACGTTTCTCAACGTCGACGAGGAAAGCGGCGCGGGAACCCTGGACTTCGCGACCGCCAACTACATCGGCGTCTGGGGCACCACCGACACGCACGAGTGCGGCGAGCTGCCGGCGGGCACCCAGTGCACCAGCGACGGGACCTTCTTCCACAACAGCGCCACCCGATTCGCCGACATTCTCGACGGCCTGAGCCAGACCTTCATCGTCGGCGAGCGGAACTCGCGGCTTGATTACTCGACGTGGGTCGGCATCGACCCGGTCAACGATTGCTCGCCCGGCCGGCTGGTCGGCACGGCCAGCTATCCACCCAACTCCCAGGCCAGCGACACCCACAACTTCAGCAGCGAGCACCCCTCCGGCACCCACTTCCTCCTGGCCGACGGCTCGGTGCGAATCATCTCCGATACGATCGAGACCGCCGCGTACCACGCCCTGTGCACGCGGGCCGGGGCCGACAGCATCGGCAACTTCCTCGGCAGCCATTGAGACGAATGTGCCAAGCCCTCGGGCGGCGGCCCGTGGGCTTGCGCCGCCACTTCCGCCTGCCACTTCAGCCGATTGCTTGGCTCGCTGGTTCTGCGCGCTACAATGAGTAGGGACCTGGGTAGCCCCGCGAGATTGCCTCACTGGAGGGGTTTTCTCGCAGACACCCAGTTCTTGTCCTCAAGGAGAAGGTGTGCTGAACCGATGTCTGCGATCATTGCCAAGCCGGCCACTCTGCGGGAATTGCGCGAGAGCGGCTGGAAATCAAAATCAGTCAAACGCGAGATTTATGACAACTTCCTGCGCATGCTCAGCGGCGGCGAGGATCTCTTCCCGGGGATCATCGGCTACGACGACACGGTCATCCCGGAGATCAACATCGGCCTGATCGCCCGGCATGATCTGCTCTTCCTGGGCGAAAAGGGACAGGCCAAGAGCCGGCTGATGCGTCTGCTGGTCCGCTTCCTCGACGAAGAGGTGCCGTATCTCGACCTCCCCGGGTGTCCGGTGCATGAGGATCCGTTCCACCCGATCACCCGGGCCGGTAAGGACATGGTATCCGGCACGCCTGAGGACGAGATCCCCATAGCGTGGTGGCCGAGGGCGGAGCGCTATGCGGAGCGACTCGCGCCCGGCACCAAGTTCGCCGACATTCTGGGCGAGATCGACCCGGCCAAGCTCGCCGCGGGCACGAGCATGTCGGCGGAGGAGGCGTTGCACTTCGGGCTGATCCCGCGCATGCACCGCGGCATCTTCGCGGTGAACGAGCTGCCGGAACTCGACGAGCTGGTGCAGGTCGGGCTGTTCAACATCCTCGAAGAGCGCGACGTGCAGATCCGCGGCTACCCGATCCGCTTCGACCTCGATATCCTCATCCTCTTCTCCGCGAACCCGGCCACGTACAACCGCAGCGGCAAGGTGATTCCGCAGCTCAAGGACCGGATCGGGTCGGTGATCCACACGCATTACCCGCGGGAACGGACGCTGGGGATCGAGATCACGGAGCAGGAGGCCGGCATCGAGCTCGACGGCGAGTTCCCGGTCGTCGTGCCGTATTTCATGCGGGAGATCATCGAGCAGGTCAGCATTGCGGCGCGACGGTCGAAGTACGTGGACCAGCAGTCGGGCGTGAGCGCGCGGCTCTCGATCGCCAACTACCGGGCCATGGTGGCCAGCGCCCGGCAGCGGGCCGCGGTGCTGGGCGAGCGGCCGGCCGTCACCCGGATCAGCGACCTCGGACACCTCTACTCCTCCTCGCTCGGGAAGCTGGAACTCGACATGATGTCGAGCCACCAGATGTCGGAACGCCAGGTGCTCGACGCAATCGTGGCCGAGGCGGTCCGCGACGTGTTCGACGAATACGTCGAACGCCACGGCCTGGACGAGATCGCCGAGATCTTCTCGCGCGGCGTGAAGATCGAAGTGGGCGACCTCCTGCCGTCGAGCCAGTACTCCGAGCGGCTCAAGCGCGTGCCGCCGGCCTGGCAGAAGGCGTTCGAAGTGAACGCCTCCAGCGACCCGGCCATGCGGGCCTCGTGCGTCGAGTTCGTCCTCGCGGGGCTCTACGCGGCCGATCGCATCTCCCGATCGCAGGAGCACGGGAGGATTGTCTATGAGTTTCGCTGATCGATGCGGCTTGGCGATGTCATCTGGTTTGCATATACTGAAGATGTCGTAAGATCTTGCAGCAAACGGGGACGCACGCGCGATTCGGGGATTCGATCATGAAGAAATTGACGTTCTACCATCAGGTTCGCGCCGACGGTGGAAAGCGCACGGGAATCGAGTCTAACGACGAGACGCTGCTGCACCATTTTGCTCCCGGAAGCGAGGAGCACGACCCGGCGCTGCTTTGGTACGTGGACTTCCGTTGCGAGGGAGAGCGGCTGCCTGACACTCCCGAAGGAGCGCGCGATTGGTTCGTGCGGAACGAAAGGTACTTCGTCGCCCAACTCCGCGAGGTGGCGAGCGATGACTTATCGGTGGGTTTCGACGCCGAGTTAATGCCCCTGGAGCGGCATCTCGCGGATGCACCCGATGGCGCACGAGTCGCCGTCGTGGTCTGCGCAGCGAGGCGGTCGGTTGCCCGCGATATCGCGACGCGGCTTATCGATTTGGCCGATCATTGGGGAGAGTTGCTGTCTGAGCTTTGCCCTCTTTCTCCGGTGTGAATCGCGACTAGGAGTAGGCGGTTGCTCGATACAAGCGTGCTCATCGCCCATTGGAGGAAGTGCGAGGGCGACGCTCCGGCAGCCCCCCGGCCCGACGACGCGCGGCGTTGGGCAAAGGAGTTGATCAAGACCTATGGAACGGATGTTGTCGCCACTCCCGTTGTCGTTGAGTTTCTCGCAGGCGTGCGTAAACGCGATGAACTCATGCTTGCTCGAGCATATCTGGAAGACCTACGCACGATTGACGGTGGGAACGTAAGTGCCGAGGATTGGGCGGCGGCAAGGAGATACGCCGAACGCGTGCCGCAGGACGGGAAACCACGTCAATTGGGAGACTGTCTCATTAGGGCCATCGCCGATCGGCTCGGTTACGACGCCTACTCCTTGGACAAGCGGTTCCAGAAATAGGCATTCGCGCTCGAATACGCCGGGGAAAGCCTATGTCAAGGGGCAAACCTGTGATTGGCGGCATCATCCACACGTACCAGAAGTACGACCCGAAGAACTTCCCCAGCCCCACGCAGCCGCCGCCCGACCTGGTCTCCGGGGCGTTCGACCACCTGCTCTCCTACGGCAGCCTCCGGGAGTTGACCGACGAGGAGCTTGCCCGGGCCGTCAAGCTCGATCCCAGCCAGATCGCCGGCCTCGGCCCCAGCCTCGAATACCTGATCGAGAAGCTCCGCGAACGGAAACGCAAGATACTCGAGACCTTCGAGACGCGCCGCGTAAGGGCCGAGGCCGCGGGACGTTATCGCCAATGGGCGGCCCGCATGAAGCCGCCGCTGGAACTCGAAAAGCGATTCAGGCGGGCCTTGATCGAAGAACAACTCTACGACCTGGAACGCCTCTGGTACGCGGCGGGCGACGAGCGGAGCCCCTTCGCTCGCGAGCTGGTCCAGTTGGTCCATCGACTGGGCGACAAGTACCAGATCGACGAATTGGCCTCGAAGTACGCGTTCACCGGGCGCACCGAGATGTCGATCCCCAGGGCCCTGGAGATCAAAGAGGAACTGGAGACCATCGACCGGCTGCTGAAGCAGTTGGAAGAGGCTCGGAAGACCGCCCGGGTCGCGATCATCGACCTCGACGCGCTACGGCAGTTCGTGGAACAGGCCGACGTCGAGCAGCTCAAGAACCTGGCCAGGCAGGTCGAAGATTACGTCCGGGAAATGGCCGAGCACCAGGGCCTCGAGCGGACCGCCCAGGGCTATCAGCTCACGCCCAAGGCCTATCGCCTCTTCCAGGGCCGGCTCCTGGAGCAGATCTTCAGCAACCTGGAGTCGTCGCGCACGGGCCGGCACCATGGGCCGGTGGTCGGCGAAGGCGCGGTCGAACTCCAGCAGACCAAGCCCTACGAGTTCGGCGACTCGATCGCCAACATGGACATCCCCGGCTCCATGCTCAACGCGATGATCCGCAACGGCCCGGGCCTCCCCGTGCGCCTGTCCCAGGACGACGTCGAGATCTACCGTACCCGCAACACCCCAAAATGCGCGAGCGTCGTTCTCCTGGACATGAGCGGCTCGATGCGTTACGACGGGCTGTACATCGACGTGAAGCGCATGGGCCTGGCGCTGGACGGGCTGATCCGCCGCGAGTACCCGGGCGATTACCTCCAATTTGTGGAGATGGCCTCCTTCGCCCGGTTGCGCCACCGCAGCGAGATCGTCGGCCTGATGCCCAAGCCGGTCACGGTCTACGAGCCGGTCGTGCGCCTCTACGTCGACATGAGCGACCAACGGGTGAGCGAGCTCGACGTGCCGCCGCACTTCACCAACATCCAGCACGGCCTCCAACTCGCCCGCCGGCTTCTCGCCGCGCAGGACACGCCCAACCGGCGGATCCTGCTCATCACCGACGGCCTGCCGACCGCGCATTTCGAGGAGCACCTGCTCTACCTGCTCTATCCGCCGCACGAGCGGACCGAAGGGGCCACGCTGCGCGAAGGGCTCTTGTGTCGGCGCGAAGGGATCACGATCAACATTTTTCTTTTGCCGAGCTGGTCGCAGTCCCGCGAAGACGTCCGGTTCGCCTACCGCCTGGCCGAATCGACCGCTGGCAAGGTTTTTTTTACGGCCGGCAAGGACCTCGACCGCTACGTCGTCTGGGACTACCTGAACCGCCGCCGAGAGATCGTGGCGTGAATGAAGACTTACAATTCCAGGAGGGCGAGGCTCCCGCCGAGCCGCAGGGTGGCCCCGATAGCTTCTGCTATCGGGGTGCCGAAGGCACAAGAGGCTTGCTTTGAGCAAACGTACCGTGCCCGGGGAGCCCAACAAACCCTCTTGTCGCTGCGCGACACCGAAAGCGGAGCTTTCGGTGTCACCCCACGGGTCCACGCTGGGAAGGTGAAAGGCCGGTTGAAGGGGAAGGGTGAGTGGGTGTCCGGTCTTGTTCCCCGGACGTTGGCCTCTTCCGGAGCCGCGTCAGCGGCGGCAGATCGTAGCCCATGGCGCGAGCCATGGGAAGCGGTCTTGCAGGGCCCCCGGAAGCCCCGTCAGGGGCGATAGAATGGGGCCCCCTGCCACCGGAACGGCCGCCGCCTTCTTTCGCCCCTTGCGGGGCTTGGTTCGCCGTGGGAGGCCGAGTCTTCCCATGGCTTGCGCCATGGGCTACGGTCTTACGCTCCTCCGGAGCTGCGAGCGTGAGGCGTCTTGCCATGGTATTCTGTATCCAGTCGTTCAGTCGCCTTCGGAACAAAACCGAACTCCAAACGTGGGAATAGGCAACCCGTCGTTTCACTCCGCCAGGTCCACGTCCGAAGGCCGTCCTACTTCGCCGTCAGGTCGGCGCAGACGATTTCCTTGTCGTTGCGGGCGAAGACGTGGCGGTAGGCGAAGGCCGGGTGCGACCAGGTCACGCCGCCGCGCCGCCCGGGCATCTGGTCCCGCGTGGGCTCGATGAGCTTTGCACGGCTGATCTCGTGAAAGCCCTCGGGCGTCAGGTTCGCGAGGATCAATTCGCCGCGCTCGTTGAACATCCACGTGCGATCGCCGTTGCCGACCAGGTGGATCGTGGCGAAGTTGTTCTCCGGCACGGCCGACCGGTCTTCCCAAAGCTGCTCGCCCGTGTCCAGACGCAGACAGCGGAGCACGCCGCGCGTGTCGGCCCCATAGATGTGCCGGCCGTCGATCCGCGGGGTGGAAATGAGGCAGTGCAGGGCCTTGCCGTCCGGGACCTCCTTTTGCTTACGATGCCAGAGCTTTTCCACGCTGGGCTTGTCGCGGCCGAGTCGGAGGAGGATGGTGCCCTGGTGGGCGTCGGACACCAGCAACAGGTCGCCGTGAACGACCGGCGTGGCGATGCCGATCGGCCAACTCTTCCAGGGAAACGGGTATTCCCAAAGGAGTGCGCCGCCAGTGGCGTCGAGGCCCACGATCCGGTCGCCGGTCTGGCACACGACCACGCGGTGCCCTGCCTGGTCCACGACGATGGGGGCGGCGTACGACGCGACGTCTGCCAGGGCCTTCCATCGCGGCTCGCCGCTCCGCTTATCGAACGCACACAAGCACGCCGAGTCGTCACCCCCGATGTGGACGATGAGCAGATCGCCCTCGACCACCGGCGAGGCCGCTATGCCCCAGTTGGGCATGCGGATCTTGTACTCGGTCCTCAGGTCGCGGCTCCATTGCACGGTTCCCTTCGCGGCATCGAGGCAGACGAGGTGTCCGGTCGCTCCCAGGCTGTAGGCGCGGCCGTCGTCGACGAGCACCGACGCCCGCGGGCCCGCCTGGTAGCCGAATCCCTCGTATTTGCACTCGTAGGCGTGCGACCAGATCGTCCGGCCGGTCTGCCACTGGAGGCAGTGGATGCGTTCCACCTCCGCGGGCTTGGTCAGTCGGTCGCTGACGTAGACACGCCCGTCCGCCACCGTGGGCCCGGTGTAGCCGCAGCCGATCGGCGTCCGCCATTTCACGGCGATCTCTTGGGAGGGAAAGCGTTCGAGAATCCCGCTCTCGCGCCACACGCCGTCGCGCCCGGGGCCCCGCCACTGCGGCCAGTCGTCGGCCGGGGCGATCGTCGACCAGGCAGCGGTCCACAACGTCAACACCCAGGTAATGGATCTCACGGTCATGGTCTGTCCCTCAACAAGGAGGTGCGGGCGCGACACGGCGTGCCACGCGACTCGCCCAAGCCGCAGCCGGGAGGACGCCGCGTGGCCTGGCAGCCCTGCCCGCGACGGTCCTTCTTCCGGAGGAGAAGCTTCGTGGATGCAATGCGTGCTGTCAAGACTCGCGTGCGGAGTCGAGCTGCCGGGAACGCTTTCGGAAGCGTTCCGAGACGCAGCACGGCGGCTTCCTCTCCTCGATAGGGGTGGGGAAGGCCGATTGAGTTCGGCCTCCCCTCCCTCCGAACCGGACT
>CAYSGY010000195.1:0-9819 GCA_964430315.1 uncultured Planctomycetaceae bacterium
GAAATCCGCCAGTCCGGTTCGGAGGGAGGGGAGGCCGAACTCAATCGGCCTTCCCTACCCCTATCCGCCAGGGGATCTTGCCGCACCCGGCGATTCACGGAACTTGACGGAAGCGGCTGCCACGGCTATTCTGCGTGCAACTCTTCTTGTCTGGGTTCAGCCCTACAATTCACGCAGAGGGGGAGCGAGTCATGAGACGCTACGGTATCGCTGCACAACGGTTTGTGGTGTGCCTGGCCGGGATCGTGTGGCTGGCTTCGGAGCAGGCCTCGGCCCAGCAGATCGTGAGAATCGTGACCTTCACGGTGGCCTCGTCCGAGCAGCAGCCGGAGGTGCTGAAGGTCACCGATGAGATCACGCAGGTCTTCAAGACCTCCAAGGAGTTCCGCTCGATTACGTTCGCCTTCGACCCGGAGACGGGCGAGAACGTTGCCGTGAGCCTCTGGAAGAGCCGGGCCGGGATGGATGCCGTCGCGAAGAAGGCGGAGTTCAAGGCGTTGCTCGAGAAGATGAAGAAACTCGCCAAGGGCGACCTGACCGTGAAGACCTTCCAGGCCTATCAGCCGAAGAAGAAGTAGGCGGTTCGAGCCCGGCTTCCGGGAAGTCCGGTCAGGCGTCGCCCCGATCACCAGACCCCAGGGGGACGGCCCATGATTCTCGGCATTCCCAAAGAAATCCTGGACAACGAATTTCGGGTCGCCGCCCTGCCGGAGACGGTGTCCGAGTACGTCGAGATGGGCTTCGAGGTGCTCGTCGAGTCGTCGGCGGGCGAAGGGGCGCTGCGGGCCGACGCGGAGTATGAGGCCGCGGGGGCGGCCATGGTCGCCGACGCCGAGGCCCTGTGGGCCCGCTCGGACCTGGTGCTGAAGGTCAAGCAGCCCTGGTTCAACGCCCGGACGGGCAAGCACGAAGTCGCGATGATGCGGCGGGGCGGCATGCTGATTTCGTTCCTCCACCCGGCCGCGCCGCCCAATCACGCCATGGTCCGGATGCTGGCGGAGAAGGACATCACCGCCTTCACCCTCGACGACATTCCGCGCATCTCCCGGGCACAGGCCATGGATGCCCTGACCTCGATGAGCACGGTCAGCGGCTACAAGGCGGTGCTCCTCGCCGCCAATCGGTTCCCAAAATTCATCCCGATGATCGGCACCGCCATTGGGACGATCCGGCCGGCGAAGTTCCTCGTGATCGGCGTCGGCGTGGTGGGCCTGCAAGCCATCGCGACGGCGAAGCGGCTCGGGGGATCGATCAAGGCCGTCGATGTCAAGGAAGACGCCCGAAAGGCCGGCGAGAGCCTGGGCGTGAAGATCGTCGGATTCGAGACGCCGCCGGAGTTGGCCGTCGGTAAGGGCGGCTACGCCCAGGCCCTGCCTCCGGAGTGGCTCAAGAAGGAGCGCGAGGCGATCGGCCCGCACGTGGCCGAGGCCGACATCGTCATCCTCTGCGCGCTGGTGCCCGGCGAAGTCGCGCCCGTGCTGGTCACGGACGCGATGGTCCGGAGCATGAAGCCGGGCTCGGTCATCATGGACGTCTCGATCGACCAGGGCGGCAACTGCGCGGTCAGCGAGCCGGGATGCGAGGGCGTCAAGCACGGGGTCCACGTCTTCGGGCTTTGGAACATCCCCGGCTCGATGCCCGTCCACGCCAGTTGGCTCTATTCCCACAATATGCTCCACTACGTCAAGAACCTCTTCAAAAAGGGCCTCGACACGCCCGATCTCGACGACGAGATCGCGAGGCACTCCCTGGTGACGCACGAGGGGAAGATCGTCCACGCAGGGACGCTCAAGGGCATGAACCCAAGGTAGCGTGATGAGCGGAGGAGACCGATGGGCGATCTGGTGCTGATGGCGTCGATCTTCGCCGGGACCTTTGGGATCGGCTACCTTCTCGTTTCGCGTGTGCCGCCGCGCCTGCACACGCCCTTGATGTCGATGACCAACGCCATCTCGGCCGTGACGATCCTGGGCGGGATCGTCCTCTTCGCCGTCGAGACGACCGTTCTTGAGAAGGCGCTCGGGGCCCTGGCGATCGCCTTGGCCGCGTTCAACCTGGTTGGTGGGTTCGCCATCACGGACCGCATGCTGAGGATGTTCCACCGGCATCATGAGTAGCAGTGGGCGGCTGTTGATCGATCTGGCCATCGTTGCCATCCTCATTCTCGGGGTCCGGCAGTTCAGAACGCCCCGGGACGCCAGGAAGGGAAACCTCACGGCAGCCTTCGCCCTGTTGTGCGCGGTGGGGGTCGTGTTCTTCTCGGTCCCCCTCTTGGAACCGGCGACGGTCGTCCTTGCGCTGGTTGTCGGCGGCCTGGTCGGTTGGCTCGTGGCGATCCGGGTCCGCATGATTCAGGTCCCTGCGATGGTGGCGTTCCAGCACGGGGCCGGCGGCATCGCAGCGTGGATCACCGCCTTCGTGGAGTTGAGCCGCGCCGGCGGCGAGCTCTCGACCGTCGGCCGGTTGTCCGGAGTTCTGGGCATGGTGATCGGCGCGGCCACGTTCAGCGGAAGCATGGTCGCCAGCGCCAGGCTTTCCGGCGTGATGCGTCAGACGCCGACGATCTTGCCGAAGCACAGCCTCGTTCTTGCAGCGACTCTGACGCTCGTCGTTGCGATGGGAATCCCGGCGGGCACGGCGGTGGGAACGGCCCAGTTCTATGGTCTGCTGGGGTTGATCCTGCTGTCGATGCTGCTGGGCATCGTGTTTGCCGTACGGATCGGCGGGGCCGACATGCCCGTGTTGATCTCGTTTCTCAACGCCACGGCCGGACTGGCGGCCTCGTTTTGCGGAATTATCGTCCAGAGCCGGCTGCTCATCGCTTGCGGCGCCACGGTGGCGGCCTCCGGCTCGATCCTGACCCACGTCATGTGCCGGGCCATGAACCGAAGTCTGCTCAGCGTGTTCGTCGGCGGCAGCGTAGGCCATCCGACGGTTGGCCCCGAGAGCCGCGAAGCGGAGGCCGCCGCGCCTTCCGGAGCCGCGGGCTCGGAAGGCCCGGAGCCGTCGGACCGATCGCCGCTGCAACGCGCCATCGAGGCGGTACGCAGCGCAAAGCAGGTCATCTTGGTGCCGGGATACGGCATGGCCTTGGCCCAGGCCCAGTTCGAGGTCGCCAGGCTGGCCGAGCGTCTGAAGACGCTGGGCAAGGAGGTGAAGTTCGCGATCCATCCGATCGCGGGGCGCATGCCCGGCCACATGCACGTGCTCCTGGCCGAGGCCGAGGTGGACCCCGACATGCTCTTCGACCTGGAGGAAATCAACCCGGCGTTCGCGACCGCGGACCTGGCCGTCGTCGTCGGGGCGTGCGACGTGGTGAATCCCGCGGCGAACGAGGCGGAAGGCACTCCCATTTCAGGCATGCCGATTCTCGCCGTCCACGAAGCGCGGCAGGCGCTGGTCTGCAACCTGGACAGGCGCCCCGGGTACTCCGGCGTCGAGAACTCCCTGTATCAAAGCCCGACGACGATCCTCATGTTGGGCGACGCAAAGGCCAACCTGGGCCGGTTGCTGGAGGCCCTGGAGCAGGACGATCCCGGCGCAAGCCGTTGCTGACGCTTCGACGCAGGGACGCAATGGAAGGGTGGATTCGCCGCTCCAGAAAGCCCACGGGTTGCAACCCGTGGGCTTGGCGGGGGAGAATGTCTTCTATCCGAGACGCCTGACTTGGAAGGAAGACACCCATGCTGAGAATCCTGTTTCACCTGGCCGCCGTGTTCTGCGTTCTCGGGAGCGGCTTTGGACTGGCGGCCGAGACGCCGTGGCAGAAGCCCATCGATGTGGAATTCACGGCCAAGATCGACGGCTCGGCGCAGCGCTACGTTGTCATGCTGCCCAAGAACCTCGAACCGGACAAGCCCGTGGATTTGATGGTGCTGCTCCACGGGCACGGAAGCGACCGCTGGCAGTTCATCGCGGCCGATCGCGACGAGTGCCGCGGGCTCCGCGACGCCGCGGCAAGCTACGGAATGATGGTGGTCTCGCCCGACTACCGGGCGAAGACCTCGTGGATGGGCCCGAAGGCCGAGGCCGACATGCTGCAAATCCTCGACATGCTGCGGGAGAAGTATTCCATCCGCTACACCCTCGTCTGCGGCGGCTCGATGGGCGCGAGTTCCGCGCTGACGTTCGCCGGGTTGCATCCCGATCGGGTCGACGGGGTGGTCGCGCTGAACGGGACGGCGAACCACGTCGAGTATAACCGGTTTCAGGACGCCATCGCCCAGTCGTTCGGGGGCACGAAGGCCCAGGTTCCCCGGGAGTACGAGCGCCGCAGCGCCGAACTGAATGCGGAGAAGCTGACGTTGGCGGCCCAGTTGGGGGGGCCGCCACCAGTCGGTCCCGCCCGACAGCGTCCGCCGGCTCTTCGCCAGGCTGAAACAGCAGGGCCGCCGGGTCCTGCTGATCGACCGGCCTGAAGGCGGTCATTCGACCACTTACGCCGACACGCTGGCCGCCGCGCGGTTCGTGGCCGAACAGGTCCGTCGCCAGGACAGCATGCGACGCCCCTGAAACAGCCAATGACTTCCTCAGGATCCGTTACTTGGACCGTTGGGGTGTCGACGTGGCGGGGAGCTTGGAGCGGCTCTCCTGGAGGTCGTTGATCGCTTTGCGCATCTCATCGACCTGCCCGTCGACCGCTTTGCGCATCTCGTCCAATCGGCGGTTCATCTCGTCGATTTGCTTTTCGATCGACTTGGCCGGTTCCGAGCCGGCCCTGCCCTCCGGCCGTTTCTCACGGCGTGCCTCCGCCTTGGGAGCAGTCGGCGGAGCAGGAACGCCCGGCGACCAATGGAGCCGGCCTTCCGGCATCGGCGAGAGCATCCCGTGCATCCCGTGCCGGAGCATCCACTCGACGTGGGGCCGCAGGTCCGCCGGCAATTTGCCAAGCTCGCCTTCGGTGACCTCCCACTTCTCGTGGTCGCGGGCGACGGCGATCTTGGCCGGGTCCTTGCCCTGCTTCGTGATCGAGATGGTCACGTTATCGGGCAGATCGGGCATCTTCCCCGGCTTCGCCAACACGACTCCCGGCCGCATGAAGAAGAGGCTGTACTCGCGGCTCCGCGGATCGCCGGGCCGCATCTGCTCGAACCAATGGCGCATGGACTCCCCCCAGGGATCGACACCGGCCCGTGGAAGGAGCTTCGAGATTTCGCCGTGGGGACGCTTGGCCGGCGTCACGTCGACCTTCATGGGCTTTCCCTTGCGCAGGATCTCCAGGGCAAGGTTCTTCCCCTTGGCCGCGTCGATGGCTGCGATGAGGTCCTCGATCCCGGCGAGCGGTCGGCCGCCGGCCTTCATCACGATGTCGTATCGATGGAGCTTCGCCGCGGCCGCCGGGCTGTCCGGCGCGACCTCTTCGACCAGGAGGCCCTCGTCCTCCTTCAGACTCAAGTGTGCCCGCAACGAATCGGGCACCAGCCCCGACACAACGCCCAGCCAATACTCACTGGGCTTGAATTCCGGGCCGGCGACGGCGGGAGGAACGTTCCCCGGCGGCTGCTGAGCGACGCCCCAAACGGCCGGCAGCAGTGCCAACGCAAGACCTGCCAGCCAAACGGCCGGCCGGGCAAGAAGGCGATCGTTTCTGCGCATGCGTGTCTCCTTCATGTTCAACCCTTTGGAGTGCGGCGACTTGTCGCCGCTTTCTTCTGCCCTTCGCCGGCGCGGACACATGTCCATGCCCGCAGGGATAGACCAAATCCAAAGCGGCGACGGGTCGCCGCACTCCAAAACCACGGCCCCGTCGTCGCAAACATCACTCCACGTGGTTGCCGACGTAGCGGACGTCCAACTGGTCGACGGGCAGGACGGCGTGTCGCCCGTCTTGGACCGGGACGGGCACCAGGCCGTGGTGTTGCCGCACCTGGTAGCCCGCCCTCTGCAACGACTCCCGCAGTTGCGAGGGGAAGGCTTGGGCATCGGGATAGAGAAGCGAGTGATCGATTTGATCGCGTTCGACCACCGGAAGGCGGATCTCCTGGCCGCCGGGACTCCATCCGCCCGGCAGCGCCACGGTCATGGTCGGCGGGGCGGCCGGCAACTCGCCCGGCCCGCCGGGGTCGGCCCGCCACTTCTCTGTCCCGGCCCCTTGGCTCGCCACCAGCCCGGCGTCCAAACCCGATGCGGGGTTTCCCGGAAGAATCGCATGACGCGGCAGCCCAGCCCACCATCCAAGGCCCAGTGCCACCAGGAAGCTGGCGGCCATGGCCAGAAAGGTCTGGGCCCGCAGGGTCCAAGCGGCCCGTCGGGCCGGGAGAGGCACCGCGACCTCGGGCCGCGCGCCCGACGCCCGCACCACGCCGCTGAGCGACTCCTTGAGACACTGGGCCTCGACAAACGCCAAGGCGCAGGCCCGCCAGCCGCCTGGCACATGGTCCAGACTCTCCAGAAGTTCTCGACGCTTGTCGTCCGGAAGCTCGCCGTCCACCAGGCGGTCGAGCAACTCTTGATCGGTATTCGGAAGATCGTTCTCGCTCGCGTTCATCATTCGTCGTCCACGATCTCGAGCGCGGCCAGTTCACTCCGCAAACGCTGCCGTGCCCGATGAAGCCGGGCCTGCAACGCCGATTGGGTAATCCCCAGATGGTCTGCCAGGTCCCGATAACTCCAATCTTCACTGTACTTGAGGAGCAGGATCTCCGCGTCCCGACTCGGCAGACGCGACACCGCGGTACGGACCCTCTGCCGCCGCTCGTCGGCCAACAGCCATCGCAGGGGGTCCGCCTCGCGGTTCTCCTCCTCGGTGGGACGGACCCTTTCCGCGTAGTCGCCGGTAAGCCGCCGCCGCCGCCCCTGCTTGCGGCGGTACAACAGCGACTGCGTCACCGCTAGCCGATACAGCCATGGCGCGACCTTCGTGGCGTCGGCCAGCGGGCTGTGCTGCCGCACCGCCGCAAGCGACACCTCCTGCATCACGTCGTCGACCGCCTGGGGCTCGCCAAGCCGAGCGTACACGACCGTCCGAAGCCATCGGTCGTGCTCGGCGAGGACGGCCTGCCAGTCGATCTTCGGCGTTAGGCCGGGGCGTTCGACCCGGGCCGAGGGGATTTCCGTCATCACCGTGAAGAGGGTTGCCGCAGCACGAGAAATGTTGCACAAAGGACCGGGTACGCGAACTCGCTTTGGGAAGCTACCTTAAGGTCATTCGCCCGGTTCCGCCAGGGGTTGGAACCGCTTGGGCAACGACCTGTAGGGAACGCCCTCCGTGGCGCTTCCCGAGATCGCCCCGACCCAGGAACGCCACAGAGGGCGTTCCCTACAGGATGTCGTAACCCGTGTTTTGAAGGATGGTTACGTCACGGAGACTCAAGAAGTTCCTTCGATGAACCCCCGCCAAAACCACCCTGTGGAATGGATCGAACAAGAGATCGACTCCCTCCGAAAGAAGGGACTTCGCCGCCAGCTTTCCGTTCGCGAGGCTACCGCAGGGCCCTCACTTCGGGTGGATGGCGTTGAGGTCATCCATTTCGGTTCCAACGACTACCTCGGGCTGGCGGCGGACCCGCGTGTCAAGGCAGCCGTTGCTGCCGCCGTAGACCAGTACGGCTGGGGGGGTGGTTCCAGTCCGCTCATCCTCGGCCACACCATGGTCCATCAGGAGTTGGAGCGGCGTCTCGCCGCGTTCGAGGGGACCGAGGCGGCGCTGGTCTTCCCTTCCGGCTTCGCCGCCAACGCGGGCACGGTGTCCGCCCTGGTGGGGACGGGCGATGGGGTCTTCACCGACCGCAACAACCACGCCAGCCTGTTGGACGGATGCCGGTT
This sequence comes from uncultured Planctomycetaceae bacterium, assembly GCA_964430315.1. Classification (GTDB taxonomy): domain Bacteria; phylum Planctomycetota; class Planctomycetia; order Pirellulales; family Thermoguttaceae; genus CALFBP01. Next base: position 7,765 of record CAYSGY010000195.1, read on the forward strand.
GTCGCGGGCCGACGTGCGGGCGTATCCCCACGGCGACTGGCGGGCCCTCGAAAAGCTCCTCGACCGCCGGAGCAGCCACCGCCGACGCTTGATTGTCACCGACAGCCTCTTCAGCATGGACGGCGATCTCGCGCCGCTGACGGAACTGGCCGACCTGGCCGATCGCTACGAAGCGATGCTCTTGATCGACGAGGCGCACGCCACCGGGGTGTTTGGATCGGGCGGGCGCGGCGTGGCGGAGCATTTGGGCGTCGCCCGGCGCATCCCCGTGCGCGTGGGGACGCTCAGCAAGGCCATGGGCGGCGTCGGCGGGTTCGTGGCGGGAAGCCAACTCCTGATCGACTGGCTCGTGAACCGCGCGAGGCCCTACATCTACTCGACGGCCAGTCCCCCCGCCGCAGCCGCCGCGGCCCTCGCCGCGCTGGAGATCGTCGAGCAGGAGCCGGATCGCCGCACCACGCTTCTCGGGCGCGCGGCGGAACTCCGCGAGAGGCTCGTCGAGAACGGCTGGGACATCGGACGTTCCGCAAGCCAGATCATCCCGATCGTGGTGGGCGATCCCGACCGGGCTGTGGAGATGGCGTCGTCGCTCCGCCGGCAGGGTCTCTTCGTACCGGCCATCCGTCCCCCGACCGTCCCGGAGGGCCAGGCCTGCCTCCGCATCAGCCTCACCGTTGCCCACACGCCGGAAATGATCCAGCGGCTCGTCGCGGCGATTGGCCATTCATAGCAACTGGCACGGCCACGCGAAGGACGATACCATGTTTGTGGAGGCCGGCCACGACGCACGTCACTCCCTTCTCATGGTGTCATCCTGCCTCGGATGTCTGAAAACGGAAACCCGATTGCCTCTTCCCATGACCCTTGCTGCAAACCGTCCCGAGTTCTGTTCCATCCGCTCGAAGGTCGAGGCGGGCCAACGACTCTCGCGTGAGGAAGGAGAATTCCTCTTTCGCCCCGAGGTCGATCTCCACGCCCTGGGCCAACTGGCCGACCTGGTGCGCCGCCGCAAGAATGGCAACGCGGCGTACTACAACCTCAATGCCCACCTGAATCCGACGAACGTCTGCATCTACCGCTGCCCGCTGTGCGCGTACAGCCGCGATGCGGACGATCCCACGGCCTACGTGATGGGCCGCGACGAAATCCTCGCCCGGGGGCAGGAGGCCGTGGAGAGCGGCTCCACCGAACTGCATATCGTCGGCGGCCTCCATCCCACGAAGGAGTATTCTTGGTATCGGGCCATTCTGGCGGACCTCCACGAGGCGTATCCCACGCTCCATTTGAAGGCATGGACGCCGGTGGAGATCGCCTGGTTCGCCCAATCGACCGGCCGCACCGTTCGGGACATCCTGGAGGAGTTGATCGGCGTAGGCCTCGGCAGCATGCCGGGCGGCGGGGCGGAGATCTTCGATCCGGAGATCCGGGCCCGGATCGCCCCGCGCAAGGCGGATGCCCAGACGTGGCTCGCCGTCCACCGCACGGCCCACGGCCTGAGACTCAGCACGAACGCCACGATGCTCTACGGCCACATCGAGAACCCGCGGCACCGCGTGGACCATCTGCTGCGCCTCCGCGAACTCCAAGACGAGACCGGCGGATTCCTGGCGTTTATCCCGCTGGCGTTTCATCCGGACGGCACCCAGTTGGCCGACCGCGTCGCGCACCCGCCCACGGCCATGGACGACCTCCGCACCGTGGCGGTCGCCCGGCTGTTGCTCGACAACTTCGACCACGTCAAGGCCTACTGGATTTCACTGGGCGTGCCGACCGCGCAGGTCGCGCTGGGCTACGGGGCCGACGACCTGGACGGCACCGTGCGCTACGAGAAGATCCACCACGACGCCGGCTCGAAGGCCCCGGAAATCCTCTCTGTCGAGGAACTCGAAGCCCTCATCCGCGAAGCCGGATTCGTGCCCGTCGAACGCGACACCCTCTACCGCCGCGTACGCCGCCACGGCTCGCAGTGGGAAGCGGAGTAGTTGGGGGGTGGGGGTTGGGGGTTGGGAGTTGGGGGTTGGGAGGTGGGGGTTGGGAGTTGGGGGTCGGGAGTTG
>CAYSGY010000196.1:0-9806 GCA_964430315.1 uncultured Planctomycetaceae bacterium
CCCGGTCCGCTTCGACAAGTCGCTCCGCGTGGAGATCGAGGACGCCGGCTGGATCTCCAAAGACGAGCTCAAGGAGGGCGTCCACGAGGGGTTCGTCGAGCGGAACGACGATTTCGCCAGCGTCGCATTCTGGTACCAGATCGGCCAGCCCAAGCGATTCACCACCCTTCCCTCGGCCGCCGAGCGCAAGCTGCCGAACCTCGACCTGGTGATCGAAGGCAAGGACCTCCTCAAGACCGCCTCCAAGAGCCACGGCGGCCTGCGGCTCCAGAAGGGCTACGGCTGGACGGGCGACGGCCAGCTCTTCTTCGACAACGAGCACGGCAAAGGCGCCTGGGTCGAGTTCCGTTTCCCGGTCGTGAAGGAGGAACTGCGTCAGCTCACCCTGCGCATGACGTATTCCTACGACTTCGGCATCTACCGTATCCTGCTCGACGGCGAGGAAGTCCGCGGGCCGATCGACTTCTACAGCGAGAGCGTCAAGGTCCGTGAACTGAACCTGGGCCAGCGCCGTCTCTCTCCCGGGCCCCACACGATCCGGCTGGAATGCACCGGCGCAGGCGGCCAATCGCACGGCACCAAGCTCGGCATCGACTCGGTCCGACTCCGCCAGCGATGGAACGTGAAACGCGAGCCGCCCAAGGACCTTGGATCGTAAGCCCCCGGCTACCGGCCGTTGTGGGCCGGCGCGAGCAACCCGTCCGGGCGGAACCCGAGAATCGGAGGGATGCCGCGCATCTCGACGTGATGATCTTCGAGCACGCCGGTCTTTGGACGGCTGAGCTTGATGCGCCAGACCTCGTCGTGCGCCGTGTCCTTGCGCTCGATCCGGCAGGATTGGGACGCGGAGATGTCGTCCTGCTTCCAGACCTGTGCTCCCGAGGGATCGAAGACCGCGGCGGACACGCGTTCCAAGTCGCCCTCTCCCCAGAATCGCACCGCGCACTGCTTCACGCCGGCCGGCACAAGGAAGTAGAACTCGCCGGTGGTGGCCAGCAGGTGGATCGGGCCGGACTCGCCGGCGATCAACGGTGCGTGACTGCTCGAAACCACGCGCATTGTATGGGAGCCGGGCAGGCACTCCACGCGGTAGACGCCCGTCTCGGCGGCAGCGAATTCGACCTGCCCCTCTTGGAGAAAGTCGATCTCGGACCGCTTCACCTCCTTGCTCGACGGGCCGACGATCCGCACCGGGACCGCCTTGCCGTCGGTGCGTCCTACCGCCTGGGAAGCGAGACGCATGGTGACGGTCTCGCCCTGCCGGGCCGGAACGAGGAACAAGGCGTCGCCGCGCAGGCGTGCGCCCGGGAGCGCGCCGCCGGCGAACGTGCTGGGCTGGGCGACGGCCAGGGGTGTCTTGTTCAGGGGCCAGCGGGCGATTCGCGTGGCCGGGTCCATGGGGATCAGGCTGGCAAGCGTCGGCTCGTCGAGCCGGAACACGCGGCGATCCCCGTGCCGTTCCCGGGTGATGTCGCCGGTGACCTCGACCAGCGGCACGCCGGCCGGATCGTTCAGCTTGAACAACGGCCGGTCGAGCCGCTCGCGGACCGTCACCTGGCTGAATTCAATGCCGCCGAACGGCTCGACCGTGTCGGGCCGGGTCTGAAGCAGGATGGGCGCCGCCAGCTTCGACTGCTCCGACGGATCGGCCAGCGTGCAACCCACCATCCGAACGCGGACCCCGCGCGGCGTGGTCGAGGCGATCGTGATCGCGGTGGTCCCCGCGTCCTCGAAGCGGCAGTGGACCAGCTCAATCAGCCCGGAGACCGGACCCTTGGGCCCGCTGGAGACGACGATGCTCGCTGACCGGGCGTTGGTGCCCCGGGTCACGCAGTTCTCGATGCGGATCGAGAGCGGCTTGCTCGTCCGGTCGAAAACCGGGGCGTAAATGTGCAGGGCATAGCCCTGGTTGTCCTCGATCGTGCAGTCGCGCATCACGCAGTTGACCAAACGCTCGTTGGCGAGGTTGGGCTCGAAATCGATCCCGGCCGCGGGCGGCGTCCCGGCGGTGTCTTTGAGAATGCACCGCTCGATGAGCAGGTTCTCCGCACTGATGACGCTGATCCCCTGGCGGTAGTTGCGGTCGCAGACCACGTCGCGGATCACCACGTCCTTGCAGGGCGTCCCGCCGGGGCCCGCGCCGAGGTAGATGCCGTCGCCGCCGCTCTCGGCGAGCGTGAGCCCTTCGACGGTAATGCCGGTGCAGCCGTGGAAGTTCAGCACGTGCCGCCATTCGGCCCGGCGGTAGTCCTTGCCGTCGTAGTCGGCGCGGCGCATGCGCAACGTGGCGCCCGGCCCGATGAGCCGGAGGTCCTTCTTGCCGGCGGCGCTGAACAGGGAATCGCTCGTCCCGTGGAAGGCCCCTTTCTTGGCGAGCACTTCCGCGCCGGCCTCGAAGAACAACTCCTGGTCGCCGGCCAGACGCAGCTTGTCGACCACCCAGGGCGAAGGCATCTTCTCGACGACCACCTTCTTGGCCCCGGAGTCGATGGCCGCTTGTAGCGCGGCGGTCGACTCCTCCGCCTCGAAGCCCCACCAAGAGGCGTGGGCGACGGTCCGCTTGCCGGCCCGCACCTCCTCGACGGCCTGCGGATCGGTGGCGGCCGACAGGCCGGCGGGCAAGCACAGGGTCAACATCGCGGCGAGGGGAAGACCAAGTGCCGAGTGGACGCGCATCACAGGACTCCTTTTCTTCGCACATCGCTTGACGCTGCCGGATTGCGGTCTTGCGGGCAACAGGCCGGCGTGATCGCCTGATGGTACGCCGCCTCCGAGGCCGCGTCAAATCCTCTCGCCGGCCGAGTCTTGACTCCATGCCGGCAAGGGGAGAAGATGGCGTCCGGTGCTCTCAAAGCGTCCTGCCTGTGGTCCTGCCCGGGCTGGTCAAGCCCGTGTGGATGGAGGTTTCACCATGCGAAGGGCCATCCCAACCGTGGTCCTTCGATCTCCCGTCCGACCGCTTGCAGCGGCTCAACCAGATCACGGGTGTTGCCGTTGTGCAAGATCGACGCCGAGGACACGTGGGCGCGTGAGTCTACTTGGACTTGCGGCGGGACCGCTTGCGGCGATCGGCCTGCTTGCGGCGCTCGGCCGACGCGCGGCGATCCTCCGGAACGATCTGGTCCAAGCCGCTACCCGATTCGAGGGCTCCCAACGGGCCGAGGTCGACCTGGCGCCGCGAGCCGTCGCGGCGTCGTTTCTTCCGCCGGTCGGTCTCGACGCGTTTTTCGACCAGGTGCTGCAAATCGGCCGGAAGGGGCAGGCGGTTGCTCAAGGTAAGCTCCTCGGGGACGATTAGGGATTAGGGATTAGGGATTAGCGTCCTACGTCATGGGTTCTTCTCGCCGTGTGCGCGTGTCTCGTGCAGTCGTTTGCTCAGGTGCGTGTCCGCGTAGCGGGCGGGCTTGCCCGCCGCTGGTCCCAGCCCCAAGTCCGGCACATACCATCCCTCATCCCTCATCTCTCATCTCTCGTCTCTCATCCCTCATCTCTCATCCCTCATCATTTTCTCGCTTAGCGGCACGACGTATCGCAGCGGCGCGGCGGCGGGCTGGTCGAATCGTGCATGCTTCACGGGCGATGCCCCCGGCAGCGGGGCGGCGGCCCGGGACCGCGGCGTCTCGGGCCGGTCGCCTTCCGGCTCGTAGGACGTCGGTCGGACCGCGTTGGATGGCGGTTGCGGGGCTGGAGAGGCCGAAGGCGGCCACGGCATCGGGACGCCTTGGTACGGCGGTTGTCCCGCATAGTAAGGATGAGCCTCGGCCGGATCGCCGGGCTGCATCTGGCGTCTTTCCTCGCGGCGCTGCGGGCTCGGCAGATGTTCCCGGAGGAGCCAAGGGTTCTCGACCGCGTCGGGCAACTGGCCCTCCCAAGGACGCGGGTAGCGTTTCAGATCGGGGAAGACCAGCGGCGTCCGGCCCCGCTCGACTTCCAGGGCGTGCCGGTCGTTGTCGGCGAGCGCACAGGGCACGATCCTTGGGAGCAGGCAGATGATAACTTCGTGGCGTTCGCGGGAGACGGTCCGCTTCTGGAAGATCCGCCCCACCAGCCAGAGGTCGCCCAGCAAGGGCACCTTCTCCTGGTTCTCGGTGTCTTTTTCGTCGATCAGGCCGCCCAGGACCATGCCGCGGCCGTCGGGGAGCATCACGTCGGTCTCGACCTCGGTCGTCGTGGACCTGGGGAGCCCCTCGATCACGTCGCCGTCGGAGACTTCGGGCCTGACCCTCATCAGGATCTGGTTGTCGGCGCTAATGCGCGGCGTGACGCGCAGGATCGTCCCCACGTCGAGGAAGTTCACGCTTTGCGTCGTGCTCGTTTCGGTGGTCGTCTGGACATAGTAGCCCAGTTGCTTGCCCATCTGGATTCGGGCCTCTTGCCCGTCGAGCACCAGCAGTTTGGGCGATCCCAAGGTCTTGGTGGCCGCCTGCGACGACAGGGCCTTCACGATCATGTCGAAGTGCGTGCCGTCGAAGGTGAACAGGAACTGCCCTGCGGGGTTGGTTGCGAGCGTCTTGGGGATGTTGCCGACCTGGAGATTGGCCTGGGCCAGGTGCGCGAACAGGTACTTGAAATCCACGCCGTGCTCGAGGCCGGAAGACAGGTCGATCGAAAGGATGTGGGCTTCGATCATCACTTGCCGCGGCGGCCGGTCCACCTGCGCCACGTACTGCTCGATGCTGCGGAGATTGCCGGGCAGATCCTGGACGACGAGCACCTCCTGGGTGCGACGGTTGTCCGTATTCTTGGCCTCGGTGGTGAACGACTGGCCGACCGGCGAAAGAAGCCCCTTGACCGCCGCATCCATGTCCCGGGCCGAAGAGAAGTCGAGCCGGAAGACCTTCAACTGGCGTCCCTGAACGTCGGCGGGCACCTTCGACGTGGCGCTCGTGCTGGTGATGTGGATAATCCCGTTGCTTTCCGCCCAGCAGCAGCCGGAAATCGAACAGACGGCGCTGAGGGCGTCCTCGAGGGAGACGCGCTCCACGGTCAGCGATACCGGCATGCTCACCGTGTCGGCGCAGACAATGTTGATGCCGAGCTGCTGTCCGAGAAGCATGACCAACTGGTTCAACGGCACCGCGCGGGCCGTCAGGGAGATCTGCCCGCCCGATTGCCGGATCTCCACGCGCTCGTCGGGCGCCGACGAGGCCACGGGGATTCGCACGGGCTTGCCCGGCGCCGCCGCCTGGTCCCTGGCTTGCCCAGCGTCGTTCGGCGCGGGAGGCATTGCCCGCGGCGGGGGCACTTCCTCCGGCTCCATGCGCGAGGCTGCCGACCGGAGCCGATTCAGGACCGAGGATCCGCTGCCCGTCGCGTTGCCCGAAGGAAACGGCGCACTGCCCGGATTGCTGCCGGAGGACGTGGTGGGGGCCCAACGCACGGAGGTTTGCCCCCCGGCGACGGTCTGGCCGCAGACCAGGGTTACACCCAGCACGCCAGCCACGAACAAACAGACCGCGGCCGCGGCCGTCCGAGGTAGATCGACGAAGAGAACCCCTGCAGACCGTCGCGGACGGTCCGGCACGACCGTCCTCCCGTGGTTCCGTCTCCGTGGACGCGTCGGGGGTTGAGCCTTCCTGGCCATGGTCATTTCCGTTTCTGGGGGGGAGTCTGCTCGACGACGGGCTCCAACAGGACGCCCTGGGGATCGATCGACACGACGCGATGCCCTTCCACCACGTCGCCGACACGCATCGTACGGTTGCCGATCACGGCCGCTGCCCCGCGCTCGCTCCAGAGCACGGCGGCGATTCCCTTGCTGCGAAGGGCTGCCACAACCCCGGCGTTCGATTTCTTCGCCGGGGCGGAAGGGATCGGCTTCTTCACGTCGGGGCCTTTGCGGGCCCCGGCCAGTTGCCGGGTGAGCGCGTCGGGGACGGCGAAGGGATCGTACTGGGCCGCGGCATCGGCGGTGAGCTTGGGCCAAGCCGGCGCCGCCGGTTTGGCCTGCGCCGATTCCGCCGCCGGCGTCGCGGACGAAGTTGCGGGCTTCGGGGCTGCGTTCAGGGCAGGAGCCGCAGCGGGTTTGCCGGCCGTGCTGCCGGCATCCGCCGCCTTCGTCCCATTCGACGCGCCTCCGAACTGCCCGATCAGGACGGCCACCAGGATAACCGAAAGCACGCCAATCAGGACCAACTGACGCGGCGTGACGGCCTTTTTCGGGGGTGCCTGCAAATCAGCCATGCTTCGTGCCTCCCGGCTTCGCGACCCGCGGGGCGTCCTTCGCCGCGTCCTTCAGGCCGAAGTAAATGACCAGCGTTGCGGTCATCGCACAGCCTTCCGGCCTTGCTGCCGTGACTTCGGCACGCGTGATCCGCCACAACCGGTCCAGCGAGGCAAGCCGGTCGAGAAACCGGCACAGGCTGCGGTACGGGCCCACACACGAGAATTCGATTTCCATCTGGGAGCAGGTCTCCCTCGCGCTGACGACCCCCGGGCGGTAGTCCCGGATCTTCAGACCGGCCTGCGATGCCGCCGCCGCCGCTTGGGAAAGGAACTCGGCTTCCAGAGGTTCGTCGGGTACTCGCTTCGCCAGCGCGGCCGTTTCCTGTTCGAGGGCCGCCAACCGGCCGGCCAGTTGCTGCTGTTCGGCCCGGAGCGAGTCCGCGTTATTGACGCGGTCCTCCAATTCTCCGGACCGCAACTCGCACGCTTCGATCCGCTGGTCCAAGGGACGCAGTACGAGGCCATAGCCGGCAGCCGCCACCACCAACACGATCGCCGCCCCGGCCGCGTGCAGGCCGATGCCGAGGTATCTCAGCTCTTTCACAATATCGCGCTCGAACATGGCGGCGCAAAAAGGGGTTAGGGGTTGGGGGTTAGGGGTTGGGGGTTAGGGGTTAGGGGTTAGGGGTTAGGGGTTGGGGGTTGGGGGTTGGGGGTTGGGGGTTGGGGGTTGGGGGATTGGAGCCGCCGACCAACTCGTTTAGCAGCGGCACTCGTGCCGCTGCCGACGCTTCATCATCATTCATCATTCATCATTCATCATTCATCATTCATCATTCATCACTCATCACTCATCACTCATCCTTCCTCAGTATCCGCACTCGATCAGGTAGGAGCAGACACGGGCCCCGCCGAGGGGCTGTTCCTGCGTCGACTTCAGATCCACACGCTGGAAGGCCTTGCTGCGATGCAATGCCAGGACGAACTGCGACACGGCCAGGTTGTCGGTGGCGATCCCTTGGATCGCGACGACCGCCGTCGCGCCGGATTCCGGCTTCGCAGCCGCTTTGTCTGACTTCTTCGCGGACTCGCCGCACGGCTGGACCGACAGGCTCTCCACGTGCAGTTTCCCCTGGCAATCCCGGGCGCTCTGGCTCACCAGTCCCAGGAGCGTCAGGGCGGGCCGGGGGTTGTCCAGTCCGGCGACGCGGGCGGCGCGTTGGGAGACCTCTTCGACCTTCGCCTGCTGCTTCTTGATCTGCTCGCCCATCGCCGCCACCGGGGCATGGTCCCGTTCGAGGTGCTCCAGTCGGGCTTCGGCGGTCCGATAGCGGCTCCACTCCGCGGCTCCCAGCAATCCGACCGCGGCTGCGGCGATCGCGCACGGCGCCGACCACTGGAGGACGCGCAGCCGGATGGCCTGCATCCGGCGGCATTTCCACGGCAGTAGGTTGACGGAGTTCTTCATGATAGCCAGGCCAGTGCCGACAAAGCGGCGGCAGTCCCCAGGATTTCCACCGGCGGCCGAGTCCCGATCGCGGCCGAGGAATCGCTCCACGGCAGCCCCCACGCCTCGACCGGCAGCCCAAGACGGGCCGACAGAATGGCAGGCAAGTTGCGGACCGTGGCGCCCCCGCCGAAAAGCCAGATCCGCTCCGGCAACAGCCGGGAGCGATGCAGCTCGGGGTATGCCAGGGTCTTGTCGAGTCGCGACACGACTTTCGCCAACGCCTGGGCCGTGACGTCGGTAAGCACCTCCTGGGCCTCGCGGAGCGGGCCGTCGGTCCGGACCGGATCGCACAGGCCGTGCGTGGCGAGGAGTTGCTCGGCGTCGTCCACCGACAGCCCCAGCGCCTCGGCTACCGAGGTAGGCAGCGACGCGTACCCGCAATCCCGCAGTTGGCGCGTGAAGACCGGGAGACCGTCGCATACGATCGAGAACGTGGCGCTCGTGCTGCCCCAGTCGAACGCGGCGACGGGCACGCCCGGCTGCGGAGCTGAGACCAGGCCGATTGCCCTCGCCAGGACCAGGGGGAGGGCGTCGATCACGTCGCAGAGCAGGCCCGAGCGGGTCAGGCTCGCGAACACCGACACCACTTCGTCCTCGGCGACGGAGACGGCATGGACGTTCTCCAGGGAGGATTCTCCCGTCGCCGCCGGCCCTCGCGTATCCCAGAAGTCGAACGCCCGCCGCCCGGGACTGCCGGCAAAGACCGTCTCCAACTCGTTGGCGATCATGGCCCGGCGTTCCGCGTCGGACCCCTCCGGCAGATTCATCGCCCGCAAATCGGTCTCCGAAGCCGACAGGACGCAGGCCGCGTTGCGGCCGGCAAAACCGCGCCGGAGCGGTTCCCGGCGTAAGACGTCGGCCCACCACGGGGCCGCCGTTTCCGTGGACCCGTTCCCGTCACCGGCCGGGCTGCGGCGCACGACCCGAGCGCAGGCCAGCCGATACTGCCCTGCGACCTGCTCGACCTGCGCCAACTTGACGGCGCCGGTCCCCAGGTCAATGCCGATCCAACCTTTCGAGCGGGCGAAGAACACGATTCACACTCCGCAGACGGGCCTTTCCAGGAATGTAGGGTGGGACAAGCGGAGCGAAGTCCCACCGGACTCTTTGCCGTTTCATGGTGGGACTGCGCTCCGCTTGTCCCACCCTACGGGCTTGTGCCACCCTACACTCTGCGTTGCATCTCCCTATTGGTTCTCGATTGCCTCGCCGGCCAACGGGGCCGGTCCTGCCGGCTGGTGGGCGGCCTCGGCGTCGGACTCGCGCAGGGCCTTTTCAAAACGGTCCAGCCTTTGGTCGATCCGCTTGAGGGTCTCCGAAATCTCCTTCAGGACGATCTCCGACCGGGCGCCGCCGCTGAGGAACTGCTCGCGAACCGGCGCCTCGCGCACGTCACCTTGGGCGGTCGTCGACCGGGGCGAACCGTTGGCCGCCAACAGCACCGCCGCGACGGCGGCGCCGCACCACGCGATCCAAGGGCTCTTGGCCCAACCCGATACTCCCTGGTTCGCCATCTGCGTCACTCCTTAAACGCCGTGCTGCGCGGCGGTCGCGAAGTCGAACATCGGCAACATGACCGAGAGCACCACGCACGCCACCACAATCCCCATCACCACAATAATCAGGGGCTCGATCATCGAAGCCAGCTCGCGGAGCCGGGTCTCGCCTTCCTCCTCGTAGTACTCGCCGATGAGCTGCGTGACCATGCCGAGCGTACCGGTCCGCTCGGCCGTCGAGACCATCTCCGTCGCGCCGCTGGGAATGAAGGGGGCCGTGGCGAGGGCATCGGCCAGAGGCCGCCCGTTGAGCACGTCGGCCTCCAAACGGTCGAACAGATCGCGGAAGAGCATGTTCTGGATCGACGAGCGCGTGAGCCGAAGCCCTTCGATAAGCGGCACGCCGCTGTCGATCATGATGCCCAGCAGCCGGAACGCCCGGCCGGTCACGAGCGAGCGGGTGACGTCGCGGATCATGGCCGCGTTGACGAGCATGCGATCCCAGGCCAGGCGTCCGGCGGGGCTCCGTCGCCAGGCGACCAGCCCGAAGATCGCCGCCGCCGCCAGGCCGATCCACAGCCACCAACGGGAGCGAAGCTCCCGGGACACGGTCAGCAGGACTTCGGTAATGGCCG
>CAYSGY010000197.1:0-9805 GCA_964430315.1 uncultured Planctomycetaceae bacterium
ACCCGTTCGCCCCAACGAGCAACACCCAAAACACCCTTTTCGCAACAGAAACTCAATAACCCCGTGAAATTGGTCTTTACTCGGAGGGTGGTTTTGGTGTTTCCTGTCGGGCATGGATGGACCCGAGCTGAGGAAGGTTGCTGATGTCGAGGTGCCTGCGGGAGAGCGGACGCCGTTGGTGGATCGCTTGCTGCGCGTGATCGAAGAGCAGCAGGCAGAACAGGATAACCAGACGAGGGCGGGTGAATGATCCCGCTAGGCCCTGGTGGCTCACACCGCCAGGGCCTCTATCCGTTCATTCATTTGCCCTCCCATGCCTTAGAACATCCAACGCCAAAACCACCAAGCGGCCCTGATGCCGGCCAATGGTCTCCTGACGAACACTTTGGTTGCGGCCGCAGGCCGCGCCAAGTAGCTGACACCCAACCGCGATCCGTTCCATGCCGACCCTCGGCTGCGCCGAGTGACGGCATGCCACACAACTCTTCATCCCTCATCCCTCATCATTCATCATTCATCATTCAGCCCTCCCCCATACCCCGCCGTGAGTCGTGTGAATTCCTCGCGCAGGAGCGGCATGGCGCCGGGGCGGCTGGCCACGAGGGCGCCGACCGCGTTGGCGAACGATGCCTGGGACTCAAGCGGCCAGCGGCGGAGGCGGGCGAGGATCAACGCGGCGGTGAAGGCGTCGCCGGCGCCCACGGCGTCGGCCACGCGGACCGGCGTGCCCGGGTCGTCGACGATCCGGTCCGGACCCACCAGCAGGCAGCCGCGATCGCCCCGGGTGATGCAGACCGTATCCACGCCGTAGCGTTCTTGAAGGGCTCGGGCAAAACGCTCCTGGTCGGGCGAGTCGAGGCCCAGGAGCTTGTCGATCTCGATCACTTCCTCGGCGTTGAGCTTGACGATCGCCGCCGCCCGCAACGATGCCTCCAGCCGTTCGCGGTCGTAGAAGTGCTGACGGAGGTTCACGTCGTAGACGACGAGGCAATCGGGCCGGACCGCGCGGATCGTCCGCTGGATCGTCTGACGCGAACCGGGCGACCGCTGGGCCAGGGTCCCGAAGCAGACCGCCGCGGCCCGGCCCATCAACATTTCCGTTGCCGCGTCGAAGTCGAGAGCGTCCCAGGCGACGTTCTCGTGGATGATGAAGCGGGGGTGGTCGGGCCGGGAGGTATCGACCGTGACGGTACCGGTGGGATGGACGCGGTCGCGCTGGACCCAATCGGTTTCGAGTCCCTGGCCGACGAGGAAGGCAAGCAACTCGTCGCCAAGCGGATCCTGGCCGACCCGGGAGCAGACGATGCCACGGCAGCCCAACTGGCAGGCATGGAACGCCACGTTGGCCGGGGCGCCGCCGGGCAGTCGCGACTCGGCGAAGCAATCCCACAGCACCTCGCCGAGGCCGACGACGATGGGTAGTTCGGTTGGTTGCATGGATGTTCCGTCAGGTTCCAAGCGGCGGGCGAGCCCGCCCGCTACGCGGGTTTTGGGTCGGGGTTCACTTCCCCAATCCCCCCTTCCCGCCTCACACGTCCAGCGTCCATGGGGCCCGGTACTCCTTCGTGACCAGGGCGTTGGCCTCGGGGTCGCCGACCACTTGTTCGCTGGCCGCATCCCAGCGGATTTTGCGGCCGGTGCGCCAGGCGATGTTCATCAAGTGGCCGGGATTCGTGGCGTAGTGGCCCATCTCGACCTCCGTCGGCGGGAGCTTGCGCGAACGGATGGCGTCGAGGAAGACCCGGGCGTGGGCCTTGAGGCTCTCGATGTGGACGTCCTTGGTGAAGGTGTTGGCGACCGTCTCCTCTTCTTCCAGCTTCTTGCCTTTGCGATCGCGTTCGGGCGTGATCGTGTAGCCGCTCCGCGAGAGGAGCATCGAGGCCTCGCTCCCGAAGAAGCACTTGCCGTGCGACACCTGCTCGCGGCGGCATCCGCCGCGGAAGGTGTATTGCATCAGGAAGCCTTTCTTGGCGACGGGGCCGGGGGCGTACTCGCAGATGCCGCTGAACGTGTCGGGCCACTGGGTGTTCGTCTTGTCGAACGAGAAGAACCCGCCCATCGCCGTGGCGGCAATCGGTGCCTTGACGCCCAGGAACCAGTGGACGATTTCGTAGTGGTGGACCGCCCAATCGAGCTGCCACCCGCCGCCGTAGTCGAAGAACCAGTAGTGGCGGGCGTAGCGGTTCGGGTTGTAGGGGACCTTGGGCGAGGGGCCCAGCCAGAATTCCCAGTCGAGTTCGGGGGGCGGATCGCCGTCGGGCGGGGCGCCGAAGCCGGGGTAGAGGTAGTCCATGTCCCAGGCTTTCACCTCGCAGATCTCCCCGAGCCGGCCGGAGCGGATCACCTCGGCCGCCTTCTGGTAGTGGGGCCAGCTATGCTGCTGCGTGCCGAGCTGCACGATGCGCTGGTACTTCCTGGCCGCCCGAACCGCGGCCCGGCCTTCGCCGATCGACGTGCCCAACGGCTTCTCCACGTAGACGTCCTTGCCGGCCTGGCAGGCGTGGATCACCGGCAGCACGTGCCAGTGGCCGTTGGTGGCCACGATCACCGCGTCGATGTCCTTGTTTTCCAGCAGCTTGCGGTAGTCGTGGTAGGTGAGGACCTGGTCGCCGCCGGCACGCTTCTGCGTGCTGGCCATGCGCTCTGCGTGGAGGTCGCAGACGGCGACCATGCGGACCTCGGGGCACCGCATGTGGGCCCTCATCACCGCGTTTCCTTCGCCGCCGCAGCCGATCAGGGCCATTCGGATCGTCTCATTCGGCCCGGGACCGGCCGCCGCCCCCGCGGCGTAAGGGCGTGCGCCGGACCAGGCCGCCGCGGCTGCTGCGGCGGAAGTGCCAAGGAAACTCCGGCGGGTTGGTTTCACGCTCATCGTGGTTGCTCCTTCTTGTTGAAAGACGGCCGGGCGAGCCCGGCCGCTACGCGGTTCATTTCAATCCCTAATCCCTAATCCCTTTCTCCTACCGGCCGATCACGGTGAACATGATGTGCCAGCCGGCGCCGCCGCTCAGGGCGTCGGGCTTCTTGTCGACGGTATCGACCGGGCCCATCTCGCCGGCGCAGTAGCACCCGAACAGGGGCAACTCCTTGCCGATCGCCTGCTGGATCGCGGCCAGTTCGTCTTCGATGTTCTTCAGCTTCCCCTTCCGGCCGGCGCAGTTGAAGGCCACGGCGGCGACCGGCTTGCCCCGAATGCCCGCCAACGCGGCAACGGCGCTTTCGCGCGCGGTGCTGATGACCTTCTCGTTGTCCTTGGCCTGTCGCCCGGCCATGGCGAGATGGAAGTCGCCGGAGAGCATCACGGCCACGGCGCTGTCGGCGTAGGGCTTCCCGTGGAAGTAGACGAAAGTCTGGCCTGCGTTCTTATTCGCGCATCCGCCCGTGATCGGAAACTGCTTCCCGGCCACTTCCTGAACGCCCTCCACCAGCGGCTGGTTCTTCGGCGAATGGGCGTCGGCCAGGAGGATGGCCAGCCGGTCTTGCGGGGTGCGGCGGAGCTTGCCGGCCAGCGTGTGGCCGGCGGAGTGGAGCCGCTTTTCGATTTCGTCGCGATGGGTCTCGAATGTGAGCTTCGAGGTGCCCAGGTCCGTCACCAGGGCGGCGGAGACGGAGATCCCGTCACCGCCGATCCCGAGCAGGCAGACCGAGTCGGCGTCGCTGCAACCGGACCGGGTGAACGACCCATACGTGGCCTCGCCCAGGAGGATGGCCTTCGGCAGCACGGCCGCCAGGCCCTCCAGGAGTTTTTCTTTGTTCTCGCGGTCCTCGAAGGACTCCGAGACAAAGACGGCCCGGAGCGGAATGCCCGCCATCTGCGTCTTGAGCGACTCGCCGGCCGCTTTGCCGGCCGCGATCGGGTCCTCGTTCGAGGCCGTGGCGACCTGGAAGACGATTCTGCCGCCAGGCACCGCCGGCGGGGCCGACCAGGAGTCGTCGGCAGCCCGGACTCGCGGCGCGGTGAGCAGGGCAACCATCGCAACGAGACACGGCGCGACGATGGCATGCCAACGTACAGGATGCAGGAAGGTCATTGGTTGGTGCTCCCAAAACTGAGTTCTTGCGTTGCCAGGATTACGCCAAAGCCCACGGGTTGCAACCCGTGGGCTTGCCGGAGCAACGCTTTGCTCGTGGTACTGCGTTATGGCGCTTCAGTACTTCGAGCTGCACAATCCCCAGACGGTCTTGTTATCCAGTGGCGGGTCCTTGCCCCAACGGGCGCCGGACCAATCGCTCCACGCCAGGCGGTTGCGCTGAGTGGGCCACAAGCCGGCGGCCCGGCCCCAATCGCGCAGGCCGCTGCCGTTCGGGTCGTGAACCAGGACCGAGAAGCAGAACTCCCGCCCCTCGGAGGCCTTGACCCGGTCGAGCGACTTCAGCGGAATCGCGCACTCGTAGCAGGTTACGTTGTCTTTGCGGGTCACGACCGCTTCCACGCCGGCCGGCGCCGGCGACGCCATGTCGCGGGCCTGCTGCGTTTCGGAGAGTTTCGTGGCAGGCTCGGCCAATCGAAAGCACCTGGCCTTCCAGCGTCCCTCCTGCGGCGTCCCGGCGGCGACGACGAGGAACTCGTACCGGCCCGCCAGCCCGTCGGGCGAGGTGGAGGTCGGCGTGTCGTCGGGCGAGATGGCCAGTTGCAGGGCGTCGCACGGTTCCTTCGCCGCCCCTTCCCGCCACGGCACGAACTTGTCTTCCTCCACCGCCACCAGCACGGCGAACTGCCGGCGATTCCAGAAGGTGCTCACCACGGTCTTCTTGCCGGCGGTGAGGAACGTGACCGGGATGGCGTCTTTCCAGTCGTCGGGGTTGCCGTCGATCTTCGGCCGGAAGTAGGGGGCACTGGCGCACACGACGTTCTGCTTGTGGACGATCGTGGCCCCGCCCGAGATCGCCGTGACTTCCATGGGGTACGAATTCGCTTCGAGGATCGTGCCACGCTGGACCGTAAAGGCCGCCCGCCCGACGCCCCCGGCAGGCACCGAGAGTTCCATCTCGGCGGGAACGATCCGCCATCCCTCGGGCCCGCGAACCCGCAGCTTCCCGTGGAACGGCTCGCGGGCAGTATTCTGCAGCATGACGACCGCCGACGGCGTATGGGCCGGGGCGACCGTGAAGCTGTTGACCCGCATCGCCACCGGCTCACCGGCCCGCGACGGCGCGGCGAGCCCGGCCAGCATCCATCCAGCGAGCCACGAACCGAGCAGAAGACGAAGTGTTGGCATCTGCATGGCAGCCGGCCTTCTTCCCGTGAGGAGCGATCCGGAGCGTCCCAGAGCGCACCCATTCTGCCCGTGCCGGATACGGGGGTCAACCGGACCCACACGAAACCGGCCCGCCGTAGCACGGTGACTTCTTGGAAAGCGGCGACGGGGCAGCCGCACTCCAGGCTACTTCTGCGGCTTGGCCAGGTACTTGTCGAACCAGTCGGCAATGGTGGTCATGTCGGCCGGGAGGTTCGGCCAGCCGTGGGACGCGCCTTTCTTGACCACGAGTTCCGCGGGCACGCCCGCTTCCTTGAACCTCGCCATGATGGTTTCGGCCTGCTGGATCGGGACCAGGGTGTCGGCGTCGCCGTGGAGGATGAGGGTGGGCGGGTCGTCCTTGCTCACCTGGTAGATCGGCGAGATCTGCCGGGCGATCTCCAGCACTCGCTTCTCGTCGGTGATCGGTACGTAGCACCGCGTCTTCGGGTCCAGCTCGCGGAACTCGAAGGGGGCGCGGAAATTCTTGAGGATCCCGGTGCCCAGGGCGACGTTGCCCGGCTCGCCGTAGTTCAGAAAATCGGTGGGCGGGAAGAAGCAGGCCACGGCCTGGAGCCGGCTGGAGGTGCGATCGACCGGGTCCTTGGCCTTCGGATTGCCCAGATCGCCGGCCGTCCCCTGCATGAGCGAAAGGTGCCCGCCCGCCGAACCGCCCGTCATCCCGATGCGGTCGCCGTCGATCCCGAACTCCTTGGCGTGGCAGCGGATGTAGCGGACCGCGCGGTTCATGTCGGCCACGGCGTCGGGGATCGTGTAGCGGGGCTGGCTCCCGTGGACCACGGCGAAGACCGTGTAGCCGCGGTCGAGCAGCGTGCCGACGAACGCGGGACGGATGGCGCTGTGGCTGGAGAACCACCCGCCGCTGACGGCCCAAACCACGGCAGCCCCGTTGGTCTTCGACTTGGGTGTGAGGACGTCGAAGGTCAGCGCCATCCCGTCCTTGCGCCCGTAGACGACGTCCTCGCGGCGGGAAAAGGACTCCGGCTCGGCCGCCCAGCCCGATCCGAGCAGGCAGAACACGGCGAAGGCACCCAACGTCACGACACGATTCGGCTTCATGGCTGGCAACTCCCTGGCGTTTCACGGAACGCCGCGGAGGGCGTTCCCTACAGGTCAAGGTCCCGGAATCACACAAGACCGTTCAGTATACGGCCGCCGACTCGCACTACGCAACGGAGTGCGTGACCGTGCCGGCGGGAGGCCGACTGGCAGCTACGGCCGCGAAACTCCCCATTTCTCGGCGATCTCCTTGACCTCCGAGACAAGCATCGGACTGGTGCCGATGCCCACCGTGCCTTGGGGCGTGGTCTCGTAGCCCACCAGGATCAGCCCTTTCAGCAGGTTCCTTTCGACGACCTCGCCTAGGGCTCGCATGGTGCCGGGCCGGCAGAGGGGAACAAGCCCCAGCGGGCTCTCCTTGTGGCCGTGCCACCAGACCAGGATGACCGGGCGCCCCGCGGCCTTGGCGACGCGCTCGACGAGCCCTCGATCGGCGGTGGTTTTGACTTCTTGCGGCGTGGTCACGTAGCCGATTTCGACCACCAGCGCATCGGCTTCTTTGGGAAGCGGGAAATTCCGGGCCTCCTCGCTCCACCAAGGCAGATTGCACCACAACTGCACTCCCGGCACCGTCTCTTTCAGCCTCCGGCCGAATGCAGAGACCTTCGCCGGGCCGCCTCGCACGTCGGGCATCTCCCAGCAGACGGCGGTCACCACGTCGCGGTGGCGACTGGCCGTCTCCAGGACGCCGTTCTGGACGGCTTCGATCGCGTCGTCCTTGCCCTCGAACGGCAGCACGACCTTGAGCCCCGCAACCTTGGCGGCCTGGCACGTTTCGTCGTCGCGTCCCCAAACGATGTTGGTATACCCGCCCACTTCCGCGACGGCCCCCTTGCCCGCGCCATAGCCCAGCCACCGATCCGCGCCCTGCGGCCGGGCCGCCGTCGGCTCCGTCCGCTCTTCCTTTGGGAGCGGGCCAGGGTGAGGGCCCTTCGCGTCGCCGCTGCCGGAGGAACCCGCCGCGGCGTCCGACCCGATCCGCCACTCCTTCGCGATCTCCTTGATTTCGGCAACCAGTTCCGGTCGCGTTTGAATGCCGACGAAATCGAGCCAGGGGCCGTAGGTGGCGAAGAGGACGCCTGCTAGATGGTGGTCCTGGACCATTTTCGCTACTGCCCGAAACGTCCCTGTCTTGCACGTAGGCACGGACCCGGGAGGCTCCTGCCCGACGGGATCGTTCCACGCGACCATGGTGCGGGGGCCTTCGAACCGCTTCAAATGCGCCGTAAGCTCCTTCTCGCAGAACATTTGCACCTGGGCCGGCGATTCGACCTTGTCGAGGCTGAGAACCACCATATCGACCTCATTCGGGATCGGCGTCTCCGAATCGCCCCGGCCCGGGATGAGCCACAACTGGGCCTCCGGCATGGCCTGTTTGAACTTCTTGCACCAGTCCGCCAGATCGAACCCTTGACCGGGGCGTTCCAACACCGCTCCGATCACGACATCGCGATTCGCGGCCCATAGCGATGGTCCGCGGTCCAAGAACTCCTGCGTCTGGATGCCCGGGCCAACTCCCAGGACCACTTTCATGCCTTGCGTCCGTGCCGCGCCGAACACGGCATCCTTCGGCCCAGCGGCCCTCCATCTGTGGACAAGCGACAGGTTCGTGTAAGATGCTGCTTCCGGCAGCACTTCCGCTGACTTGGTTAGACCGAGTTCGTAGCCGAGCCAGCGAGGGGATGCCGCACCCCCGGCCTCTCCTCGAGGGAATGGAAACTCATCCGGCGCGCCCGGCCTCGTCTTGGGCACGAGAGTGATGCGAACCGGCGTTTCGCTGCCGCGGGTGATGACAAACCGCTCGGTCACCGTCTTGAAGTCGCCCGACGTGACCTCCAAGGCGTGCTCGCCGACCGAAAGGCGCAGCGGGTCCTTGAGGCCCGCAATCTCGATCTCGTCGCCGTCGACCTTTACTTCGACCTTGGCCGTCGGATCGCTCAGTTCGATCTTCACGGTGCCTTTGTTCGTGGTGACGTAGATCACGCCCAACAGCACGACGGCGGCCGCACAGGCCGACGCCACCCAGGCAAGGCGGGGCACGCGAGGGAGATAGGCCCGCACGCGGGCAGCAGCCCGGGCCTTGGCTGCGGAGGGCTGAAGCCGTGCAGGGGCGCTCGCGACCATATCGCCCAACACGCGGGCAAAGACCGCGCCCTCGTCCTCAGCCGGGCTGGGCTTGCCAGGCTTCTCTCCCTTTCCCGGGGCGGCCGCGGCCTTGGCGGCCAGTTCCTTACGCAGCCCGGCATCGTAGGCGGCCTTTTCCTCGGGAGTCAGCAGACGGAGCTTCGCTTGATGGACTTCGTTGAGCAGCCGCTGCGACTCCTTCGAGTGCTTGCCCAGGGCCACGTTGCGGAGGAACACGGTCTGCCGTTCCGCCGCCGCCTGGATCACATCGCGGTCTTCCTCGAACAGAGGAATTCCAAGCAGGCGGTAGTGATTCGGGGGCTGTTCCGCCGGAGGGATGCCCAGCCACTTGTGGTACGGGTCGAAGGGGGTTGGGAGTTGGGGGTTGGGAGTTGGGCGAGAAGACTGGGACGCTGGGCTTTGCGCGCTGGGCGCTGGGCTTTGCGCGCTGGGCGCGGGTCTCCTGACCCCGCCCTCTTCGCGACCGATAGGTCTCCCCGGGCCGCGTGGCTCGGGCGGATGGGCCGCCGATTCTGGAGACCTAGCGGTCGCCGGTTTCGGCGGGGTCGGGAGACCCGCGCCGAGCGCTGGCGGGCTTGGGCGACCGCCGGCGAGCGGTTTCCCCGGGCCAACGCCCTCACCCCCTGTCCCTCTCCCGGAGGGGGAGGGGAGTTTTTCTTGGCCAAGCGTGTCGGCCTTGGCCTCCTTGCGGGCCTGCATGAGAAGTCCTGCCAGGTCACAGCCCGGGCAGAACGGCTTCACCTCGTCGGCCACCAGGCCCGGCTTCGCGTATCGGGCATCGCGGTCCTTGGCCACCATCCGGTCCAGCACTGCGGCGAGCTTCTCGGGCACGTCGGGACGGAGCTGCCGGACCGGCGGCACCGGATCGTTGAGGTGGGCCATCATCTTGTCGAACGTGTTTTCGTACCTGGGTCCGCTGAACGGCGATTGGCCGGTGAGCAGCTTGTAGAGGGTGCAGCCGAGGCTGTAGAGGTCGGCCCGGATGTCGACGCGGTGGCTGTCGCGGACCTGTTCGGGGGCGATATAGTCGATGGTGCCCATGGCCCGGCCCCGGCCCGTGGCCTCCTCGCCCGGCCTGGGGTCCGCTTGAAGCAGCGCCAGTCCCAGGTCGAGGATCTTGATCTCGCCGTCTGCATTGAGCACCAGATTCGACGGTTTGATGTCGCGATGGACCAGGGCGTGTTCGTCGGCGTGGCGCAGCCCGACGGCCGCCTGGCGGATCACCTCGCAGGCATCGGCGATCCGCAGCCCGCCGCACCGTTTCACGACTTCCGAGAGATCGAGGCCATCGACGTATTCCATGACCAGGAAGTGCGTCCCCTCGTGACATCCGGCGTCCATGG
>CAYSGY010000198.1:0-9737 GCA_964430315.1 uncultured Planctomycetaceae bacterium
CCGGGGCCGCTACCGGGGGGGTGGACGGGGCCGGTGTCTTCGCGGCTTCCGGCTTGGGAGCTTCCCTCTTGGGGGCGTCCATCTTGGGAGCTTCGGTCTTCGGGGCTTCGGGGGCCTTCGGGGGGGGTACCGCGCCCTTGAGCTCGTTGAGTTCCGCGGGACTGTTGGCCGGGGCCTTCGCCGCGTCGGAGTTCTTCTCGTCTTCCTTCTTCTCTTTCTTCTTCACCAGGTCCTTGCGTCCCAGGTGGATCTTCTGGTACATGTCGTCGGCGATCACGTAGTACCAGTCGGCAAACCGGGCGTTGAGCTCCTTGACGTGCTCTTCTCCCTTCTTCTTCTTCTCGTTGTACTCGTCTTCCTTCTTCTTGTTCTCCTTCTGGATCCGCTCGCGCTCGGCCTTCGGATCGGGCTTGTTGTCCTTCTTGGCGTCGTCTTTCTTGGCCTCCTCCTTCTTCGGCTCCGCCTTGGGCTCGGGCGGGAGAGGATCGAGCTTCGGCTTCTCAATCAGGTCGGGGTCGAACTCCGCCATCACGAAGAGATAGCGGTTCACGCCGGGCGACTTGTCCTTGTCGTGGTCGTGGTCGTGCTCCTCCTTCCCCTTCGCTTCTTCCTTCTTCGGCGAGGCGCTGCCGGACCCGGCGATCTGGCCGAACCGGAGCACATAGACCACGCCGTCCTTCATCGCCACGCGGAACTCGCCCTCGCTGGAGAGGAGTTCCTCCCGGTTCTGCATGCGCACCAGGTAGAAGCCTCGCTGCATCAACGAGCTGACCGATCGCTGGTCCTTGCGGAGCGTGCCGGCGTCGCGCAGGTTGCCGCTCAGGCCGGCGGGCTTCCGGTTCACGTCGACGATCTTCAGGTCGCCCAGGGCGTACTTCATATCGTCGAGTTTCTGGGTGTTGAGCTCTTCGTCGGCGGCCATGGTCTGCGGGACCCACTTGCCGTTCTGCCACACGCGATCTTCGAGGAGCTTCCATCGCGGATCGCCGCTGTCGTTGTACTCCAGGGCCAACTGGTCCCGCTCGCGGAGCTCGCCGGCCAGGGCGTCGACGGAGTAGTCGTGGATCTGGATCCCCTTGATATCAAACGTGCTCAGCTTCAGGAGGTCCTTCTCGATCCAGTCGCCGAAGTTGCTGGAGAGTTTCTCGGTGTTCAGGCGGACCTCGTAGATCGGGTCCTGGCCGGCCTTGCGCACGTAGCGGAGCCCCTTACGGTCGGGCAGCTCCTTGCCGACGATGAGGTCGAGCAGCACCCGGTCGTCCTTGTCGCGCAACGTGACCCGCATACCGACGCCCGAGGCCCCGGGCTTGAGGTCCTTGGCGGCCGGGTCCTGGACGCCGTAGAGCTCGAAATCGCCTCGGCTCTCGCTGGCGACGTTGAGAACGGTCAGGTCCGTCAGGGCCGCCGCGGCTTCGGCGAGGTGGTCCTTGGCGTCGGCGGGATAGTCTTCGTGGGAGGGGATCGACCAACGGCCCAGCCCCTTGTCGGTCTTGACCTGGGCGACCTTGAACGCCTTCCCTTTGCCCGACGGCTCGTCGAATTGAACCAGCTCGAGACTCGTGGCAACGAGCGGATCCTGCTGGATCTTCTGATTGAATTCCGGAAAGAGGGGCTGGTTGACGACGTCCAGCGGCTCGTCGAAGCCTGGGGTACGCGGCCGCGCGGCCCAAGCCACCACCACCGCGACCAAGGCGACGAACACGAAAAGGACGGTCTTGTTGGTCTCGTTCATTGCCGTATTGCCTCGCCAACTCTCGTAAAGTTCAAATGAATCGCGAATACTGAATACGGAATACTGAAGTCGAAATGAGGGAGTCGAACATACCTGGCCGCCCGCATTCTGCGTTCGCGATTCAGTATTCAGTACTCAGTACTCGCCGTTCATCCCATGTCGCACTCCCAAACGCTCTCACCCCCTGCCCCTCTCCCGCCGGCGGGAGAGGGGAGTTGGCGACGTGCACCTACGATCGCAGCCGGCTGCGGGCCACGCCTTCGCGCTCCCGCCTGCGGCGGGTGAAGAACACCACGACGGCCACGACGAGGGGCGGGATCGGCGGCAAGATGACCGCGGCCATCTTGTACCGGTCCTGCACCCTGCGCTTCGCAATCTCCAGTCGCGTTTCGATCTTGTTGATCTTCTCGTCGTGCTCGCGCTTGAGGCGTTCCTTGCTGGCCTCCAGGCGCTGCTGACCCTCCTTGACCGCGATCGCCACGCGCTGGGCGGCGTCGAGCGTGTTCATCTCTTCCTTCTTGAAGCGCTCCTCCAGGTCCTTCGTTCTCTTGTCGAGTGCCTTCTGCTCGTCGTCGAGCGCCTTCTGGTACTCGTCTTCATACCGCTTGCGGGCGTCGGAAGTCTCCTTGCGGGCGCCTTCGGTGACGCGGTCGATCGTCTCGAGCGTCCGGTGCATCGGACGTCGCTTGCGGATCTCGATGAAGCGACGGTCGCCGGCCAGCTCGTCGAGCACGTTCATCACGAACGTGACGTTGTCGAAATCGAACCGGATGCCGGCCTCGGGGATTTCGCCCTGGTCGCGGAGCCGGAAGAACTCCTGGTGGAGCATGTCGATATCGGAGACGACGACCACGTTGATCGAGGCCGTTTCCGGTTTCGCGGCGTCGGCCTTTGCCTTCCCTTCCTCGGCCATCGGCTGGCTGGCCGGCACCTTACCGCGAATCTGCGCTGCCATCACGTAAGTTCTGCCCTCCGGGATCTGGCGGCGATCCGGGTTGAGGCCGCCGGGGCCGAACGGGCTGAACTCGACCATGTCGCGAAAGTGTACGATTCCCGTCTTCTCGCTGGTCCGCACCAGGGGAGTGAAGTCCAGCGACGAGGAGTTCAGCCGCGACACGGCCCCGGGGAAGGGGAAGAGGAGATGCTGGAGCTTGGAACTGATCGGGTCCTCGTCGTTAAACGGCTCCTTGGCCCCGCACGCCCGGTCCACGAACACGAACTCCTGGGGTAGTTGGCTCAGTTTGGGGTAGGGATTGTACTGCTGCCAGATGATGTCGTCGGCGGTGAAATCGACCCCCAAGAGGCTCCAAAGCTGGCGGAGGTCGCCCTTGGGCAGGTTCTGCTGGCCCATCATCATCATCGGGTTCATGCCCGGCATGCGGCGCGGCGCACTGGTGCCGGGGACGTTGCCGGCGAAGATCGGGAACGGATCCTCGAAGATGGCCGTGGGCTGGCCGCTCCGGACGGCCGCGATGAAATTCGGCATCTGCTCCGGCGAGAGCGACGAGGGCTGCACCGCCAGGAGCACGTCGTATTTCTCGGTGATGGGGCTGCTCGCGTCGACCTGGACCACCTCGTAGGCCCTTTGGAGCTCGTCGATGATCGGCCAGTTGTTGCTGGCGCTGCCGGTCTGGAAGTTGAAGCCGCCGTAGAGCCTGGCGTCGGTCTGGAGCACGCCGACCCGCTTCCGCTTCTGCTGCGTCACGGTCATCAATGCCCGCACCATCTCGTATTCCACCGGGGTGCCGCGGTCGATGAAGCCGAGTGTGACCTTCTCCAGTCCGCAACTGAAGGCCACGCCCATGAAGATATGCTCTTCGCTATACGTGCCGCGGTCGAGGACCGTGACGCGGCGGGGAGTGATGCCGTAGCGTTTCTCGGCGCGGGCCGCCTCCTCGCTGTACTGCAGCGTGTCGTTGATCCGGACGGCCACGGCGTCGCCGCCCATGGCCCGAATCTCCTGGAGAATCGAGATCAGGTTGAGCCGGGTCTGGACGTAGGATTCCGGCACGGCCGGGCTGATGAAGGCCTCGATCTGGACGACGCGGTAGGTTTTCAAGTCGTTGTCGATCAGGTGGATGGTCTCCGGCGCCAGCGAGCTGAGCTGTTCGCTGGTCACGTCCTTGCGCACGTCGTGGTGGTTGAAGAAGACTACCACGCTGGCGGCGAGGATCAGCAGGGCGACCACGCGGACCGCGAAGTGCAAGGCCGTCACGTGCCAGTCCTTCCCGCGGACCCAGTGCCGCCGCCCGATGAGGATCATGCTCAGGTAGAGCATCGCCACGACGATCAGGAGGAAGTAGGCCAGCGAGGAGAGCGTGAGGATGCCGCGGCCGAAATCGCGGAACTGCTCGCCGATGCTCCACTGCTTGATCGCCATGGCCACTTCGCGCCCGGTGACGACATCGGCCCTCGCGGCGAACACCAGCGGGATGTTGAACAGCGTGCCGAGGATGAAGGCCACGGTGAGGTTCGCCGTGAGGAACGAGGCCACGGTGCCGATCGCCAGCATGGCCAACCCGATCAACCAGTAGCCGAAGTACGTTCCCAGGAAAAGCCCAACGTCCGGCTTCCCGAGCGTCCTAAGCACGGCCAGGCAGCACACGAGCGAGAACAGGAGCGAAACCGTGTAGATGGCCACGGCGGCCAGGTACTTGCCGGCCACGATGTCCAGGTCGCCCGCCGGGATCGTCAGCAGCAACTCGTCGGTCCCCTGTCGCCGCTCGTCGGCCCAGACGCTCATCGTGATCGCCGGAATGAACACGAGCATGATGAACGCGAACCACTTGTTGAGCTGGTCCAGGTTCGCCAGGTTCATGTTGAAGAACTCGTTCGGCCAGAACGCGGCCAAGACGCTCAACCACACGAACACGCAGATAAACACGTAGCCCAGCGGGCTGGCGAAGTAGCTGACGACGTTTCGCCGGAAGACGGCCAGGAGAGGCGTATTCATGGTTTCTGCCGCACCAAAGGTCTTGTGAAAGTGTAAGTGTTCAGCGGAATGAAGTGCGAATACGGGAAGGGAAAAGGGAAAGCCCTGGAAAAATGGGAATGGCAAGAAACCGTGCCCTGATCACACAATTCTGAATGGGAGCCCTATCCTCTTCTTTTCCCCTTTTCCCTCGCTTTTTCCTCTTCCCTTCTCCTGTTCCTGCGACCCACGTTATGGCTTGCCCGCGCTGGTCAACTCGCGGAAGCACTCGTCGAGGTGCTTTCCGCCACGGGTCAGATCGCTGACGGGCCCGTCGAACACCATCCGGCCTTCGTCGATGAACAGGACGCGGCGGGCCATGGCCTCCACTTCCTGGAGGATGTGCGTCGAAAGGAGGATGGTCTTGTCCTGGCCCAGTTTGCGGATCGTCTCGCGGACGTCGTGGATCTGGTTCGGGTCCAGTCCGGCGGTCGGCTCGTCGAGCACCAGCACGTCGGGCTCGTGGAGCAGCACCTGAGCCATCCCGACACGCTGCCGGTAGCCGCGGGAGAGCTTTCCGATCGGCTTGCCGATCACGCTTCCCAAGGCGCACAGTTCGACGACCGCCTCGATCCGTTCGCGTTTCCGCGCGCCCGACATCCCCCGTGCCTCCGCAAAAAACTGCAACAGGGACCGCGGGGTCATATCGGGATAGAGAGGGCCGTTTTCCGGCAGATAGCCGAGCCGGGCCGCGCCGGCCAGCCGGTCGGTCGACATGTCGTGGCCTGCGATCTTCGCCACGCCCGCCGACGGCGCCAGGTAGCCCGTCAGAAGCTTCATCGTGGTGCTCTTGCCCGCTCCGTTCGGGCCGAGGAAGGCGACCACTTCCCCCTGGTGCACCTTGAACGACACGTTTTCGATCGCAGCAAAATCGCCATAGTACTTCGAAAGCCCCTCGGCCTCGATCATGGCAGGACCTTGCTGTGGACTCATGGTAACTGGCTCCGGCACGTGAAGACCTCGGGGATCCGTGGGACCGGAACGACTCCGGCCCGGCATGGCGCAAGCCGCTATTATAGCTACGCCCGTTCGGTATGCTATAGGGTGGCGGGGCGGAGGGAGTGAGGCAACGAGGCGTCGGACCCGCCGGTCGGTTGCGGCGGACCTCACTCCGATCGGACCACCCCACCGGCGGCCCCTAATCCGTACTCCGTCTGGGCGCAGCGACGCAACCAGACTCTCTTTACGCTGGGCCCCGGCGAAGGTTCGCGCCCCCAGGACTCCGGCACACCCTGCGTCACCATCGCCCGAAGCGCAAGCAAAGGTAACTCGTTGCCTCTCCCTCGCTTGCGCTTTGGACCAGGTCTTGGCGGTACACGATCCGCACGAACGACTTTTCGAGGCCTTCCTCGCCAGTGCGGCCACGGACGGCCCGTTCGCATGCCCCCCTGCCGCCCCCGCGTCGCTTGCTCCTCTTGGACACGCGCGTTACACTCGGTGTGTCCACTACCTTGGGGTGGGATGATGGCCCTTGCGATTCAGCAGTTCATTGACAGTGTCGCCCAGAGCGGCTTGATGACGCGCGAGGAGGTGGAGGCGTTTCACCAGGCCCTAGCGCCGGAGAAGCGTCCGGGCGATGCCCAGAGTCTGGCCCGGGAACTCGTCGCGGCCGGGAAGCTTACACAGTACCAGTGCCAGTGCATCCGGGAGGGCAAGGCGAGGAGCCTGGCCTTTGGCGAATACGTGGTGCTGGACAAACTGGGCCAGGGGGGCATGGGAATCGTCGTCAAGGCCCAGCACCGGCGGATGAAACGGCTGGTGGCCATCAAGGTGCTCCGGGCCGCGGCTGTGAAATCACCCGATTCGGTGGAGCGGTTCTATCGAGAGGCGGAGGCGGCGGCGCGGCTCACGCATCCGAATATCGTCACCGCCTACGACGCCAGCGAGTATAGCGGCGTCCACTACCTGGCCATGGAGTACGTCGACGGGAGCGACCTTGCCGCCTTGGTGAAGCAGCACGGGCCGCTGCCGATCCCCCAGGCGATCCAGTGCATCGTCCAGGCCGCCAGGGGGTTGGAATACGCCCATCGCCACGGGATCATCCATCGCGACGTCAAGCCCTCGAACCTGCTGGCCGGCCTGGAGGAGAAATACGGCAAATCGGCCTGGTATGAAGCGAACCGGCGGGCGATCGACGCCGCCCGGCAGATGACCAAGGGGGGCGTTGCCGAAGCCGAGGCCGAAGGGCTCTACGCCCGGGCCGTCGAGTTGTTCAACCAGAAGGAACTCTTCGAACTCAAACCCCTGGTCGACAAGCTCAGGGCCGACCACGCCGCGTCCCGCGCCGTGACCGACCTCGCGCGCAAGCCCTCGATCGACGATCTGGCCAAGGCCGTGGCCGACCTCGGCAAACGCCTCACTGTGCGTCTCGACGGCAAAGGCGACTTCAAGAGCATCCAAGAAGCCATCAACGCCGCGCCGCCAAAGAGCGTGATCGAAATCGAGGATAACGGGCCGTACCAGGAGATGTTGAGTATCCCCGCATCCCAAGGCGGGATCACCCTGCGAGGGAAGAAGGGAGTCTGGCCGATTCTCTCGACCCCCGCGGGAAAGACCGGCGCAGAGACGAAGGCTTTGGTCAATGTGCTTGCTCCGGATGTGGCGTTGGAGCGGTTGATTCTCATCCACGCAACGGCCTCCGATCCTGGGAAGCAGGGACTGCTCGTGGATGCCCCCCCGTGCCGGGTTCACTCCGTCCTCTTCTGCCCGGTGGACGGAGCGACGGTAACGTTCTCGAATTCCAAGGATGGCAACAATGTCTCTAGCGGAAGCGTTGTCGAGAATTCGATAATTCTGGCAGGCAAGTGTCTGTTCAGTGACATGACCGTCCGCAACTGTCTGTTCACGGGCACGGACGTCCTGGTGGACCGCACCGATATTCTCCAGTGTACTCTCAACGGAGTGCTCTTCATCCGAAATGCTCCCGCTCGGGTGAACAACTCGATCCTCACCGTGATTCGGTCCCAATAATCACCCTGTCAAGGACAGCTCTATTCGTGCGATATTCTGCGGACCGAGGGCACCTTTCCCGATATCAGGGATTGCATCCGCGCCGACCCCTTGATTCGTGACGGGAAGAACCTCGACTTCCGCCTGATGCCCAAGAGCCCCTGTCGTGGGAGAGCCTCCGACGGCGGGGACCTCGGCTGCCGCTACACGCCGGAGATGCTGGAACTCTGCAAAACGGCCGTGGAACTCCGCAAACGCGGGCTCATCAAGTTCTGACCCGTAGCCCAGGCTCGTAGCACAGGCTTCCAGCCTGTCGCAGTTCAACCAGGCTGGAAGCCCGGGCTACGATCGCGTTCGAGCCAGGCTGGAAGCCTGGGCTACGTGGGCGTACATCGCGGACAACGAGGCCGGAGGGATGGACATGCCGGACGATGAAGTGGAAAGCGTTGGAGGACGGGAGGAGCCAGGCAAGATGCCTGGGCTACCGAGGCCTGGGCTGCCGAGGCCGGTGCTGCTCCAGGCGTTTGATCCCGAGGCGGAGTTCGAGGTGCGGACGAGGCGGTTGCCGCATTGGCGTCAACGGGGCGCTACGTATTTCGTAACGTTCCGCCTCGGGGACGCCCTGCCCCAGGTTGTCCTGCGGGCGCTTTGCATGGAGCGGGAGCGTTGGGTCAAAGAGCATCCGCCGCCCGTGGCCCCCGCCGAACTCCGCAAGCTCCAGGCACTCTTCTCCGCCAGAGTGGAGCAGTATCTCGCAGCCGGCTACGGTGGCTGTTGGCTCAAGCGGCCTGAAGTCGCCGACCTCGTGGAAGGAACCCTGCGGCATTTCGACCGCACACGCTATGCGCTGGGCAGGTATGTCGTCATGCCAAACCATGTACACGTCTTGGTCACGCCCCTGGAAAACCACGACTTGTCGGCCATTCTCCACTCCTGGAAGTCCTACACGTCCAACGGGATCCATGGGCTTCTCGGCCATCGCGGACCGCTCTGGCAGCGGGAATCCTACGATCACATCGTTCGGGATGAAGACGAACTGCGGCATTACGTGCGGTACATCGAGGAGAACCCAACGAAAGCGGGACTCGGGAAGACCGAATTCCGGCTTGGTTGCGGCCGCGTCACGTAGCACAGGCTTCCAGCCTGTCGCAGTTCAACCAGGCTGGAAGCCTGGGCTACGATCGCGTTCGAGCCAGGCTGGAAGCCTGGGCTACTCCGGCGACGAAGTTGGGGCGGCGGGGACTACGCGCCGTAGCGTTGGGCCAGGGCGCACTTCGCCTCCACGCCGATCAGGTCGTTGAACCGGTCGAACGGCATGATCGGAACGTCGCAGCCCAGCGTGGTGCCGTCGCGGCGGAGTTTTTCATACACGCGGCGCGTGGATTCGGCCGCGGCATAGAGGCCGGCCAGCGGGTAGAGGATCAACTGGAAACCCAGGTCGACGAGTTCCTGACGGCTGAGCACGGGGGTGCGGCCCCCTTCGATCATGTTGGCCACCCGGGGCGCCGGCACGCGGCGCCCGATCTCGGCCAGTTGTTCGACCGAGCCGGGCGCCTCGATGAAGCTGGCGTCGGCCCCGGCGGCCCGGGCCGCTTGGATCCGCTCGACCGCCTCGTCCATGCCGGCCACGGCCAGGGCGTCGGTGCGGGCGACGATGAAGAAGTCGCGCCCGGCGCGGGCATCGGCCGCGGCGCGGATCTTCTGGATATACTCTTCGCGGTCGATGAGGCGTTTGCCCCGCATGTGCCCGCACCGCTTCGGCCACACCTGGTCCTCAAGAAAGCAGCCGCCGAGGCCCGCGGCGATCAGTTCCTGGACCGTGCGGCGGACGTTCAACGGGTTGCCGTAGCCGGTGTCGGCGTCGCAGATGATGGGGATCTCGACGCTCATCGCGATGCGACGGGCGCGGTCGATCATCTCGGTCTGCGTGAGGAGTCCCAGGTCCGGCTCGCCGATGGCCGTGGCCGCGACCGAGTAGCCGGAGATAAACCCCATCGGGAAACCGGCCTGCTGGCAGATCTTGGCCGAGAGGGTGTCGTAGATCCCGGGGAACGCCAGGGCGCCCACGTCGTCGAGGATCCGCTG
>CAYSGY010000199.1:0-9705 GCA_964430315.1 uncultured Planctomycetaceae bacterium
GTTCGCGTGCCGACGTATCCCTGGCAGCGTCAGCGGCTCTGGGCGCTGCGGAGCCGGTGGCTTTCGGCTTCGGCCGGGGACGCGGCGGCCGGCGACGACTCCGCCGCCGCGGAGGAGCGTCGCGAGAGGCCCGAGTTGACCGCGCCCTACGTCGCCCCGCGCACGGACCTGGAGCGGGAGATCGCCCGGTCGTGGTCGGAGGTCCTCGGGATCGACGCCATCGGCATCCACGACAGCTTCTTCGAGCTGGGCGGCGATTCGCTCCAGGTCACGGTCCTGCTGAACCGGCTGCAAGAGCGGCTCGACGTCGTCCTGCCGCTCCGCGACATGTACGAGACGCCCACGATCGCCCGGCTCGCAGAGCGGATCGACGCGGCGGCTTCCGAGGGCGGCTCGCTCGGCCGGGACCGGATTCCCCGGGTATCGCGCGACGGCGTGCTGCTGCCGTCGTTCACGCAAGAGGCCCTCTGGTTCCTCGACCAGTTGGAGCGCGACCGGCCGACCTACACGATCCATTCGCCCTTGCGGATCCGCGGCCCGCTCAACATCGCCTCGGTCGAGCGGGCGCTCCACGAGATTGCGCGGCGGCACGAGTCGCTCCGCACGCGGTTCCCGGAGATCGGCGGGCGGCCCGTGCAGGTGATCGACCCGGCGGAGCCTCGCCCCCTTCCGCTGGTCGATCTGAGCCGGCTGCCGGCGTCCGAACAGCAGGACGAGGTGCGGCGGTGGATCGTCGAGGAGATGGGCCGGCCGATCGACCTCCAGACCGGGCCGCTCATCCGGATCACGCTGCTCCGCCTGGCGGCGGAAGAGCACGTCGCGGTCGTGAGCACGCACCACATCATCTACGACGGATGGTCGATGGGCGTGTTGCTCGCCGAACTGGGGACGCTTTACGAAGCGTTCGAGCAGGGCCGGCCGTCGCCGCTGGCGGAGTTGCCGATCCAGTACGCCGACTTTGCGGCCTGGCAACGGGAGCGGTTGCAGGGCGAGCATCTCGAACGACTCCAGGGCTACTGGGTGAAGCAGTTGGCCGGGGTTCCGCCGCTGGAGCTTCCCACGGATCACCCCCGGCCCGCGGTCCGCAGCACCCGCGGCGGCGCCTTGAGTGTCGAGCTTTCCCGCAATACGAGCGAGGCCCTGCACGACTTCTGCCGTCGCGAGGGGGTGACGCCGTTCATGGCCCTTCTGGCCGCGCTGGAGGTCCTGCTGCACCGCTACAGCGGCCAGGACGATTTCGCGATCGGCTCGCCGGTGGCCAACCGCAGCCGTGCGGAGACCGAGTCGCTAATCGGCTACTTCGTGAACGTGGTCGTGCTGCGGAGCAACCTGTCGGGCGGGCCGAGTTTCCGCGAGGTGCTCCGCCGCGTGCGCGACGTGACGGTCGCGGCCTACGAACATCAAGAGTTGACGCTCGACCGGGTCGTGGGCGCCGTGAATCCGCCGCGCGACCTGAGCCGCCACCCGCTGTTCCAGGTGATGTTCGCACTCCAGAATTTCGAGGTCGCGGTCACAAAGCGGGCCGGGGTCTCCATCGAGCGTCTGGAAGGCGGGCCGGAGACACCGGCCTCGTTCTTCGACCTGACCCTGGAAGTGTGGCCGGTGGGCCCGTCGTTCCGGGCCGATTGGTACTACAACACCGACCTGTTCGGCGAGGCGACCCTCGAGCGCATGGCCGGCCATTTTGAAGCCGTGCTTGCCGCGGCCCTTGCGGAGCCGGACCGCCCCGTCGCCGCGTTGCCCCTTCTCAGCGACGCGCAGCAGCGGCAGCTCGTCGTCGCGTGGAACGACACGGCGCAAGACTATCCGCGCGACGTTTGCTTCCACAGCCTCTTCGAGGCCCGCGCACGCCGGACGCCCGACACCCCGGCCGTGGTGCTCGACGACCGGCGCTGGACCTACCACGAACTCGACGAGCGGGCCGGTCGCCTGGCGAAGCTCCTGCGCAAGCAAGGCGTGGGCCCGGAGGTCCGCGTCGGCATCTGCCTGGAGCGTTCGCCCGAGCTGGTCATGGCGGTGCTGGGCGTGCTCAAGGCGGGCGGGGCCTACGTGCCGCTCGATCCCGGGTACGTGCGCGGCGCCGAGGAGCGGATCCGCTACGTCCTCGACGATGCCCGCGTGTCGCTGGTCGTGACCGACTCCAGGCTGGCCGGCGCGATCGACGAGAGCCGCACCCTACTGCTCCTCGACGGCGAGGCGGACGAGAGGATCGCCGCCGAAAGCGGAGAGGACCTCGAACCCCTGGCGACGGCCGACAATCTGGCCTACGTGCTCTACACCTCCGGATCGACCGGCCGGCCCAAGGGGGTCATGGTCACGCACCGCAACCTGGTCAACGCCTACTTCGGCTGGGAGCGAGAATATCGCCTCGGCACGGAAGTGCATTCTCACTTGCAGATGGCGAGTTTCGGGTTCGACGTGTTCACGGGCGACCTGGTCCGGGCCCTCGGCTCCGGCGGAAAACTGGTGATCTGCCGCAAGGAGACGCTGCTGGAGCCCGCGGCACTCCTCGGCCTGATGCATCGTGAGGAGGTCGAAGCCGCGGAGTTCGTGCCGGTCGTCTTGCGCAACTTCATCCAATATCTCGACGAAACGGGTCAGCGTCCCGAGTCGCTCCGACTGGCGATCGTGGGCTCGGATGCCTGGTTCGCGGCCGACCATCGCCGGGCCCGGCGCGTGCTGGGAGAAGGCACGCGGCTGGTGAACTCTTACGGATTGACGGAAACCACGATCGACAGCTCGTACTTCGAGGGGGACACCGACGCGCTGCCCGATGCCGTGCTGGTGCCCATCGGACGCCCGTTCCCGAACGTCCGCCTCTACGTCCTCGATGAGCGGATGCAGCCTGTACCGATCGGCGTGTCGGGCGAACTCTACATCGGCGGCGATGGCGTATCGCGGGGCTATGTCGATGCCACGCTCGATGCGGCGCGGTTTGTCGTTGACCCGTTTGCCCTCACCCTAACCCTCTCCCAAAGGGAGAGGGGACTGGGGGAATCGGCGGCCAGGTCGCGGCTGTGCCGGACCGGGGATCGGGCCCGATGGCGGGCCGACGGCCAGGTGGAGTTCCTGGGACGCGCCGACGACCAGGTGAAGATCCGCGGGTTCCGCGTGGAGCCGGGCGAAGTGGAGCAGGTGCTCCGCGAGCATCCGGCGGTCGCCAACGCCGCGGTCGTTGCACGGCCGCGGACCGCCGGCGACGTGCGGCTGGTGGCCTACGTGGCGGCCAAGGCCGACGCGACGCTCGACGAGCAGGGATTGAGGCAGTTCGTCGCCCAGCGCGTGCCGGACTACATGGTTCCGTCGGCACTGGTCACGCTCGACGCGATCCCCACCACGAGCAGCGGCAAGATCGACCGCCGGTCGCTCCCGGAGCCCGACTGGAACCGTTCGTCGCTTCTCGGCGAGTTCGTGGCGCCCCGCACGGCCGCGGAGGAGCAACTCGCGTCGATCTGGCGTGACGTGCTCAACACGGACCGCGTGGGCGTCCACGACGACTTCTTCGATCTGGGCGGCAATTCACTCCTGGCCTTGCGTCTGGCCGTGCGGATCCGTGAGGCGTTCTCCGTCGATTTGCCGCTGATCCAGGTCTTCAGCCGGCCGACGGTCGCGGGGCTCGCCGAGGCCGTCGCGGAGATACGCGAGGGGACGGACGGGGAGGCCGACGGGCAGGGGCGCACGGCCGGGGGGACCGGGCGGGCTGAATTCGCTGCGGAGTTGGTCACGTACTTCCTCCAGCCGGCCCAGATCGAACTCGAACGCATGGCGAAGGGGCCGAGCAGCGGACACCGAACGAGCCTGTGGAAGTGCCTGGTGCCGTTGCGGTCGGACGGCGAGGCGAGCCCGCTCTTCTGCATTCACGGTCTGGGGGGGCACGTGGCCACGTTCCTGCCGTTGGCCCGCGCCCTGGCCGTGCCGCGGCCGGTCTACGGTCTCCAGGGACTGGGACTCGATCCCGGGCAGCAGCCCCACGACTACATCGAGGCCATGGCGGAATGCTATATGCACGAGATCCGGGAGGTGCAGCCCGATGGGCCGTATCTCCTTTGCGGCTGGTCGATGGGCGGCCTGATCGCACTGGAGACCGCGCATCAGCTCGCGGCGGTCGGCGGAGAGACCGCCTTGGTCGCCATGCTCGACAGTCACCTTTCGACCACCGACTACGAGGCGCTGGACCTGACCGACGAATCGGTCCTCCGGTGGATCGCCCCGCACGTCGGCCTCTCGGCCGGCGAACTGAAGAAGCTGCCCTTGGATCGGCAGTGGGAAGAGATCGCCCGAAGGGCGAACCTGGCGCAAGGGATCGGGGTTGCCGAGATCCGGCGTTTGGCCGAGGTGTGCAAAGCCCATCTGGCGGCCGCGGCCCGGTACCGTCCGCAGGCGTATCCGGGACGGACGGTCCTATTCCGCGCCGGCGGCGTGCGGGGTCCGTTGGATCGCCGCTGGCAATCGCTCTGCCCTCGCTTGGAGGTGGAGAGCGTCTCCGGCAGCCACTACAGCATGCTCCGCAAACCCCACGTCGATCTCCTTGCCGAGCGGCTTGACTCGTATCTCAACAACATTCCATGAAACTGCTCTTCTTTCTCCTGAAGGCTTCGTGGCGGACCGTGCTGCTGGCGGCCCTGGTGGGCGGGCTCAGCGGCGGGGCCAGCATCGCCATGGTGGCGTTCATTCTGCGGGCCCTGCATCAGCCGGGTGGATCGTCGGCGACGGTCGCCTGGCTCTTCGCCGGGCTCTGCCTGATCGTGTTGTTGACCCGGATCGGCTCCAACATGCTCCTGATGAGGCTGACGCAAGACAGCGTCGCGCGGCTGCGTATGGGTCTGTGCCGGCGAATCCTGGAATCGCCCTTGCGCCACCTGGAGGAGATCGGCGTGCCCAGCATGCTAGGCGCGCTGACGGGCGATGTGGCCATCGTGTCGCGGGCCATGAACGGGGTGCCGGTGCTGGCCATCAGCATCGTGATTCTCGTTGGGGGAGCGGTCTACCTGGGTACGCTCTCGATCGGGTTGCTCCTGGGACTCGTGATCTTCTCCATTCTCGGGGTGGCGAGTTACTGGTACTCCTCCCGGTTCGCCCATCGCTACGTGAAAGAGGCCACCGCGGCCTACGACGTGTGGCTGAGGCACGCGCGTTCGCTTCTGGAAGGGATCAAGGAGCTTAAGATCCACCATGACCGGCGCCGCGAGTTCGTCGACAGCGTACTCGGGCCCGCGGAAGACGTGCTCTGCGAGAGCAGGTACCGCTGCAACACCCTCTTCGACGCGGCGGTGGTGTGCGGCCGTTCGTTGTTCTTCGTCGCCATCGGGTTGCTGCTGTTTGCATGGCCGAGGATCTTCCCGACCGACAGCGGAACCCTGACCGGCTACGTGCTCACGATCCTTTACCTGATGTCGCCTTTGGAACAGGTCGTGGCCTGGCTGCCGTTCCTCTCCTACGCCTCGGTGGCGATGGGGCACATCGAGCGTCTGGGCCTGATGCTGGAGGAGGCCCCGCCGGAGAACGTCGCCCTGTCGCCGATCGATCGCTGGGAGCGGATCGAAATGGCCGGCGTGACCCACGCCTACCGCCGCGACGGCCATTCCCGCAACTTCGTCCTCGGGCCCATCGACTTGTCGCTGCGGCCCGGCCAGATCGTCTTCATCGTCGGCGGTAACGGGACGGGCAAGACGACCTTGGCCAAGTTGCTCACCGGCCTCTACGTGCCCGAGGGCGGCGAGATCCGCGTCGACGGCCGGCCGGTCACCGCAGAGAACCGGGAGGGCTACCGGCAGCTCTTCTCAGTCGTATTCGACGACGCCACGGTCTTCGAGAGCCTGTGGGGATTGGAGGCCGCCGACCTGGACCGCCTTGCCGGCGAATACCTCCGGCAGTTGGAACTCGATCACCTGGTCACGGTGACCGACGGCACCTTCTCCACCACGCAGTTGTCGCGGGGACAGCGCAAGCGGCTGGCCCTACTAACGGCCTATTTGGAAGATCGCCCGATCTACGTCTTCGACGAGTGGGCCGCCGACCAGGACCCGGCCTTCCGCAAGGTTTTTTACCTGGAACTGCTGCCCGAGTTGAAGAACCGTGGAAAAACCGTGGTCGCCGTGACCCACGACGACCGCTATTTTGCCACCGCCGACAGTGTGATTAAACTGGAGGAAGGGAAAATTGTCTGATGAAGAAATACCTCTTCCTTCTGATCTTGATTGCGTTGGGCGGCGCGGCCGGCTACTACGGGTGGCGGGCCGGGGCCGCGGGACCGCCCGGGTTCTCCACCGTGCCGGTGGCCCGGGGCGATCTGCTCCTGGCGGTCAGCGCCACCGGATCGGTCGAGCCGGTGGAGATCATCGACGTCGGGGCGCAGATCATCGGCAGGATCAAGAGCTTCGGCCCGGACCCGAAGCAGCCCGGCAAGACGATCGACTACCGCTCTCACGTCCGCGAAGGCGACATCCTGGCGCAGCTCGACGACCTCCCGCACAAGGCCGAGTTGAAGAAGGCGCTTGCTAACCAGAGACTCGCGGAAGGCGAGCTCACGCGGTGCCGGGCGAGGCTCCGGCAGGCCGAACGCGTCTTCCGCCGCGCCGAGAAGCTCCGCGACACGAACTCCGTGAGCGACTTCGAGAACGCCACGGCGGAGTACGAGATCGCGCAGGCCGAGGTGGCGGCGGGCGAGGCGAAGGTGGAGCAGGCCAAGGTCCTCGCCGAGCAGGCCCAGATCAACCTGGGATACACCACGATCCGCTCGCCCGTCGACGGCGTCGTCATCGACCGCCGCGTCAATGTCGGCCAGACCGTGGTGGCCGGGCTCAACGCCCCCAGTCTCTTCCTCATGGCCAAGAACCTGAGCAAGATGCACGTTTGGGCCGCCGTGAACGAGGCCGACATTGGCGATGTCCGGGTCGGGCAGCCGGTCACCTTCAAGGTCGACGCCTATGGCGACCGCGTCTACTCGGGCAAAGTCACCCAGATCCGCCTCAACGCCAGCATGGTGCAGAACGTGGTCACGTACGGCGTCGTCGTGGAGGTCAGCAACCTCGACGGGTCACTCCTCCCCTACATGACCGCGAAGCTCCAGTTCGAGGTCGCCCGGCGATCCAAGGTTCTGCTCGTCCCCAACCAGGCCCTGCGATGGCAGCCCCGGTGGGAGGAAGTCTCGCCCTCGGTGCGGGGTGATCTCCGGGCGCAGCAGGCGGCGGTGCCCGTCGTCAATCACGAAGAAGGAATCGAGGACGAAGATACCGAAGAGAAGATCGACCTCGGCACGCCCACCCTGTGGGTGCTCGCCGACGACGGTTTCGTGCGGCCCGTCAAGGTCCGGACGGGCTTGTCCGACGGCCTCTCCACCGAAGTCTCCGGTGGCGAGCTTTCAGAAGGAATGCACGTTGTGCTCAAAGTGGTGCGCGAGGTGCAGCCCGATTTCGTGTCGAGCTTCATCTCGAAGGTCGTGAATACCAGGAAATGAAGCTCATCGAACTCCAACACCTCTGCAAGACGTACCATCTCGGCGACGTCGATCTGCCGGTCCTGAGGGACGTTTCCCTGGGAATCGAGCGCGGAGAGTTCGTGGCCCTGATGGGGGCTTCCGGCTCCGGCAAGACGACCCTGATGAACGTGCTGGGCTGCCTGGACCAGGCCACCTCGGGCTCCTATCGCCTCGACGGGGTCGAGGTGACGCAGCTCTCGAAGTCGCAATTGGCCTCGCTGCGTGGCAGCCGGATCGGGTTCGTGTTCCAGAGTTTCAACCTGCTTCCCCGCGTGTCGGCCATCGACAACGTCCGCATGCCGGCCGCCTACTCGACCGAGAACCTCCGCAGCCGCGTGTTGCTCCAGCGCAGCCGGGACCTGCTCCAAGCGATCGGCTTGGAAGCGAGGTTAGACCATACTCCGAACCGGCTCTCCGGCGGCGAGCAACAGCGTGTGGCCATTGCCCGCGCCCAGGTGAACCAGCCCACCCTGCTCTTGGCCGACGAGCCGACGGGCAACCTGGATTCGCGGACGGGCAAGGAGATCCTCCAACTCTTCCGCCGGCTGAACCTCGAGCAACAGATCACGATCCTCCTGGTGACGCACGACGCCGAGGTGGCCGCCCACGCCGACCGGGTGATCCGCATCTCCGACGGGCAGATCGTCGAAGATCCGCGCGGCGACGGGCCGTTGCGTCCCGTTGCCGTTGAAGCCGCCCCTCCAGCGCAAACCGCGTCTCCAGGCCCGGCCTCTTCGCAGGCACGCCGCACGCGCCACACGCTCCGCGTGGCCGCCGACGCCACGCGAATCGCCCTCCAGGCCCTGCGGCGGAACGTCATGCGCACGGTCCTGACCATGTTGGGCATCATCATCGGTGTCGCTGCCGTGATCGCCATGCTGGAGATCAGTCACGGCGCTTCCACGGCGATCCAGGTCACCGTGATCAACATGGGCGCCAACACCTTGCTGGTCTTTCCGGGGGCTCCGAAGGGCGGGTCGGCGCGTTTCGGTGACAAAGTCGACACCCTCACGCCGGAAGACGTCGAGGCGATCCAGCGCGAGTGCCCCGAGGTCGTCTGTGCGGCGCCGATCGTGACGGCGAAGGCCCAGGTGGTCTACGGGAACCGCAGTTGGAGTCCGTTCTATCTCACGGGCACCAACGACGCCTTTCTCACCGCCCGCAACTGGACCGACCTGGACCTGGGAAGGGTCTTCAACGAACGCGAGGTGCTCAGCGGCAGCAAAGTCTGCCTCATCGGCCGGACCCTCGTGCGCCAGCTCTTCCAGGGCCGTAATCCGGTGGGCGAAGAGATCCGCGTCAAGAACGTCCCCTTCACGGTCATCGGGGTCTTGAGCCGCAAAGGCGCCAACCTGCTGGGCACGGACCAGGACGACATCCTCTTGGCGCCATGGA
Source organism: uncultured Planctomycetaceae bacterium (assembly GCA_964430315.1). GTDB lineage: Bacteria > Planctomycetota > Planctomycetia > Pirellulales > Thermoguttaceae > CALFBP01. The sequence continues at coordinate 8,873 of CAYSGY010000199.1, forward strand.
CCACGGTGAAGTACCGGATCAGCGGCGGCGGGTGGACGCCCGGGTCCGCACGGGAATCCCTGCGCGCCCCGCCGGGCCTCTCCCAGGCCCAGCGGCTTCCCGGAACGCCCCACCTCGTGCGGAGCGAAACCGTCCAACAGATCCTCGTGAAGGTCCGGTCGCCCGAGGCCGTCCCGCGGGCCACCAAGGAAATCACCCGCCTGTTGAGCGACCGGCATCGCCTGACCGAAGGCGAGACCGACTTCCGCATCTACGATATGGCCGAGGTTTCCAACGCCCTCAAGAAGACGATCCAGATGCTCTCCGGCCTGGCCATGACCGTGGCCGCCGTTTCGCTCATCGTGGGTGGGGTGGGCATTATGAACATCATGCTCGTGTCGGTCACGGAGCGGACCCGGGAAATCGGCCTCCGCATGGCCGTCGGCGCCGATGCCCGCGACATCCTCCGGCAGTTCCTCATCGAGGCCGTGGTGCTCTGCCTGGTGGGCGGATTCCTCGGCATCCTCGTCGGCCGCGGAGGGTCCCTGCTGGTCGGTGCGATGATGGGCTGGCCTACCCAGGCCTCGGCCGGCGCCGCCGTCGTCGCCGTCGCGGTTTCTGTTACGGTCGGCATCGCCTTCGGCTACTACCCCGCGTGGAAAGCGTCACGGTTGAATCCCATCGATGCGCTCCGTTACGAATGAAACCGTTGGGTGGAACGAACACAAACCGTAGGGTGGGACAAGCGAAGCGCAGTCCCACCAAGAGAAATACCCGAAGAAACGGAGCAAAATGAACGTGCACGATCTTGGGAGTGTGCCACTGCTTGACCGCTGCCGGGAAAGCGTTATCCG
>CAYSGY010000200.1:0-9696 GCA_964430315.1 uncultured Planctomycetaceae bacterium
GGTCTTTGGCATGATCGGCGAAGGGATCTCGGCCGCCCGGGCCACGCTGGAAATGTCGGACGCCATGCGCGCCACCGCCCAACGCCTCCGCACGGATTTGGAGGGCGCGACGCAGACGGTCGGCCCCCCGCACTTCGGCGAGTGGAGTGATGGGGAAGGTGCGGCGAATGAGGGCTATTTTGAGTACATCGAGGGTCCGCTCGGCCCGGTGACGGCGCCCGGCGCCTATGCCGTAACCGACGCGGGCGCTGCCGATACGACCGTCGCCGATACCGACGACATCCTCCTGTTCACCACCCGGACTCGGGGCGAGCCGTTCATCGGGCGAGTTAACGGCAATGCCGCGGAGTCGCAGGATGCGGAGGTGGCCTGGTTCGTGCGCGGGCGCACGCTGTACCGTCGCGTGCTGCTGGTGCGGCCCGATCTGAATTCGACCGACGGGTCCGGGTTCTACTGCCTTGCGGGGGTGGCCTCCGCCGGTTTCTACAACCTCTACGATCTCTCCGCACGTCTGGAACGGGATTCGAGCAATAACTTGAAGGTCGTGGCCAATTCCCTGGCTGACCTGACGAGACGTGAGTCTCGCTACGCGCACCACTATCGGCTGGCGGGCGGCGACGACACTTATCCGTTCAACGCGGGCCGCTGGGGACAACTGGGCCTGCCCACCCTCGGCGAATGCTCCCATGCGAACTGGACGGTCGATGGGATGAACCCGGCCACGATTGTGGCCGGTGTGACGTTCCCGAGCCCGAACGTGATGGACTTCTGGCTCAACACCCCCTTCTCGACGTGGGGCGGCGTGGAGCCGGGTACCGGGGAACTGACCGCTTACCCCGGGGCCCGCACCGGCGAGGACGTGGTGCTCAGCAACGTCATCGGCTTCGACGTCAAGGCGTGGGACCCGAACGCCCCGGTGAGGGGAAATGGTACCACGGTGCTGTATCCGGGCGATCCGGGCTATCCCGGGGGAGTCGGCTACAGCACCATCGCCTACGGAGCTTATGTGGACCTGGGCTACGGCGGGGCGTCGCTCTTCGGCGGCGATAGCTGGGACTACACGACGGCTTCTCCTTTCGGTCCCCGCTCCGAGTTGACGCGGGTCTACGACACCTGGTCGTTGCACTACGAGCACGACGGTGTGAAGCAGGTCGGGAACGTGAGCGGCCTGGTGACGGACGCCGGCACGAACGGCTTCGACGACGACGGCAACGGGCTGGTGGACGACGTCTACGAGCAGGAGACCCAGGCCCCGTATCCCGTGCCGCTGCGTGGCATTCAGGTCAAGCTCCGCGTCTTCGAGCCCGACAGCCGGCAGATCCGCGAGATGACGATCGTCCATAGCTTCTTGCCGGAATAGGACGGCGCAGGGACTGGCCGTAGGGTGGGACAAGCTTTGGCGCCGGCCCCTAGGCATCAAGTTAAGAGGTTCATCCGACTGAAGGGTGCGCAGAGGCAAGTTGTTGCGCGGGTTGCGGCTGCGCCGCAGGATTTTCTTAGGCATGGGTCCGGTGTCCAATGGGTTTCCTGAGAACGGCCCCTGGTGACATAAGCCCTCAGGGGCCTGACGCGCCATGGGCGCACCGGAACCTGGATATCCCTTGTCTCACTTGCGTCGTGAGCAGAGCCTGACTCCGTTTCTCCAGGCGGCTCCAGTATATCCGCGCTGACAAACCGTAGGCACGTACCATTGGACACCGGACTTATGCCTTGAAAATCCCGGGCCGAAGGCCCGCGCACCCTTCCGTCGGATGAACCTCTCCTCTTTCATTTCTTATCTCCCATCCTGCCCTCCGCGTCGGATTGCCACACCTGGCCGGTCTGGACTTCCAGGGCGGTGAGCCAGCCGCCTCGGTAGCAGCCGGTGTCGATGCACTTCATGTGCCCCAGGTCGAGGATCTTCCCGTCGCGTTGCACCGTGTGGCCGACGATGGCTATCTTGCCCGAGCAGTGAGGCCCGGGAGGATCGGACCGGATCGACGCCCACCGCAGGACCTCCGGGTCCTGGCAGTCCAACGGCAGGTCCGGATCGTAGCTGCCATGGACGAAGAAGTGCCGATCGGTCTCGTGGTAGGTCACGCACCCTTCGAGGAACTCGATGTGCCGCTCGGGGATTTCCCGCGGATGGGAGCAGCCGTAGGCCGCCAGCGTTTCTTCGCCGCCCCAGCCCAGCCAGTCCTCGAGGCCCGGCTCGCCGTGATGGAGATCCAGGAGCATCTCGTCGTGGTTGCCCAACAGCGGAACGAGCCGGCAGCGTTGGGCCAACGCGATCAAGTCGTCGAGCACGCGGGGCGTGTCGGGCCCGCGATCGACGTAATCGCCGAGCGGCACGACAGTGTCGCCGGGCTCGGGCCCGACGGCGTCGATCAAGGCCGCCAGGGCCTCCGCGTAACCGTGAATGTCGCCGATGGCAATGATGCGTCCGGGCATGGAGCAGGGGTCAGGGTTCAGGGGTCGGGGGCTAGGGTTCAGGGTTCGGGGTTCGGGGTTCAGGGTTCAGGAGCGTAAGCGGGCGTCCAGGAACTACTCCGGGATTTCGTTGGCAAATCCCCTCACCCCCGGCCCCTCTCCCGTCCAACGGGAGAGGGGAGTAGTCTCTGGACGGCCGCTGAGATTGGAGAGTGGAGAAAGGCATTCACGGTTGGAGATGGATGCTCCCGTCAAATCCTGAACCCTGAACCCTGAACCCCGGCCCCCGATTCCTACTTCTTCGCACGGATGTCATAAACGTACAAGAAGTCGCTGTGGCGTACATAGAGCCGTCCGCCGCAGACGACGGGATGGGCCCAGCTCGGTCCCTCGCCCCCTGCGGGGATCTTGAACTGGCTGACGAGGTCGTGAGCCGCGGGGGTAGCCGGCACCAGGCCCAGGGTCCGGTTCTCGCTGAACGTGTAGAGCATTCCGTCGGCGTAGGTGAGGGAGCCTTTGCCCACGCCCTTCTCGACGTACTTCACCTCGCCGGTGTCCCATGCGAGGCAGATCCATTTGCCCTGCGAGTTCACGTGGGAGGAACCGTAGACGTATCCGTCGAGCAGCACAAGGCCGCCGTGATGGTTGTCGAGCACCTTGGACCGCCACACCTCGCGGACCGACGCCTTCTTCCCGTCCACGTGGAGCTTCAGCATGACCGTTCCGGCGGTGCGCGTGCTTACCAGGACGTGGCCGTCGTGGTAGATCGGCATGCCGATGGTCTCGTCGTAGGGCGTGACCTGCTCGAACCGCCAGAGCAACTCGCCGCTGTCGGCGTTGACGCCGATGGCCGCGCGGCTGGTGAGGGTGAACAGCATGCGAAGCCCCTGATACTCGGCCAGCGAGGCAGACGCGTAGCCGGCCGAATCGCCGGCGCTGGCCGATTTCCACACGAGTCGCCCGGTGTGCTTGTCCAGGGCGACCATGGCCGCCTCCGGCCCGCCGGGCGAGCAGATGGCGCGGTCGCCGTCGATCAGGACCGACTCGCTCAGTCCCCAGTGAATGTTCTTGGCGTGGAACTCGTCGAGGAGGTTTACGGCCCAGAGCTGCCTGCCGGTCTTCGCGTCGAGGCAGACGACGTTTCCGTGGGCGTTCTCGTGGTAGAGGCGATCGCCGTCGATCGTGGGCGTGGAGCGGCTGCCCGGCTGCGAGGCCTCCCATGCCTTCCCGTTCTCGACCTGCCAGCGGATGCGGCCGCTTCGGCGGTCCAGCGCGGTGACGATCGTCTTCCCGTCGCGATCCCCCGAGGTGTAGATCGCGTCGCCCGAGATCGCCACCGTGGCGAAGCCGTGGCCGAGTCCTCGCGCGGTCCATACGCGCGGCGGTCCGTCCGGCGGCCAGTGCTTCAACAGGCCGGTCTCGGTCGAACGGTTGTCGCGCCGAGGGCCGTGGAACTGGGGCCAGTCGTTTCCTTCGTTGCCCTGCACGTCAGGCGCAACGCTTGCCAGGGCGAAGACGGCAAACAGTGCGATCCACCTTGGCGTCGAAGGAGGTGCCGGGGACATCAAGACTGCTCCTCTCGGTCGTCAGGGTCGAAGTGGGTTCCTGCAATCCCGGGAGGACGAGGCTCGTGCCGAGCCTGCGAAGACCCGAGAGTTCACACAGGCCGGGGACTGGCTCATTTTTCGGCCCGCCAGCGCGTGGCCCTCCGCGAAGCCCGACGGCCGAAAAATGTGCCTGTCCCCTTGGCCAAGGGCACGCAGCGTGCCTTTCGTCAGGGCGGACGGGTTGGGAAACCCGTCCTACCGAGCACGTCCCATTGTAATGGACCTCGCCCCAGTTCTCTACTATACTCGCTCCATGGCGAATCCAAGCGACGACGTCCCGATGCTGCCTGCCGGTGAGACCTCGCCCGAGGACGCGCGCGATGCGGAGGCTCCGGCCCACGAGACCAGGAACCTGCTGACGCTGGCACTCCACCAGATTGTGTTGCGCGTGGGCTGGACGTTCAAGACCGAGAGCATCATCGTGCCGGCGTTTCTCGACACGGTGGCCCAGGCCGGCTGGATTCGGGGCTGTCTGCCGCTGGTGAGGAACCTGGGCCAGAGCCTGCCGCCGCTCCTGGCGGCCGGAACACTCAAGCATATCCCGCTCAAGAAGTGGGCCCTCGCCACGTTCGCGTTCCTGATCGGCGTGCCTTATCTGATTCTGGCCGGTGTGTGGCTCAGCATCACGGGCAAGAGTCCGGCCTGGATGGCCGCCCCGTTCATGCTGCTCTACTTCGCGTTCTTCGTGTTCTACGGACTCTACCAGCTCTCCTTCGGCACGGTCCAAGGAAAACTGATTCGCGCGACGCGACGCGGGCAGCTCCTCTGGGGCGCGACGTTCTTCGGGCTCTTTCCCACCTTGGCGTTCTGCGGATGGCTCATGCCCGGCTGGCTCCGCACCCCGGTTCCCGGCTACGGCTATCTTTTTCTTTTTGTCGGCGGCTCCTTTGTCTTGTCGGCGGGGATCGTGTCGCTTCTGGCCGAGCCCGCCGGCGACGGAACTTCCCCGCGGCCCCGTCGCATGGGCAACGTGCGGGAAGCGATCGCCGTGCTGCGCCGCGACGCCCATCTCCGCCGGCTGATCGTGCTGATCGTCCTCTCCGGGATCAGCCTGGTCATCATCCCGCACTACCAGAACTTCGCGAGGACCCGTTTGGGCCTGAAGAGCGAAGACCTCGTCTTCTTCGTCTTGACCCACACCACGAGCGTCAGCATCTACAGCCTCTTCATCGGCCCGGTGGCCGACCGGTGGGGCAACCGGATGACGCTCCGCCTGCTGATCCTCGGGGCGGCGATCGCGCCGGCGTATGCCGTGGGCCTGCCGTACCTGGCGGGCGGACTGGCTCCCAACCTGTTCTGGCTCGTGTTCGTGCCGCTCGGACTCACGCCGATCGTGCCGACGATCCTTTATAACTACACGTTGGAGCTTTGCGAGCCGGCGGATCATCCACGGTACTTGAGCATTGTCACCCTCGCGATGATGCCCCCCTATTTCCTTTCGCCCCTGGTGGGTAAGGTGGTCGATTGGGCGGGCTTCACCGGCGTGGCCGCGGGCACGTGTCTCCTCATGCTGGGCTGCGGCGCGATGACCTTCTGGATCGTCGAGCCGCGGCGTCACTTGCCTCGCCGCCCCGGCGCGCCTAGCATGACGGAAGAGCCATGAGCAAGGGTATCGAACCGGCATTTCCCGACCCAAAAGGCGAACCGGCGCCCGAGGCCCGGGCGCAATGGGCCGTCTGCGAGCGGAGCGGGGCTTGGGCGATCGCGTTGCGACGGGAGGCAGCGCCCTTGGACCTGCACCTTTACGAGACCCGGTCGCTGGCCGACGGTTGGGCCGTGCTTGAACAATCGCCCGCCAGCTTCCTTGTCGCCGAGTTGACCCTCGCCAACGCCGACGCGCTCCTGGCCCGCATGGCCGGATTGGAGCGACAGTTTCCCCGCGCGCGGGTGGCCGTGGTTGCGGAAAGGTCGTTGGCGGAGTACGAATGGCTCTTGCGGGAGGCCGGCGCGGTCTGGTTTGCCACGTCGCCGCGGGAACTCAAGCCGATGATCGCCCTCGTGCAACGTCACATGCAGCTTACGCCGCTCCCGGCAAGGGATCTCACGCAGCAGGTGTGGGACAGCTTGCCGTGGCGCCCGACCGTTTAGCAGGCGGGCTTGCCCGCCGTCGCGGCCGCAAACCGCAACAAGAGAAACACGGAGAACACGATACGATGGCCAACGGTCCCTATAGTGCGGAAGCAGTTCGACATGCCCTGGAGGACTTCCCGGACCCTGAGGCGGGCCGGAGCGTGGTGCAACTCGGACAACTCCACCAGCTTCACGTGGAAGACGGCCAGGTTGCGATTACCTTGGGGCTGACGACCTACTCGGCCGCGTTGTGGAAGGAGGTCGAATCCCAACTCATCGCACATTTGCAGGCCCGGCTCCCAGGCCTTTCGCAGGTGAACGTAACGATCGAACCTCACGCCCGCCCTGCTGAGAAGATGGGCGAAGTGGGCTTGCCGGCGAAGAGCGTGATCGCCGTCGGGTCGGGCAAAGGGGGCGTGGGCAAGAGCACGATCGCGGCCATTCTCGCCTACGGTTTGTCGCGCGCGGGCTCGCGCGTCGGGCTGATGGACGCCGACGTCTACGGCCCGAGCATTCCGCACCTGCTGGGCTCCACGGCCCGTCCGCAGATGATCGAAGGCCGCATCCGGCCCGTTTCCGTCGATGGGATGGCCGTCATGTCGATGGGCCTTCTCGTTCCCGCCGGCGAGGCCGTGATCTGGCGCGGACCCATGCTCCATCATGTCCTCACCCAGTTTCTCCGCGACACCGAGTGGGGCGAACTGGATTACCTGGTGGTCGACATGCCGCCGGGCACGGGGGACGTGGCCCTGAGCCTCGCACAGCTCTTGCCGTTGAGCGGAGCGGTCGTCGTTTGCACGCCGCAGGACCTTGCGCTGTTGGACGCGGTGAAGGCCATCGCCATGTTCCGCAAGGTGGACATCGACGTGGTGGGCATGGTGGAGAACATGAGCCACTTCATTTGCCCGCAGTGCCACACCCGGCACGACATCTTCGGGTCCGGCGGTGCGCGGCGCAAGGCGGCGGAGCTTCAGGTTCCCTTCCTCGGGGAAGTGCCGCTCAACACGCAGATGCGCATCTACGGGGATGAGGGCAAGGTGGCCGCCTCGTTCCAAGACGCCGAGTGCGCTGGTGGCTTGGAGGCCCTGGCCGGGAACCTTGTGCGAGAGCTCGTGGCCCGTCGCCGGCAGAAGCCGCCGCTGCCTTCACTGACCGTATTGAAGTAGCGGCAAGTTGTTGCCCCACAAAACTTTAGAGCCGCCGTAGGAATCCCTTCGGCGGCTCTTTCTCGTCGTGATTTGGCTAGGTCATGCGACTGAGGAGCGATGGCTCGTCCTCGCGGGCCGCATCGAAGGCGGCCGTCGTCAACGCGCTAGCACTTCTTGCACTTGGCGGTCTTCTTCTTGGCTACCTTCTTTGCAGCCTTCTTCTTGGCCACCTTCTTCTTGGCCACTTTCTTCTTCGCCACAGTCACACCTCCATCCAAGGGTTGGTGACGAGACTCGGCCCAGAGAATCCAGACTCTGGAAGGCCACCCAAGAATCTCGTCGGTACCTAGTTAACCACTACCTTCCTAGCGAACTCCGCGCACCGAAAACGAATCCTTTGCAGTCACGGAGAGGTTCACTGGCGCAGCAGAATGCACTTCGCATGCCATAGTTGTACAAGGATCAAGGAGTTTTGCAACACATTCTCAGACCATCTTACACATTTTTTTGAAGAATTTTTCTCCGTGTTGCGACTTGCGATGAGCCGGCGCGCCCTTCCGCCGCGCGATCGACGGCTTCCAAACGAGCACGACGCGCACTCGTCGCCGATCAATACCATCGTCCGCGGCCGCTTAAGAAGGCCAACGTCGTGTAGCTCACGTAGGCGAGGTATCCGAACAGAATCGCGGCGAACGTGTCTTGCCATTGCACCAGCGCGGTCACCGCCAAGAAGACGGCCGTGACGAACGACAGCATCAACGACCATCGTGTTCCTTCGGCGGGGTGGATTTTCGTCAACACTTCCCGCGAGATCTGTCCGCCGTCCAGCGGATAGACGGGCAGCAGGTTCACGATGCCCCACGCGACGCTGATGAAGAAGACGTCGTTGAGGAAGATGGAGAAAGGCACCGACCCGACCACCTCCGTGACCCCGATATGCACCAGCATCGGCAGCCCGAACTGCACCACGACGTTGACATTCGCCAGGATCAGGATCGCCATGAGGACGCCGGCCAAAGCGAAGCCGGCCGCCGGACCGGCCGCAGCGATGGCGATCTGCGACGCGGCCCCGCCCGCCCGCCGCGGACCCGCCGCGCCCGGGCCGTAGGAAGCCAGCCCGCCCAAGGCATAGAGCGTAACCGAAGGCCGGTAGCCGTGGGCCCGCATCACCACCGCGTGCCCGAGCTCGTGGACCAGGATCGACACGAACACCGCCGCCACCCAGGTCGCCAGCATCACCGGCGTGGGCGACCTGAGGCCCAGCAGCACTCCCACAAGCCAGAACATCGGGTGGACCCGAACCGGGATGCCGAGGATCCGGAAATTCAGGTCCCACGCCGTTCGCGGAGGTTCGGCTAACAGCACTTCGCAGACTCCTCAGCTCGTGATCGAAAGCGGCGACAAGTCGCCGCACTCCAAAGGAAGGCGACGCTCCAGCCGAGCCGTGTACCTGCGAGGACGTGGCCCCGTTGCCGACTCGGCAAGAGCCTCGCCCTCCCTGGAATTGCGCACGGGTATCCAGACTATTCTAGCACAGGACACGTCGCCCGGGCATGGCGTCCGGCAACAGGCAAGCCCTGTTGTCGCGTTCTGGGTGGCACGCCCTGAAAGGGCGTGGCCGGTGCGCGAGATCCAGCCCGATGCCCACGACGCCCTTTCAGGGCATGCCACCCAGAAGACATCCGCCAAGCGCATCCGTCACGGACCCTAACCCCCAGACTCCTGCCTACTGCGTACTGCCTACTGCGTACCGCGCACCAACAAAATGCGGCGGAGGCACCAAGCCGCGCGGTCCGCCGAGCACGCCGAGGATGTAGTCCGAGGCGCGGGCCGACGCCCCGCCATGGCCGACCACGGCCTTGAGCTCCGCAAGCCGGGCCACCAACGCCTCGCGAGCGGAGGGGTTGGTGAGCCATTGCGTCACGTGTGCTGCGATCTGCGGCGACTTGTCTTCGCAGGTGAGATATTCGGGGAAGAGCACGCGATCGGCATCGATCTGTCCGGGATCGTAGGGCGTGACGTCCTTGGGGAACAACTCGTCGGTCACCAGCAGGTTGACCAGTGTGATGTATTTGACCCGGCGGAAGAGTTGCTGCACGCGAAACGCCAGGGGGCTGACCCAGTAGAGAATGACCGTCGGCTTGGTCTGGTAGAGCAACTCCAGCGACACCGAGCCCGAGCACGCCATGCAGCAGTCGGCCGCCCGGATCAACTCCGGCGTCTTGCCCGTGTGGATCTCGACCGGGAACCCCGCCCGGGCAACCTCACGGGCCGCGATCTCGGCTTGATGGGGCTTGAACGATGCGACGGCGAACCGAACGTCGGGCACGGCCTCGCGCACGTGGCCGGCGGCCCGCAGAAACCACTTCAGGTTGTGCGTGACCTCTTGGGTCCGCGAGCCCGGGAGGATCGTCACCAACGGGCCCGGGGCGCCGCGCAACCGGGCGAGGAACGAATCCTCG